>JAIXVP010000176.1 GCA_027482905.1 Opitutaceae bacterium
AAATAGCGCTCCACGCCGGCGACCATGAGGATTTGCTTAAACTGCTGGGGCGACTGCGAGAGCGCGTAGAATTGGCCGGCGTGGATGCGCGAGGGCACGAGGTATTCGCGCGCGCCCTCGGGGGTGGATTTGAAGAGCGCGGGCGTCTCGACCTCGATGAACTCCTGGGAATCGAAGTAGTCGCGGATGGCTTTGGTGGCCTTGTGGCGCACTTGCAAGTTGTGGCGCATCTTCGGCCGGCGCAGGTCGAGGTAACGGTAGGTGAGACGCAGATCCTCGTTGACCTTGTCGCCGCCCGCGTCGGTCAGCGGGAAGGGCGGCGTATCGGAGATGTTGTGGATGACGAGCGCGGTGGCGGCGACCTCGATGGCCCCGGTCGGCAGCGAAACGTTCGTCGTGCCCTCGGGGCGGGCCACGACCACGCCGCTGATGGCGATGACCGACTCGGGCTTCACCGTGGCGGCCTGGGCGGCGAGTTCGGCATGGTCCTGCGGGTCGAACTTCACCTGCGTGACGCCCTTCCGGTCGCGCAGGTCGATGAAGAGGATGCCGCCGTGGTCGCGGATGGAATCGACCCAGCCGACGAGCGAGACGGTGGCGCCGAGATCGGCGGCGGTGAGCTGGGCGCAGTGGTGCGTGTTCGTCATGGGCGGAGGGGAAACGGAAAAGTAGCCGACCAGCAAAACGAAGCCGCGCCCGCCGCGTCAACCGCGCAGCTGTCCCCTGCCCTGCCCCGCCCAAACCGGCGGCGCGCCGCCTAGGGTCGAACCGACTCGACGAACACGCACTTCCCGCCACGCACCGCGATCATGGCGGCCGCCTTTTGCGCGTCGCGGTTTTCATCAAAACCCGTTCGCCCGGTCACACCCGCGAATTCACGGGTGTCGGCGAGCGCCTGCTTGAGCGGCCCGCGTTCGACCGAGCCGGCCCGCGTGGCGGCGTCGGCGATGAGTTGCACGGCGTCGTAGGTAAGCGCCGCGAGGCCGACCGGGGCGCGCCCATGCCGTGCGGTGTAGGCGGCCACAAAACGGCGTGAGACCGGATCCGCGCTTTCGGCCGAGTAATGCGTGGAATAAACCGCGCCCTCCAGCGCCTCGCCGCCGATCTCGAGCAGCTGCGGCGCCTCGAAGCCGTCCCCGCCGAGCAGCGTGGCGGTCAGACCCAGCTCACGCGCCTGCCGGGCGGCGAGGCCGGCCTCGACGTAGTAGCCCGGCAGGAAAATCGCCTCCGCCCGGGTGGCGCGGATGGCCGTGAGCTGAGCCCGGAAATCCTTGTCGCCGCCGGCGTATTTCTGGGAGGCGACGATCTCGCCGCCGAGTCCGGTGAAGGTCTTCGCGAACACCTCCGCGAGCCCCACCGAGTAGCTGGCGGAGGAATCGACGAGCAGCGCGGCGCGGCGCAGGCCGAGGTTTTTCCACGCGTAGGTGGCGAGCACGGCGCCCTGGAACGGATCGGCGAAACACACGCGGAAAACGCAGTCGCCCACGGCGGTCACGCGGGGATTGGTCGAGGCCGGAGTGACCAGCGGAACGCCGGCGGCCTGGGCCAGAGGCGCGGCCTCTAGCGTGCGGGACGACGCGCATTCGCCGACCAGGGCGACGACCTTGTCGCGCCCGAGGAGTTTCTTGACGGCGGTGGCGGACTCGCCGGGCAACGAGCGGTTGTCCTCGACGACCAGCTCGACCGGACGCCCGAGGATGCCGCCGGCGGCGTTCAAGTCGTCGATGGCGAGCCGGGCGCCGCGCAACGCGGCCTCGCCAAAGGAGGCGTCGCGCCCGGTCAGCGACATGAAGAACCCGATTTTAACCGGGTCGCCGGCGGGCGCGGCGGCCGGTGCGGCCGCGCGAGCAAAGGGGAAGAGCGCGAGGCCCAGGGCCAGCAAACGGAGCAGACGAAGAACGGCGGTCATGCCCGAAGCCAAGCCGCCGCCGGCGCCGAGGCAAGCGGCGGCGCTACCCGCCGACGCGCGACCGGAAATGACGCGCGCCCGCCGCTCACTTATGGTCCCACGGAAAACTCGCGACCACCCGCGGAGCCTTCCAGACCTCGAAGACGTCGAACATTTTCCCGGGGTTCAAAATCCCCTTCGGGTCGAGCGCATGCTTGACCGCCCGCATCGCGCCGATCGCCGCCGCCGAATGTTGCAGGCGCAAAAACGGCGTCTTCGCCAGGCCGATACCGTGCTCGCCGGAGATCGCCCCGCCCAGCGCGACGACCTTCCTCATCAAGGCCAGCACCGCCTTCTCCGCCGCGCGACACTCGGCCGGCACGGCCTTGTGATACATGATGTTCACGTGGAGGTTGCCATCCGCCAGATGTCCGAAGGTCGGGATCGCCAGCCCGGACGACGCGCGGAGTTGCTCCAGCCAGACGGCGAACTCCTCGTAGGCGCCGAGCGGCACGGTGATGTCCTCGTTGAGCTTCGCGTCGCCCATCTGGAACATCGCGCCGGAGCACTTGCGGCGGACCGCCCAGAGCGCCTCGGCCTCCGCGCGGTTTTTCGCCGCCCGGTGCCCCGCCGCGTGCGCCGTCGCCCAGGCCAGCACCGCCTTTTTCGCGTCGCGCAGCTCCGCCGCCGAGCCCGCCAGCTCCAGCAAGATCACCGGCCGCCCCGGTTGACCGGGGAAGATCGTGGTCTTCATCGCCGCCTCCGCGCACGTCACCGACGCGCGGTCGAGAAACTCGCAGATCGCCGGCTGCTCCCGCGCCGCGAAGAGCGCCCGCGCCGCCCGGAAGGCCGAAACCTCGTCGGCGAAACTGGTCAACAGCGTCCACCGCGCCGCCGGCGCCGGGATCAGCCGCAACACCGCGTCCGTCACCACCCCGAGCATGCCCTCGCTGCCGATCCAGAGGTCGCGGAGATTAAAGCCCGCCGCGAATTTTCGCGTCGCCGTGCCCCACTCCACGAACTCGCCGGTCGGCAGGTAACCCTTGAGCGCCACGACGAAGTCGCGCGTCACCCCGTATTTGCCGCCGTGCATGCCGCCGGCGTTGCAGGCGATGTTGCCGCCGATGGTGCAATACTGCTTCGACGACGGATCGGGCGGGTAAAACCAACCCGCTGCCGCCGCCGCGTCTTGGATCGCACCGACATTCGCGCCCGCCTGCACGTGGGCCAGCCCCGCCTCGGCGTCGATGCGGATGGCGTCGAGTCCCATCAGGTCCAGCACCCAGCCACCGTGCAGCGGCACCGCCGAGCCCATCAAGGTCGTCCCGCGCCCGCGCGGCGTCACCGGCACGCCGTGGAGGTTGGCCAGCTTGAGCGCCACGCCGATTTGTTCGCGCTTGGTCGGCCGGATAACCGCCGCCGGCCGCACCGCGATGCGGCTGGAATCAAAAGACGCCGCCGCGAGCGCGGCGGCGTCGGTCAGCACGATCTGGGCGCCCAGCTTGCGGCGCAGGAGTTGGGTGGCGGTGGCGAACGAAGCCAATTTTGACATTTGAGTATCGGCCACTAACGCCCGCTCCGCCCGCCAACGCAATCCCGCCCGCAGCTCCTGGCGCCCCCCACCCGGTCGGCTCTCTTCGAGCCACCAAAATCTTCACACCGACTTCGGCAAATCCGGGTTTACTCTGAGCCAAAAACGAATCCCCATTTAAAACCCGGCACAGCTTAAGCATTTTCCTACCGAGCTCAATCCGTCGCCAAGCGCGAACCGCCATTCTACATGCCCTCGTCGATCTTGCGCTGTATTCGAATTTTCGCGGCGACTTTCATCCTCCTGTTGAACGTGGGGCTTACCGTCAGGAGCGAATCCTTGAGACTGTCAAAGAACGAGATAACCCTGTTCTGCTTCGTCAACTCTTCGCCTGGATCCTCGATTTTCGTCGATGTGTTTCGGGCGAACCCTGGAAGCAAACCGATAACCTATGCTTGGGTGGAGAACCGGCCGAGTTGGCTGAACTCCTACTACCAGAGCACACCCACCGGGATCAACTTCACCGCTTCCGTATCCGACGCACCGTCCGCCCGCGCAACCGTGACCATCAAAGCCGACGGCGAGTCGGCTGATCTCATTGTCAACCTCGTGAATCTAGGCGCGCGGCAACCCGCGAACTTCATCTCCGATGACCGCTCCCGCCGGGTCTATTCCCTCTTCGCCAATGCCTTGATGGCCACCTCGCTCGATACTTCGGAAGTTCTCCACCACCAAATTCTACCGGCGGGACTGTCCGGCGGGGCGCCAGCCCAGTCAATTTCGCTCTCCACCGACGGCACCGAGCTGCGGGTCTACTTTCCCGGCACCTCCACCTTCGCCACGTTTAGCGCCAAGTCTCTCCTGCTCCAAAACTCGATCGTGTTGCCGCCACCACCACCCGCATATGCGGTTTCCCGTCTCCTCGCCGACGAACGCGACGGCCTTTTGTATCTGCTCTGCTCCGGTCCGCCACCCGACACCTCGGAGAGGTTCCTGCTATTCAAGCCGTTCTTGCTTGAAGTTCGTTCCGCGTCCGACGGCACCTTGCGCCAGCGCCTGCCCTTACCCTCCTACGCCGGCTCCGCCAGTGATGCCCAAAACGTGGAGGCTCTCACGTTGCACCCCACCCGGCCGGAGCTTTGGGTCGCCTCCATCGGTCCACGCGATGCGAGCCAATACGACTTGGTTCTCACGCACCATGCCATCGCCGCCGATGGTCAGGTGGCTCCTGAATTCAGTCCGCCTCACGCACTCGACGCGCAAATCCAAACTTTTCAAAGCGTGGGCCTCAGGCTGGGACGCCTATTGTTTCAACCCGGAGGTTCGCTGGTGGCCTACCGTCAGTGGTTGTTGGACCAAACCACCTTCGCCCCCTTCCCCTACGCGTCGGCCTCCCCGCTCTTTTTCTCGCCGGAGAGCTTTTCGGCGGACGGCGCATTCCTTTATACAAAAGAGGAGATTATCGCGCTGAAGGCCAATATAGGCCACCGCCTGGTCTCGGGCGGCGCGGTCGAGGCCGTTCGCCTGTCCAACCTCGGCCTCCATCTCACCAGCCAAAAACTCTCCGCAAATTTTCCGACCTCCATCTTTCTACCCGAGTATGTGATGTCTTTGCCGAACGGCCAGATTCGTAGCCCCGCAGAAAATCACATAGTTCACCCTACCAGCCATTTAACCTGGAATCCCATCCCGGAAGCCGAGTCCTACCGCGTCTACCTTGCCCTCGACGCGGCGGCGCTGGACGGTTCCGATCCCGAAGGGCTGATCGGAGAAACCCAGCACGCATCGCTCGACCTGTCTGCCCCACTTACCGGCCCGCAAAGCTACTTTTGGCGAGTGGATCCGATCGTAAACGGAGTTGCCCTACGTGGAGCCACCCAGTCGTTCGTGATCAATCGCATACGCCCGCAACCAGATCCGATTCTGGCCTACACCGTCGCCGGCTCCGAAAGCTCCATCGTGGAGTTCGAGCTTCACACCGATGGCCCCAGCCTACCATGGAGACTGGAAAGTCCCGTCCCTTGGCTGTCCTTCGCCAGTCCGACCAGCGGTGTCGGTTCCGCCTCGATTCGCCTAAAGGTCGATGCCTCCGCCCTACCCTCCGGCACCCGGACAATCGACCTCTCGCTCACCGGTCCGGACGGACCGTCCGCGATACCGATCACGATCCTGGTCTCGGACATCGCCTCGACCACCGTCGCCGAGAACGACGGCACCGCCTTTCATTATCTGATCAGTGGCGGTTCGGACAAATCGAGCCACCTCCTGAAGGTCGACGCAATCTCCGGGCGCATCCTGCAATCGCGCTTCTTGTCGGTTGATAATGGAAACAGCGGCTACGGCTACTACAGTATTGGACTCCCGTCGCTGAGTGAACGCGTCTACGTGGGCCATACTTTGCAAGAGCATCTGCTCGTTTTCTCCACCACCGATCTGGCTTCGCTTGAATCCATATCGCTGCCCGCCTCAAACAACAACCCCGCATCGCACCTGCCCCCGGCCTACCTCCATGCCGCTCCGGGCGGTGATCTTTGGATCGTGGGATTTCGGGACCTCGCGCTCCTCCATACCGCGACCGGAACGATCAAAACCTACCCCTTGCCTGAAAACGGCTCCCGCCAAGTGAGGCTGCTTCCCAGTAAAACCGAGTGGCAGTTTCGGCAGATACTCGACCAGACCAACTGGGGCAGCCCCAACTGGGGATATCCCCGCGAGTTCGCCGGGATCCGCAGCCTAAAACTGACCAACCAAGGCTGGGAGGTCGGCCCTCAAACGCCCCTGACCGGCGAATACGGCTACGGTTCGGAAACTTTTAGCGCCACCCCGGATTTTAGCCGGGTGACCTTCGGAACGCTGCTTCTCGACCAGCAGAACCAAATCATCTCCAGGTATTTGCCGCAGGCGCGCCTACTGACAAACGAGTCCCATCCCCTTCTGGTCGGTAAACTTATCCTGGAAGGCCACGACTATTCCACCGCCCGCACCCTTCCCTCCGCGACCACGATTCTTTGTCAGCACCCCCCGAGCGGACGATTTTTAATCCGAAGAAACGGTCGGCTCGAGACCGCCGCGATCAACGATTTCCCGCCCTTGCCTCCGGTCATTCTCAAAGATCTCGCCCCCCGCTCTCGCGGGATTGCCGTGGAAATCCATTGGTCAGGCATAGAGGCGGATATCGGCAAGGACTACTATATGATCGAAGCGGAGATTCGTAAAGTCGGCACGCACGACTGGACCTACGGAGGACACCTAAATCTCCGGCCGCCTTTCCAGTTCAACATCGACGGTAACGAACCCATCCTGCCCGAAACGGATTACGAAATCCGCGCCCGCGTTCGGTTCTACGACAACAACCACTCCTTCTGGAGCGAGGTCGTGACCACCCGCACCAAACCCGACGCGCCTTATCACCTCTCCGCCAACGCCTACTCGGGGACCTACCATTTTTTCGAAGACAACACCCCTCTTTCATTCACCACCGACGTCGTCGGCAATCATCTGGAATGGGAAGTCAAGAACCTGCCACCCGGCCTGACTTTTGATCCCTCCACCCAAACCGTGTCGGGCAGCGTGCGGCTCCCGGGCGTTTATCTCGTTGATTTTAAGGCTAGGAACGAAAGCGGTGAGTTTGCCTGGGTGGCGCATGTTCAGGTGGCCGCCTCTACTTTGCGTCGAAACACCGGGCAGTATCATGGCCTGCAGATTTACGCCGTGGATCCCCTGGTTGGCGACTGGAGGGTGACGCGCAGCGGGCGCCGCTTTACCGGTGCCGTGCGCACCTTTGTCGGTTCCGGCTCCTTCAAGGTCAATTTTGACGCCCCGGACGGCGACACCACTTTAGAGGTGAACACCTTGAGTCGGCTTTTCTTCACTCGCATCGACGGGGTTCGCGTGAACGGTTATTTCCAGTGGGATACCGTGCTGGATCGCGTTTATGTTTCACTGAATGCGGCGGATGTTTTTCAATCCGGCACCCTCGCGACCTCGGGGGCGGCCAGCCCTTACTCCACCACCAATCCCCTGCCGCAAGCCGGACGACACACGGCTCTGCTCGTTCACGACTTCAGCGCGCCTTCGGTCGGACCCGCGCCCGAGGGGATAGGACACCTCCGCCTCGATCTGACCTCCGCCGGAATCTCCCGCCTCACCGGGGAGTCAGCCTTGGGACAAAAACTCACCGCTTCGGGGCTGGTTGATCGCGAGGGGCGCCTGCCTTGGTTCCTCCCCACCTCCGGCGGACACTTTTGGGGCCTGCTGCAAACCACTTCGGAGGCGTCCGGTGACCCTGAACCCGATCCGCCCCTCGCCGGAGCCGTTCACTGGGTAAAATACGACCAAGCGAAGTCAAAAACCTATCCGTTGGGCTTCGAGCAGGAACTCGCCGTCGTCGGCAACCATTTGCCGCCGGTCGGCAAGACCCGCCCTCCCCTCCTTCCGCTCGAGAACCCCGCCAAAACCGCCGAGTTTAGTCTCACGGGCGGAGGGCTGAGTCGGCTCTCCAAACCCATCAACCAAAATCTCACGCCCACCGCCACCGGCTTCACCGTAGCTCGTCCGGGCACCCCGGAAAACCCCAACCGCGTCGCGGTTAAACTCGATCCCGCCACCGGCCTCGTCACCGGTTCCGCCGCGATTCTCGACCCGCTGGGCAAAAAAGTGGTTCGCACGCTCAAGTTCAGCGGCGCGTTCGTCAAAAATCCCTTCGCCGACGGCGAAGACGTGATCGGCGGTTATTTCACCCTGCCCGACGAGAAGGGCCAGGTGCGCTCCGGCACCCTGCAAATCGCGGAGCCGGAGACCACCTCCACGCCCTGATTCTCCATCCCGTTCCCGCGGTCCACGCCGGACTCGGGAGGATCCGTAGGCGCAAGCCCAGGCGCTGCGCCAGAATGGCGAAAACCAGTGCCGCCGTGAACCCGAACGCGATGGTGGTGATGGGTGAGATGTCGTGCATGGTGTCCTTCTTGTAGGCTTTGCTGCCGGTTCCCAGCGCGCACGTAGCACCCGACACACCCCGCGCCAGGGCCCATCCCACCCAACCCGCGCGTCTTCGCCCCTTTCAAAGCCCTCCCGCCTGCCCTGTCTCAAGGCCGGCCTTAATCCGCCCGAGACGCCTGCAAACCTTTTCACAAGCTGTCCGCTCGTCGCCTCCGCACTACCCCGCCATTTTTCGTTTTTCCATCCCCACGCTCCCCGCTCCATGACCCGCGTCCTCCTCACCACCACGTCCTTCCAAGACACCCCCGGCATCCACCACACGATGCTCGCCGCCGCCGGCTTTGAAATCGTCCGCGAACGCGGCCCGCTCCCCGAGTCCCGCATGCTCGAGCTCGCCGGCCAGTTCGACGCCTACCTCTGCGGCGACGACGCCATGACCCGCGCAGTCATGCAGAAATCCCTCCCCCGCCTGAAGGTCATCAGCAAATACGGCATCGGCCTGGACAAGATCGATCTCGCCGCCGCCAAGGACCTCGGCCTCCCCGTGCTCTTCACCCCCGGCGTCAACCACACCACCGTCGCCGAGCATACCTTCGCCCTGCTCCTCGCCGTCGTGCGCAACCTCGTCGTCGAGGCCAACCACGTCGCCGCCGGCCGCTGGACCCGCATCACCGGCAACGAACTCTGCGGCAAAACCCTCCTCCTCGTCGGCCTCGGGCGCATTTCCAAGGAGGTCGCCATCCGCGCCCGCGCCTTCGGTCTTCGCGTGCTCGTGTTCGCCAACTATTGGGAAGAGGACTTCGCCCGCTGGCACGGTCTCGAACGCGTCGACGACCTCGACGAGGGCCTCAAACAAGCCGACTTCGTCTCGATGCACACCAAGCTCACCGAGAAAACCAAGGGTCTGATCAACGCCCGCCGCCTCGCCCTCCTCAAACCCGGCGTCGTCATCGTCAACACCGGCCGGGGCGAACTCATCGAGCTTGCCCCGCTCGTCGAGGCGATCAAGGCCGGCAAGATCCGCTACGGCGCCGACGTCCTCGATCAGGAACCGCCCCCGGCCGACCACCCCCTCCTCGGCCTGCCCGGCACCGTTCTCACACCCCACATCGGCAGCCGCACCCACGAGAGCGTGCAACGCCAGGCCTCCTGCGCCGTGGAAAACCTCAGCCGTTTCCTCGCCGGCAAGGAGCCCATCGCCCGCGCCGTCTGAACCGATTCCAGCGCTACCCGATTCTGACTTCTGACTCCTGACTTCTGACTTCTTCCCCCCTCCCATGCCCGAAACCTACCTCGTCGTCCCCGAATCCGCCCACAACACCCTTGTCGCCGCCGCGTATCAACATCGTGGTTACCACGCCGACGAGGCCGCCGAGGGCGCGCGCTTCTGCGCCGAAGCCTCGCGCCACGGCATCCGCACCCACAACGGCCTCAAGGCCCTGCACCTCGACCACCTCTTCGGCTCCGGCTCCAAGGGCTGCGTCCCCGGCGCGCAGATCGAGGAACGCCCCTCCCGCTTCCCCTCCGCCAAGATCTGGAACGCCAACAAAAAACTCGGCCAGGCCACCGCCTACCGCGCCATCGACGAGGCCATCCGCCTGGCCGACATCTACGG
>JAIXVP010000379.1 GCA_027482905.1 Opitutaceae bacterium
ACCGTGACCGCCAGCAGCACGCTCCCGAGCAGTTTTCGCTGGATGGGAAGATCGGCGAAACGCATCGCGTCAGTCCCCCTTGCGATCGTCGCGGAAGACGCGGCGCGCGGATTTAAGCATGTCGGAACCCACCTTCAGGCCGGCCCGGTCCACCGCGGCGAGGTTGACGTCGAAGCGCAAACGCCCCCCTTCGACGGTGTCTTCCCGCACCAGCAGGATAGCCGCGCCTTCCTTCAGCGAGGATTCGTGATCGCACACCGTGAGGACCGGCGCGCCCGTCAGCTCCGCCAGCCAGACCGTCTGCCGGCGCGCCTCCTCCCGGCTGATGAAGACAAGATCACAAGCGCGCGCCTCGGCGGAGGAGGCCACGCGCCGGACCGCCACCGGACGGGCGTTCGCGCCGCGGTTGGCGAAGACCGCCTCGAGCGCGCCGCCGAAGGGATCATGCCCAAGCACGCCCACCACCAGCGTCGGCGCCTCCGAACGGCCGGCGGCGGGCCATTCCACATAGCGGACAAAGGCTTCGAGATAACGCGCCTTGATCTCGAATTCAGGCAGCGGCGCGACGGCCGCCACCACCGGGCCGACGAGAAACACCCACAAACCCATCAACCGCCGGAATCCGAACCCGCGAAGGGACGCCAGGGAAAGACCAAAACTGTTCGCGCATCCATTCATCGCCGCCAATCCACCCGCAGATAAAAGCCGCGCGGCACCTCGCTGCGCACGCCGCTGAAGATGAACTCCGGATGGCTCGGCTCCAGCAGATTGCGCGCGACCACCGAAACCTCCCAGCCCCGCCCGAGTTGCTTGCCCAGCCGTAGGTCGAGGCTGGTATAGGCCGCCACGGGCCTTGAATCGGGCAACTCGTCGACCCAGCGCAGCCACGCATCCGCCTCCCAGGTCTTGCCGATGTTCCAGAGGGAGCGCAGCCCGAGCTGATGCGCCGGGCTCTTGTCCGCGACGGCCGGCAGACTGGCGTCGTTGCTCCTCGCATCGGAGTCGATGTCGATACGGATCGCCGACCAGGTGAAGATCAACCGCCACCAATCGGTCGCCTCCGCCGTCGCGCTCAACTCCCCGCCCCAGGCGCGGCCCGCGCCGAGGTTCTCGAACTCCGTCACGATCAGGCCGGGGGTCGCGTCCACCCTCGATTCGCCCGTGATAAGGTGATGGTATTGGTTGAAATAGACGCTCGCGCCGGCCGTCAGCCAATTCGAGACCCGCCGCCGCGCGCCGGCTTCGAACGCGTCGAGGGTCTCGGACTCGACCTCTTCGCTTGGAATCGTCCGGGTCGGTTGACCGAAAAACAACTGCTCGGACGACTGGTCGTGCTCGAATCGGGAGGGTATCCTCACCGCCCGCGAATAAGCGCCCCAGACGGTGAGCCTGTCCGACGGTGTCCACGCCACGCGCAGGGATGGCAGAGACTCCAGATCGGTGAAATCGTTGTATTCCGCGCGCAATCCCAGCGTCGCGGTCCACACGCCGGGAGAAAGGTGGATCGTGTCCTGCACGAAAATCGCGCCAAGTTTGAGATACCTCACATCCGGCACCACGCGGATAAATCCAGCCGCGGTCCTGACCTTGTCCTCGAGGCGGCTCGCCCGGGCGTTCGCACCCCAGGACAATCGCTGGCGTTCCCCGAGATCGAACTCGTGCCGAGCCTCCGCGTCGAACACATCGGCGCTGCTGACGGTCGACAACGAATCACGGTCGATGCGATCATAGTAGAATTGCAGGCTTAAACGGCCTTCGCCGCCCGCTTCCAGTTCCCGGCGTCCCAGCAGATGGCCTCCGCTGGTTTTGCCCACACCCGGCGAGCCGAGGATCAACTGGTCCGCGTCGGAGAAAAACACATCGCCCGTCACCACCGTGCTCGCCGCGGAGGACGGTTCGTGATCGAAGCGAAATCCGGAACGAAATTGATGCCAGGCATCGTTGACGTCGGCGGCTCCCGCCACCGTCTCGGTCTCGCCTCGGGCCAGAGCCTTGGCATAGACACGCAGCCATGCGTTCGGACCGGTCTCGACGCCCTGCCGCACGTAGGCGAAGGCCTGCTCGTAAACGCCTCCGCCCGCCGTCACCTGCGTCCCCTGGGTCTGCCGGGCGCTCTTCGTGATGATGTTGACCACGCCGTTCATCGCGTTCGTGCCCCAGGTGGTGCCGCCGGGCCCGCCCACGACCTCGATCTGCTCGACATCCTCCAGCGGCAGGTCGCGCGCCTCCCAGATCGTCCCGCCGGCACGCGCCGAATACAGCGACCGCCCGTCGACGAGCGGCAGCAGCTTGGTGGCCGCGGTCCCGTTGAAACCCCGCACCGTCAGGGCATAGCCGCGGCTGTTGTATTGTCCTACCTCCACACCGGGCGCCAGCCTCAGGACGTCGGGCAGGGTGAGCGCCCCGGAGCGCCGGATGTCCTCGGCGGTGATCACCGAGCCCGCCGCCGCCGACCGGAAAAAATCCTCCGCCGCCTTGGACACCGAGCTGATGGTGAGCCCCCCCAACTCCTCGAAGGTCGCATCCCGGTAATCTCCCGTATTCGCCGGGGCCGGCGCCGGCGCCGTTTCCTCCGCGAGGACGACACCGCCCGCTGACATCAGGGCCAGACCGAGGCGGACGCGGAGTGAAGGGTTCATGGACGAAGGCTGGAAAACCCTTCCGAACCGGGTCTTTCCACCCTTTCCGGAGGTTTGGCTCCTAGCACAAAGGCGCCCGAAAAGACCGGTGAAGTCACGAAAGAAAAGCCCGCCCCCCGGCCGCCCCACGCCAGCCCGCGCGCCGCTTTGGCCAATATCCGCGAGGGCTTTGCCGTGGTGACTCGTGATGGTGACGGCGAAACTCCGGACCACGCGCCGCATGCCCTTGCCCTCCACCGACCGCCCCTCTTCCACCGCTCACCGTCCCCTGCCCACGCTGATCCAAGGCGGGATGGGCGTGGCGGTTTCCGGCTGGCGCCTCGCCCACGCCGTCTCCGCCGCCGGCCAGCTCGGCGTCGTGTCCGGCACCCTGTTGCCCGTCGTGCTCGCCCGTCGGCTGCAACTCGGCGACCCCGACGGCGAACTCCGACGGGCCCTGACCGCCTTCCCCGACCCCGCCATCGCCGCCGCGCTCGTCGCCCGTTACTTCATCCCGGGAGGCAAAAACCCCGTCGCGCCCTTCGCCGCCGTCCCCATGCCCTCCGCCACGCCCTCGCGCCTCTGGCTTGAACTCACCGTCGCGGCAAACTTCGCCGAGGTCTGGCTGGCCAAACAGGGCCACGACGGTCCCGTCGGCCTGAATCTGCTCGAAAAGATCCAGACCGCCACCCTGCCCTCCCTCTACGGGGCCATGCTCGCGGACGTCGACGTCGTCCTGATGGGCGCCGGGATTCCCCGCGCCATCCCCGCCGTGCTCGACCGCTTCGCCGCCGGCGCCGACGCCGAACTCGCGCTCGACGTGACCGGCGACGCCACGCCCGCCACCACCCTTCGCCTCGATCCCTTTGATCTCCTGGCCAATCCCCCCCGGCTGCTCCGCCGGCCCGCCTTCGTCGCCATCGTCGGCTCCGCCGCGCTCGCCACCACCCTCGCCCGCAAATCCTCCGGCCGCGTCGACGGCTTCGTCGTCGAAACCAATGCCGCCGGCGGCCACAACGCCCCGCCCCGCGGCGCCCGCGCCCCCGGGCCCGACGGCCAGCCCGTCTACGGCCCTCGCGACGAACCCGAACTGGAGAAATTCCGCGCCCTCGGCCTGCCCTTCTGGCTCGCCGGCGAACGCGCCTCCCCCGAACGCCTCGCCGCCGCCCGGGCCGCCGGAGCCGTCGGCGTGCAGGTCGGCTCCGCCTTCGCCTTCTGCGCCGAATCCGGCCTCGACCCCGTCCTGAAGGCCCGGGTCCACGCCCTCAGCCGCGCCGGCCGCGTCCGGATTTTCACCGATCCACGCGCCTCCCCCACCGGCTTCCCCTTCAAGGTCCTCTCCCTGCCCGGCACCCTCTCCGAACCCGAAACCTACGCCACCCACCCCCGGCGCTGCGACCTCGGCTACCTCCGCGAACCCTTCCGCCGCGCGGACGGCTCGCTCGACTACCGCTGCCCGGCCGAGCCGACCGACGCCTACGTCGCCAAGGGCGGCGCGGACGAATGCACCGTCGGCCGCAAATGCCTCTGCAACGGCCTGCTCGCCGCTGTCGGCCTCGGCCAGACCCGCCCCGCCGCCACGCCCGGACAGCCTCCCGTCCCCGAACCACCCATCCTCACCGCCGGCGCGGAAACCGCCACCATCGCCCGCTTCCTCCCTCCCGACGCGGATTCCTACACCGCCCGCGACGTGATCGACCAGTTGCTCGGCCCCCGGACCGACCATTAAGCGGCCCAGAACGGCCGCCGGGCGCAACAGACTGCGCAACCGTTGGTTACCCGGTCGCCACACCGGATTTTGATCGTGGCCGCACGCCCGCCGGACACGCCTCCTCCGGCCCTTCGCGCCCCCGTTCCCGCCTCCGCCCAAAGTCATTGTGGGTTTTTGTGGGTCCACGCTTGACGAGAATGGAGCAAAGTGGGACGAAATGGGGCGTTGTGGAGGTCAATTCCACGGCAACCCATGTCCCTTCCTGGCAAACCGTTCTATACCGGCACGTTCCGGCATACTTTGGACGACAAGAATCGCCTCACGATTCCGTCGGCCTGGCGGTCTGCGCACTCGGAGGCCGAAACCTTCCTCGTCGTGCCTCTGGAAGGTTTCCTGAGCATCCTGCCGCCTTTGCAGGCCCAGGCCCTCTACGACCGGGTCGCGGAAAAATCCCTCGCCGACGCCGAAGCTCAGGAGGCCGCCGCCGAGTTCTTCGGCAAAACCCTTTCATTCAATTACGACAAGTCCGGCCGCGTCATGCTCACCCCCGAGCTCTGCGCCCACGCCGGCATCGCCAAGGACGTCGTCCTCGTCGGCTCGATGACCAAGTTCAATCTCTACAGTCCCGAGCACTGGGAACGCGTGCAGGCCGCCACCGCCGCGCAAAAACCCGCCGACCGCCTGCGTCGGATGGGCATCTGACCGCCCGCCCATGACGCCCCCCCCCCCCCCCCCCCCCCCCCGCGCC
>JAIXVP010000408.1 GCA_027482905.1 Opitutaceae bacterium
GCAACACCGAGCGGCTCGATCTGCTCGCCCGCGCCACCGCCGCCGCCCGCGAGGCGGCCGCGCTCGCCGCCCTGCAATACCAGGCCGGCCAGGTTGACCTCCTCGTTTCCCTCGACGCCCAGCGCACCCTGCTAGACCTGGAGCAGCAGGCGGTCGCCACCGCCGCAAGCCGGGC
Source organism: Opitutaceae bacterium (assembly GCA_027482905.1). Taxonomy (GTDB): domain Bacteria; phylum Verrucomicrobiota; class Verrucomicrobiia; order Opitutales; family Opitutaceae; genus IMCC26134_A. The sequence continues at coordinate 176 of JAIXVP010000408.1, forward strand.
GACCGCCTACGTCCGACTCTATCAGGCCCTCGGCGGCGGCTGGACCCCTCTATGAACCCTTCGCCCGAGCCGCCTCCCCCGAACCTGCCGGAAAAGAGTCCTTCCGTCGCGGCCCCGGTCGTCGCCAAATCCGAAGTCTCGGCCACCGCCGAGCCCATCGACCTCGCCGCCGCGATCAAAGCCGGAGGCCCGGGCAAACACACGAAACGGTGGGTCTTTGGCGCGCTGCTCGTCGTCGCCCTCACCGTCGGCGGCTGGCTCTGGTGGCACGAAGTCGAGAAGACGAAACATCAGGTCCCACCCTATGCCACGGAGGTGCTCAAGCGCGGCGATATCAGCCTGACCATCACCGCCACGGGAAACCTCGTGCCGACAAATGAGGTGACGGTCGGGAGCGAACTCTCCGGCACCACCCTGGCGGTCTACGTGGATATCAACGACCGCGTGACCCGGGGTCAGCCCCTGGCCAAACTGGATACCGCCAAGCTCGCCCAGCAGGCCGAGAGCAGCCGCGCCGCGGTCAAATCCGCGCTGGCGCTCGTCACCCAGGCCGAGGCCACCGTGAAGGAGAGCGCCGCCGCCCTCGCACGCCAGCAGGAACTCCTGCGGCTCAGCGGCGGCAAGGTGCCCTCGAGACTTGAGATCGACACGGCCATCGCGTCCGCCGACCGAGCCGCCGCCAATCTTCTCAGCGCGCGGGCCGCCGTGGGCGAAAGCGAGGCGCAGGTGCGGATCAACGAAACCGATCTCGCCAAGGCGGTCGTCAAATCGCCCATCGACGGCATCGTCCTGACCCGAAGCATCGAGCCCGGCCAGACCGTCGCCGCCAGCTTCACCGCGCCGCAGCTCTTCGTCATCGCCGAGAAGCTGGAGCGCATGAAACTCGAGGTCGCCGTCGCCGAGGCCGACATCGGCCGCGTGGCCAGGGGCCAGAAATCCACCTTCACCGTCGATGCCTGGCCGGATCGCGCCTACGACGCCGAAGTCACGGTGGTTTCCTACGGGTCGGCCGTCACCAACAACGTCGTCACCTACGAGGCGGACCTCGAGGTCGACAACGACGATTTGAGTCTGCGCCCCGGCATGACCGCCACCGCCGACATCCTTGTCGCCGAAAGCAAAAACGTATTCCTGGTGCCCACCGCCGCCCTTCGTTTCGTTCCCGCCACCGTCGACCCGACCGCCCCCGTCGCGGCCAAAAAATCCTTCGTGCAAAGCCTGATCCCGATGATCGGGCGAAAAAAGCCCGCGAGCAAAGACCGCGTCGCCAAACCCGCCGTCGCGGACGCGCACGTGTGGGTGCTCCGCGACGGTCAGCCGGCGGCCATCGCGGTGAAACTCGGTCTGAGCGATGGACGCGACACCGAGGTCGCCGGCGCCGGTCTTTCCGAAGGCCTCCTGATAATCCTGCGCGCCAACCAGCCCGCACCATGAGCGCGCCCGCTCCGACGGCGCTCATCGAACTGCGCGGCCTCACCAAAACCTTCGGCGCGGGCGACGCCGCGTTCCAGGCGCTCAAGGGCATCGACCTGACGATCAACCGAGGCGAATTCGTGGCCATCATCGGCCCCAGCGGCTCCGGCAAATCCACCCTCATGAACGTGCTCGGCTGCCTCGACGTCGCCACGACCGGAACCTACGCCTACCAGGGCATCGCGGTGGAGTCGCTGGACAACGACGGGCGCTCCCTGCTGCGCCGCTACGCGCTCGGCTTTATCTTCCAGGGCTTCAACCTGCTCGCCCGCACCAGCGCGCTCGACAACGTCGAACTCCCCCTGCTCTACCGCGGACTCGGCCGCCGGGAGCGACGATCGAAGGCGCTCGCGGCACTCACGTCCGTCGGCCTGCCCACCAAGCTCGGCAGCACGCCGGGAGAACTCTCCGGCGGTCAGCAGCAGCGCGTCGCCATCGCGCGCGCCATCGTCACCGAGCCCAGCACGCTCTTCGCCGACGAACCGACCGGAAACCTCGACTCCGTCACCACCCGCGAAGTCATGGCGCTGCTCACCCGCCTCAACGTGGATCGCGGCATCACCGTGCTCGTCGTCACCCATAACGACGAAGTCGCCGCCTGCGCCAAACGCACCGTGCTGATCAAGGACGGGCTGATCGAGTCGGACGTCCGCCGCACCTGAACCGCCGCGACCGCCCATGATCTGGAACGCCTTCGCCATCGCCGTCCGGGAAATCGCGCGGAATCTGACGCGCTCGTTTCTCACCGTGCTCGGCGTCTTCATCGGCGTCGCCGCCATCATCACCATGGTCACGCTCGGCCAGGGCGCGACGCTCGCGGTGAAGGCACAGATCTCCAACCTCGGCAGCAATCTCATGCTGCTGCGCCCTGGTGCCGGGTTCGGCTTCCGCCCCGCCTCCGGCGGCGTGCCGAATTTTTCCGCGCAGGACGCCGAGATCATCGGCGAGCAGATCGACGGCGTCGCCGCCATCGCGCCGATTCGCTCCGCCGCGATGAGCACCGTCTACCTTCACACCGCACGCACGACGTCCATCATCGGAACCACTCCGATCTACTTTGAGATCACGAAGTGGATCATCACCGAGGGGCGCTTTTTCAACGAGGTCGATCTGCGTTCCGGGGGCGCCGTGTGCGTGATAGGCGAAACCGTGCGACGCGAGCTGTTCGGCGGCGAC
>JAIXVP010000156.1 GCA_027482905.1 Opitutaceae bacterium
CGGCCGCGACCGCCGGGGCGGGGGCGGGTTCAGGGCTGAGCGCAAGCTCGGGCGCGGCGGCGTCTTTGACGGACGCTTTCTTTTTGGCGGGGGCGCGACGGGTGGTCGTGGCGGGTTTCTTGGCGGGCATTTCGGAGAGTCGTTGAGTGAGGCCGGGGGTGGACGCGGGGAATGTTTTCCCCGGGGCTTGACGCTGCCTAAAGCGGTCGGAATAAGGACGACGCGTTTGTGGACACGCCGGAGACCGGCGCACTTACGAATCCCCCAACCTCAACCAGCACCTCAACGTGTCGGATAAAAACATCACTTCCGTGTCCCGTGAAAAACGGGTGTTCAAACCAACTGCTGAGTTTCAGCGCCAAGCCAACCTTGGCAATATGGCTTCCTACAAGAAGCTCCACGCCGAGTCTGTCAATGCTCCAGAAACATTCTGGAAGCGAATGGCGGCGGAGCACCTGGTCTGGCGCAAGCCCTTCCGCAAGGTCCTCGACTGGAAACCGCCGCACGCAAAATGGTTCGTGGGCGGGGCGCTGAACGTCTGTGAAAACTGCCTCGACCGCCACCTCGGCACCGTGCGCGAGAACAAGGCCGCGATCATCTTCGAGGGCGAACCGGGCGACGTCCGGACCATCACCTACAAGCAGTTGCACCTCCACGTCTGCCGGTTGGCGCACGTGTTTGAGAACCTCGGCGTGGGCAAGGGCGACCGGGTGGCGATCTATCTGCCGATGATCCCCGAGGCCATGGTCGCCATGCTGGCCTGCGCGCGGGTCGGCGCCATCCACACCGTGATTTTCGGCGGTTTCTCCCCCGAGGCGGTCAAGGATCGGATCAACGACTGCCAGGCCAAGCTCGTCATCACCGCCGACGGCGGCTGGCGGCGCGGCAAGATCATCGAGCTGAAGTCCGCCGTGGACAAGGCCCTGCCGGCCTGCCCCTCGGTCCAGGCCTGTCTCGTGGTCAAACGCACCGGCCAGGAGATCAAGATGAACGAGGGCCGCGACATCTGGTGGCACGACGCCTGGAAGGGCGGACCGAACCAGCACAAGGCGAAGGCCTTCGACGCCGAGCATCCGCTTTTCATTCTCTACACCTCGGGCTCCACCGGGAAGCCCAAGGGCGTGCTCCACACCTCGGCCGGCTACCTGCTCGGCGCGAAGTTGACTTCCCACTACGTTTTCGACCTCAAGCCCACCGACCGGTATTTCTGCTCGGCCGACATCGGCTGGATCACCGGCCACAGCTACGTCGTCTACGGCCTGCTCTCGAACGGCTCGACCGTGTTCCTCTACGAAGGTGCGCCGAACCAGCCCGAGCCCGACCGGTTCTGGGAAATGATCGACCGGCATAGTCTGACGATTCTCTACACCGCGCCGACCGCCATCCGCGCCTTCATGCGCTGGGGCGACAACTACGTGCTCAAGCACCGCCTCGATTCGCTGCGCCTGCTCGGCAGCGTGGGCGAGCCGATTAGCGCCGAGGCCTGGCGCTGGTATCACAAGCTCATCGGCAAGGGCCGCTGCCCCATCGTGGACACCTGGTGGCAGACGGAGACCGGCTCGATCATGATCACGCCGCTGCCCGGCGCGACCCCGCTCAAGCCCGGCTCGGCCACGCTGCCCTTCTTCGGGATCAACGCCAAGGTGGTGGACGAAACCGGCAAGGAGGTGCCGCGCGGCACCGGCGGCAAACTCGTCATCACCCAGCCGTGGCCCTCGATGTTGCGCACTCTCTGGGGCGACGACGCGCGCTTTAAGCAGGCCTATTTCTCCGAGTTCCCCAAGCATCCGGAGTGGTATTTCACCGGCGACGGCGCGCAGCAGGACAAAGACGGCTACTTCTGGATCGTCGGTCGTATCGACGATGTGCTCAACATTTCCGGCCACCGCATCGGCACGGCCGAGGTGGAGAGCGCGCTGGGCTCGCATCCGGCGGTCGCCGAGGCGGCGGCGGTGGGCAAACCCGACGAACTCAAGGGCCAGGCCCTCGTGGTGTTCGTTTCGTTGAAAAACGGCGTCGTCGCGTCCGAGGAGCTCAAGGAGCAGCTCCGCGCCTACGTGGGCAAGGAGATCGGTTCCTTCGCCAAGCCCGACCAGATCCGCATCGCGGCCGCCCTGCCGAAGACGCGCTCCGGGAAAATCATGCGTCGTATCCTCAAGCAGATTGCGGTCGGCGGCGAGGTGAAGGGCGACACCAGCACGCTGGAGGACTTCTCCGTCATCGCGGCCCTCCAGGCCGAGGATTGAGCGACGGCTCGTGCGGCGGCGTTCCGTGGTCTCGCGGGGCGCCGCCCGCTTACGCCAACGAGGCCAGCAGCGCGCTCAGCTCGGCGGCCGGGTCCTGGTGGTCCTGGGCGATGGCCAGCGCCAGCGCTTCCTCCAGAACGGGTCGGGCGGCGGCACGGTCGGCGGCGGAGCCGGTGCGGAGCAGGGCTTTGCCCAGCAGGATGCGCGGCATCATCCAATCGGCGCGGGCGTCGGCGCAGAGCCGGTAGTGTGCGGCGGCGGTGGCCGGATCGCCGGCGGCGTCGAGGGCCTGGGCGAGGCTGAAGCGGAAGAGCGGATTCTCCGGCTGGCTCGCGACCAGCGCGGTGAAGCGGGCGACGCGGTCGGACATCGCGGTCGGGGGCGGTTCAGACCGCGTCCACGCGCACCAGCACGCCGGTGGCGTTGTCGTTGCCGCCGCGGGCGAGGGCTTCCTCCACGAGCGAGGCGAGGACGGCGGCGGGGGCGAGGGCGGCGGCGAGGCGGCGCGCGATCTCGGAGTCGTTGACCAGGCGGGAGATTCCGTCCGAGCACACCAGGATCTGGTCGCCCTTCTTCAAATCGTGCGCGACCACCTGGACGTCGAGCGGCATGGGCTGGCCGATGCAGCGGGTGAGGGCGTTGCGGTAGCGGTCCTCGAGGATGACGTCCTCGCCGTTGGCGCGGCGGCGGAGGACCTCGTTTTCCACCGTGTCGTCCTCCGTCAGCTGTTGGAGGCGACCTTCGCGAAACAGGTAACAACGCGAGTCGCCGACGTTGGCGAGGTGCAGGCGGCGGTCTTTTTCCACGATGGTGAAGACGCAGAGGGTGGTCCCCAGGCCGGTGTCGGGCGCCATCTTGGCGGAGAGGCGGAGGACGGCGTCGTTCACGGACTCGAGCGCCTGGACGAGGTTGAGCGACTTGCCGCGATCGTGCGCGGCGCGGCCCTCCTTCAGCAGCGCGGCGATGGCGGTGGAGGCCGCCTCGGCCCCGCCCGGCAGGCCGCCGATGCCGTCGGCCACGGCGTAGAGCCGCAGGTCGTCGGCACAGAGGAGGCGGTCCTCGTTTTCCGAGCGAATGAGGCCGATATCGGTCTGGGCGGCGGTGGAAAGCTGCATAACGGTCTCACCACCGTGACCATAACCCGTGCCGCTTCAAATAAAAGGTTGGAAGACTTCGGCCCGGTTCGCGCGGTTGAAACGGACGTGTTTCGGCTGGGGCAGGCAGGCGAGAAACTGGCGGCCGTAGGTTTTTTGCACGATGCGGGAGTCGAGGATGGTGATGACGCCACGGTCGCGCTGGCTGCGGATCAGCCGGCCTATGCCTTGGCGGAAGGTCATGAGGGCGTCGGGCAGGGTGAGTTCGGCGAAGGGGTTGCCGCCGCGCGCCTCGATGTGCTCGGTGCGCGCCTCCAGCACCGGGTGGGTCGGCACCTGGAAGGGCAGGCGGGTCAGGATGACCTGGGAAAGGGCGTCACCGGGCACGTCGATGCCGGTCCAGAAGGACTCGGTGCCGAAGAGCACGCCGTTGCCGGCTTCGCGCAGCTGGCGGGCGAGCTCGGTGCGGTTTGATCCCGGGCCTTGCATAAAAAACGGCCGGTGCGCGCCGCGGTAGATCGGCTCCAAGGTCTCGGCCACGCGCTGCATGTCGGCGTAGCTGGTGAAGAGCACGAGCGAGCCGCCGGCGGTGCGGCGGGTGCAGAAATCGATGTGGTCGGCGAGCACGTCCAGCGCCAGCCGGGCCTC
>JAIXVP010000184.1 GCA_027482905.1 Opitutaceae bacterium
CTGTCTGAGCCGAGAGCTGTCCGAGGTCGTTGTAGGCATAAGTCACGGCGGTCAGTTGCGCGCCCGTAGCAGTGTCCTTAGTCACCACACTGGCAAGCCGCCCATATTTTGTGGTAGACACGGTCCGAAGTGCTCCCTTGGTCTCGGTTCGGACTAGGGTTGCTGTCGAAGCAGTTATAGTGCTAGTGACAAAAGAAAGGTCTTCACCGGGTCTGATGGACGTAACATTCCCTCCGGGGGTATAGCCCTTTATATACTGCTCGGTCATATACCCAAGGCTGCTTTGCCAAATCCGAGCGGTGACACCACTAGCGCCATTGCCAGATGGATAGAAAAACTGCTTCAGACGATCAGTGCCACCGGAGCTTGTAAGCACACCGTCCGAATTGATATCCTGCCCTTCGTCGGTTTTACGGCCAAGATCATCGTAGAAGAAGAGCGTATCGGGCCGACCAGTTCGGGTGGTTTTATAGAGCCGGCCAAGCTTGTGGGTAGCCTGAGAGGGAGTCGCGTAATAGTTTTGCTCCACGGATGTGCCAGTTTCAGTAGGGGAAGGGGTTATGACTTTCCACGCGCGGCCTGCGAAATCGCTCCACCGGATCACCGCGGCGGCGGTCAATTCATTACCGTTTTCTAGCGGTGTTTCGGTGACGGATTGATTGCCTGCGGAATCCGTGGCGTAGGTATAGCGCGTTCCGCGGGTATTCGTGGGCGTCACAGTTGTCTGGCTTTCATATAGGCGACCGTCTGGGTAAAGTCTTTCGATAAGTATATTGCCCGAAGGGTTAGCTGCACCGTCGGGCATTGTGGTAGTGCGGACAATATAACCACCTATCAGTGCCCGTGAATACAAAGTATATCGATTATTATAGACGCCATCCTCCCTACGGGAAAGATCGCCGGCTAGATTATAATCGAGCGCCTCAGTTGCATCAGAATCGGAGTAGGGACCAATTAACGTCCGAACCTTGCGATTTAAAGCATCGTATATAAACTCATGACGCACAGGGGGGTAATCGCCTGTGCCATTGGCGTAGTCGACACGTGTCTTTATGCGACCTAGCGCATCGTAAGTATAATCGGTGCGCACGCCATAGACGTCCGTCTCGGAGGAAAGGCCGCAGCAGGCATAACTGCGACTCTCAGTGAGGCTGTTGTTGGCAAACAGGATATACCGCGTAACACGGCCAAACTCGTCGAAATCCACCGCCTGCCGATCATCGATCACTACACCACTAGCTATGTCCGTAACCTTTTTATAGACAAGCTGACCGGTCTCGCTGTGCTCTTCGACCGTCTTGGTTCCGGCAGTGATGCTTACTGTGTATCCAGACGGGGTGGTTGTGCTAGGCACTCCATGATAAGTCTCAACGATATCCGTGGGGACTGTGACTGCATTAATCACCGTCGAACCAACGAGGTATTTGGTGAGAGTAGCTTGGCCGTCGGGAAAGACAACTAACCAAGGGGCATTCTCGCGTTTACCGGTGGCTTCGTCCGCCGTGTCGTAAAGATAAGTGGTGGTCCGGAGATTGGAGGAATCATCCCATGTATAGACGCCGGGATCGGTGGCCACCGATTCAATGACCTTTCGGCGGTTGTTGTCGTCGGTCGAAAGAATCGTCCCCCAGTTTTCCAATCTTCGCCAGCGGCGAGCGACCACGACTGAAGCGAGCGTCTCTGTGGTCGTTTCGGTTATGTTACTAAACAGAGAGCTGTCATCTTTCATTGAACTAATTGAGAATACCCGATTCGTGCTCTGCGCGGTTGCAGGATCGTAAGTGTTATTCCCATATTGCTCAACCCAGTAGATGGGGCGCCCGTTAATATCATGCGAGTAAGTATGTCGCCAGTTGCCATCGGAATTCGTTTCGTGCTCTATCGCCGGATGCCCATTGGGATCAGCTCCGTAAGTATAGGTTGTGGTTTTTTGATCCGCAGTGCTTACGCCAACCCGGCGCTGTTTCACTACATACCGATTCTGCAAGATTTCGTAGTCGTTTTCCCAAGATTCTATCAACGTGCCCCCGGTGGATTCCGCGGCCGCGCCCAGACCGGTCCATGTTTTCTTTGCGGTTTTGATCTTTACCGCCTTGCGTAAACCGTCGTTTACATCGTCCTGCGTCAAAGTATCGAGAACCACTGATCGGCTGAGGGTTTCAATCACGGAATAGTTGTTACCAATTGTGTGCTGCGCATCGTAAACTTCGAGCGCCCATCCCTGCTGCGTAACGTGGGTATCTATCTGCATCCGATTAAATCGATAATTGTAAACGGTCCACCTCGAACCTCCGCTGGGTTTCTTGATGACGAACAGCTGCGATCCCCCGGTATGGTTGATATCCTCGAACAGCCAGGTGGTATGTGGAGTTTGCCCGGCTAGAGGAGTCCATGTCGACGAGTCCATCTGCGCCAGGCGATAACATCTGAGTTCATAGCCAACGCGGCCGGAAGGAAGCGGAACAACGTCAATGACTCCACCCGGGGAGACAATCTTATCAAGGGCTCCTGCGCCATCCATGACTCTATATACGGAGGCAATGGGACTGGATGGGTTGCTATTCGTAGTTTCATAGATGCCTGATAAGGCAAGAAGATTCGGCTTATAGAGATTGGCGCCATGACGATCATCTAAAACATGAAATCCCAATGTGCCGGACAAACCGTCGGGTCGCTCAGGCCCCAAATCAATCGAAACCGATACACTCTCATTTGCGCCGCCACCACTGCCTGAAGTGCCACTACCACTGCAAGTAGTGCAGGGGGAAGGACCGTTTGATCCGGAATCACCGCAAGATGCAGGACTGACCGATAACTCAAGTTGATCCACCCAAGGACCGTATAGATCAGTTTCACTTGGATTTATATAAGCAGCCGTAACCCTTCGAACCGACCCTCCAACAAATTTTATGCGCTTCGTTTTCGCTATTTTATAAAAAAAACATGCTCGACCTTAAGGCTTTCATACTGTGATCCAAAGTTGTTCAGAAAAGCATCATGCGATGGCATATAATCGACATCATCACCCTCGAGCTGCACAAGTGCCAAACCGTAGTTGGTATCCGGGGCGAAATCACTTGATATAAATTCAACTATCGCACCTTGCACCGCCGCTTCAAAATAATACACTTTCCCCGGGACGCCGCCGCTCAGAAAAATCTCAAATTCAATGTATGGGATAGGCTCACACTCATTAACAAATACCGTCCTGCAACCTGGTTGGCCTGCTTCAACCGGGCCGCTTCCGTAATCCGAAGTGGCATAAACGGTATCTGCAGCGCTTTCTACTGCGGCACGTATAGCCAGCACGGGTGCGTGGAATGCCGCGACGGCGGCGAAAAAGACGAACAGGCGTTTCATGGGGTTTCTTGGGTAGAATGTTTCTCTTCTAATGGGGTAAGCACTTCGAGTTGACGCCTTCCGCGTGCGAGCGGAACTACTACGCGGGTGACCGATACGGGGCGACGCAACTGCTGGTGTTGAATCCTGCCAGTGCGGGCGGTCATTTCACGAATGGAGTCTTCTATCTCTCGGCGCAGAGCTGTGTTGCGATTAGATATTACTGAAGGAGAATTCATCGCGGAGGTGGCTTCACTTGCCGAGCATGATAGATCGACCAGGAAATCATTCAGGGAAAGCTCTACGGCAGTTGCGCCCGCAAAAAGCAGAAAAGGCTCTTGGATGCTAGGTGCGGCGCTCCACGCTGTAAAATCACCATCATCTATGCGCAGGCGAGTGCGCTGACTATCGGGTGAATACTCCAACCTTAGATAATGCCACTTGTCCTCGAACACCGACTCATCGGTCTGACATAGCAGTGTCCAACCGTTTTCAATGGTATGGTAGTCAATCCTCCATACGCCGTAATCTTCCCGGGACAGTCGCACGGGCACTCCAGCGATCTCCCAAGAGATGTGTTCAGGCGACGCGTTTTCCTGTTTCGAGAGTTTTAGTCGAAACTCAAGGGCAGAAAAAGACCTTCCCGGTGCTTGAAAAAGAACACATACACTTGCTGCCGGGATTTGTGCGGGGATTTGCAAAATGTAATTCACATCATTGCCAGGAGATGAATGTGGATGATGGGATACGCGGGCATGGCCTTGCTCCGACCAAACCGCCACGGGTTGACTTTCTTCTAGGCGATTCTTGGAGCAATCCCCGCCGATGATACATGGTGTCGTGCCGACGTCACTATAAGCTTTCGCCTCTGAAGGACTTTCCACCGCTGCGGGCGAATTTGAAATCAGGCTAAGGACGACCATAGTAGTGGAAAAACTGTTTTTCATAAAAGTGAGTTACTCTGATCTTAGAGTCGTTTTCAAATGGAAGACTGATTAGCCGTTGAACGGCCGGCTCAGCGGCAGTTGGAAGCTCTTGCGGGTGGGGCGGCTCGCGGGGGTGGTGTAGGGCCAGAGGGCGTCGGCGGCGTGTTGGATCGCCATGCGGCGGGCGTTGATATTTTTGATCAAGCCGTCACGCGCGGTGCGGTCGGCGGCCCCGGCCTCGTCCGTGCTTTGCTGGCCGGCCTCGGCGGCCTGGTAGGCGGTGAGCGCGGCGCGGACCGTCGCCAGCGCGGTGGCGTCGTAGCCGGGCAGCTGGTCCTGCGCGGCCTTGGTCAGGAGCGTCGCGGCGTTTTGCAGCAGCGCGGCGCGGTTCGGGTTCAGGCGCGACGCGATGAGGTAGCCGTCGGTGGGGAAATTCGTGGCGGGGTCGTCGTCCTCGGCTAGCATGCGGTGCTTCTGCTTCGCGGCGGATTGAATGCCCTGCAGCGCGATCACCAGGGCGCGCTCGGTGCCGGTGGCGTTCAGGGTGGCGGCACCAGTCTTGTCGCCGGCCTGCCCGGTGGCGGTGGTCTTGGCCCGCGCCTGCTCAAACGAAGAGGCGAAGCCGGCGAGGTAGTCGGTGGTGATCTGTCGGGTAGCCAGCGCAGGGGCGTGGGTGCGGGCGGCGGCCAGCACGCGCTCGGCGAGGTCGAGATCATCAAGCTGGGCCTGATTAAAATAGCCCCGGGGACTGGGCGCGGTCTCTTCAGCAACGGGCTCGGTCGAACCCGGAACGGACGGGATGGGGGCGGTTTCGGACGACATGCCAGGGAATACGGTTACGGCTTTGGATACGTAGTTCTGCTCTGACACGATACGCTTAGGAAGGTTTTCGGAGCGCAAGTGCAAAACGGCAAGTCGTGTTGCGGAGCGGTGAACTTTTGGTGATGGCGGGAACTTGGACCAAATTGGTGATTAAACGGCGGCATTTGGCCTCCCCGGAGACATTCTGGCACCGCCGGCAGGGGTGTTTGGCGCGTGAAGAAGGCAAATTCGGGCCTTGGTCGGCAAAAAACCGGGGAAAGCAGGCGACATTAGCCCTTTCGCAAGGGAGTTCCGGAAGGGCGCAATCCGCTCGCTTCCGTCAACAAGCGAATCGTGATCGCCGACATTCCGCGCGCGGGCGGTAACAAGGAATTCGCCGGCTCGCGCAGGCAGTCGCGTCGGGGTCGCAAACGATCAATACCCGCAATCAGGCCGGCGCCGGACGCCAACCATGAACTTGCGGGCGCCGGCAACCATTTCGCATCCGCCGACAATGGTGTTTTACCCACCAACAATGAATTTTCAGGCACCCACAATCAATTCACCGGCTTCGACAATCGGACTAACACCAAATCCCATTTGAATCCTGATGATACGGCGGTCGTGCGGATCCCCGAGCACGCGGCTTTGGTGTGGCCGACCAATCCACGGGCCCCGCCCGTCCACCTAAAGTCCAAAAGCTTGGGGTGATTAGTCTACGTCAGATAGCGGGAGCCTATCGGCCGCTCCTGAACTTCGTCGCGGCAACACCCCGGCCCCGCGCGGGGCCGGACGCCGGGGCGCGTCACCCGCGCAGCGTGGCGCAGAACTCCGCCAGGCGGGTCACGCCCTTGCGGATGGTCTCGTCGCCGGTCGCGTAGCTGAGGCGCAGATACCCCTCGGCTCCGAAAGCCGAGCCGTGCACGGCGGCGACTTTCTTCTGTTCCAGCAGGCGCTGGCAGAAATCCTCGGAACTCAGTCCGAAGGAGGAGATGTTCGGAAAAAGGTAGAACGCGCCCTCCGCCAACAGGCAGCGCACGCCGGCGATCTTGTTCAATTCGGCATGGAGGAACTTCCGGCGACGGTCGAAGGCGACCAGCATGGCGTCGAGCGCGACCCGCGTCTTCTCCTTTTCCTTCAGCGCGGCCAGCGCGCCCCACTGGGCGAAAGTCGTGGCGTTGCTGGTGGTCTGGCTCTGGAGCTCGGCGATGGCCTTGGCGATGGGCGCGGGCGCGACCGTGGTGCCGAGACGCCAACCGGTCATGGCGAAGGTCTTGGCGAAACCCGAGACGATGATGGTGCGGGCCTCGACCTCCTTGGAGAAGGTGGCGGGCGCGACGTGTTTCGCCCCGTCGTAGGTCAGGTGCTCATAGATCTCGTCAGAGAGGATGTAGAGGTTGTGCCGCAGGGCGACCTCGACGATGGCTTCCATCTCCGCCCGGGTGTAGACCGCGCCGGTGGGGTTGGAGGGCGAGTTGAGAATGAGCAGGCGGGTGCGCGGCGTGATCGCGGCCTCGAGTTGCGCCGGGGTGAGGCGAAAGCCGGTCGTGTCGTCGGCCAGCACCACCACCGGGCGCGCGCCGGCGAGCTTCACCATCTCGGGGTAGCTCACCCAGTAGGGCGCGGGGATGATGACCTCGTCGCCCGGCGAGCAGGTCGCGAGGATGGCGAGGTAGCAGGAGAACTTGCCGCCGGGCGAGACGATCACCTGGGACGGGGCGACCGCCAGGCCGTAGTCGTCGCGATATTTGTCGGCCAGCGCCTGGCGCAGCGGCTCGATGCCGGGCGTCGGGGCATACTTGGTCTTGCCGGCCTTCAGGGCGGCGATGCAGGCGTCCTTGATGTGCTCGGGCGTGTCGAAGTCGGGCTCGCCGGCGGCGAAGCCGCAGACGTCCTCGCCGGCGGCGGCCAGGGCCTTGGCCTTGGCGTCGACCGCGAGCGTGGGCGAGGGCGAGATGTTGCGTGCCCAGGTGGAAAGGGCGGCGGGGGCGGTGCTCATGGAGGGAGAAAAAGGGTGGGTAAAACGGATACGGGAACGGGAAACAGGCGCGACGCAAGGCCCCGCCTGAGGCGGCTATCGACCAACCTCGTGCCCGATTCCGGCCGGGACAAAAGTCACCGGGCCGGGAGGTCGGGGAACGAGACCCCGATCACTTCTTGGACTTCTTGGCGGCGGACTTTTTGTCCGGGGCCTTCTTCTCGGGCGCCTTCTTGTCGGGCAGGGCGTCGACCGCCGCGCGCAGGATTTCGCCCAGGCTGACCTTCTGCTTCTTGGCCGCCTTCACCAGCGTGGCCTTGTCCGCCGCCGGCAGGCGCACGGAGATCTGGCGGCGCTCCTCGGTGTCGGCCTCGAACTTCGACAGGTTGAACTCGCCGAGCGCGTGGCGCACGACCTCCGAGGTGGAGGCCAGACCAAGCTTTTTGCGCTGCGTCTCGATCTTGTTCAGGAGCGAGACCGGCAGGTCGAAGGTGAGGGGCGAGGGGGCGGGAACGGGTTTTTTGGCCATGGTGGGTTTTGGTGGGCGGATGATAAAGAAGGATGGAGAAACTCCAAGGGATTCACGTATCCACGCCCGAAAGACGCGGGCAATGCAAATCTCGCGGAAATTCCGTCCCGCGCCACCCTCTGCCGCGCCCGGCGTTGACTCCGCCGGCCTGGGCGGAACTGTCACCCTCTTTCAACCGGAGTGCGGTGCCCGTGACCCGCCCGCCGTAAATACCCATCACGGAAACCCGTCCGTCCACCCCGTCCGTTCCCCATCCATGGCCACCGTTGTCATCTCCAACCTGGAAAAATCCTACGCCGAAACCAAAGGCCCCGGCGTAAAAGTCGTCCACGGCATCAACCTCGAAATCCGCGACCGCGAATTCATGGTCCTCGTCGGCCCCTCCGGCTGCGGCAAGTCCACCACTCTGCGCATGATCGCCGGCCTGGAGGAAATCACCGGCGGCACCATCGCGATCGACGGCGTGGTGGTGAACAACGTCCTGCCGAAGGACCGCGACATCGCGATGGTCTTCCAGAACTACGCGCTCTACCCGCACATGTCGGTCTACGAAAACATGGCCTTCGGCCTGAAGCTGCGGAAATTCCCCAAGGCCGAGATCGACGCCCGCGTGCGCGAGGCCTCCGCCATGCTCGGGCTCGATCCCTACCTGGACCGCAAACCCAAGGCCCTCTCCGGCGGCCAGCGCCAGCGCGTCGCGGTCGGCCGCGCCATCGTGCGCAAACCGAAGGTTTTCCTCTTCGACGAACCCCTCTCCAACCTCGACGCGAAGATGCGCGTCTCCACCCGCACCGAGATCTCCAAGCTCCACGCCCGCCTCGGCGCGACCATGATCTACGTGACCCACGACCAGGTCGAGGCCATGACCATGGGCGACCGCATCTGCGTGATGAAGGACGGCCGCATCATGCAGGTCGACGCGCCCCTCGATCTCTACAACCGCCCGGAAAACATGTTCGTCGCCGGCTTCATCGGCAGCCCCCCGATGAATTTCTTCAAGGGCCGCCTGCAACGCTCCGCCACCCCCGGCCTGCTCGAGTTCGTAGAGACCAACTCCGCCGGCGCGCCGGTGCGCATCACCCTCGACGCCGCCCTCTCCGCCAAGGGTGCCGGCCACGTCGACCGCGAGGTCGTCTTCGGCATACGCCCCGAGGACGTGCAGGACACCCTCGGCCTCGAGCGACCCGACCCCGCCCACACCATCGAGGTGAAGGTCGAGGTCTCCGAGCCCATGGGCGCGGAAACCTTCCTCTACCTCGGCACCGGCGCGACCAGCTTCATCGCCCGCGTGCGCCCCACCGACCGCTTCGAGGTCGGCCAGGCGGTCAAGGTCACCCTCAAGATCGGCGCCGCCCACCTCTTCGACGCCGCCACCGAGCAGGTGCTCAAGTAGGCGAACCGCCACGCTGGGCGGTCCACACCTACCCCGCCCGGCGCAGGCCCATCCAGACGATCACCAAGGTCGCCAACGAGCTCAGCGGCATGAGCACGGCGGCGAAGAGCGGGTTCATGTGCCCGCTCGCCGCCAGCCCGACCGCCGTGAGGTTGTAGAGAATCATGAATACCAACAGCGCCGCCTGCGTGCGCCGCCGCGCGTCGTTGACCTCCATCAACGCCCGCACCCCGCCGATGCCGCGCCCGAGGTAATAGAAATCCGCCTTGGCCGCGAGCACCCCGCGATGCACCGCCGGCGTGCCCCGGCAGAGCGCGCGGTCGAAGGCGAGGCTGTCGTTCGCGCCGTCGCCAAGCATGAGCGCCGCGTCGCCGTCGTTTTCATTCAGCCACGCCGCCTTTTCCGCGGGCGCCAGCCCGCCGCGCGCCCATCGCGCCTCCAGCCCGAGCTCCGCCGCCAGCGCGGCCACTTTTTCGCAACGGTCGCCGCTGAGCACCGCCAGCCCCAGCCCGCGCCGGCCCAGCGCGGCCAGTTCCACCCGCGCGTCCGCCCGCGCCGCATCGGCGAAGCCAAAACGCGCCAACGTCGTGCCGCCCCGCGCGAGCACCGCGTCGCCCCCGCCGTCCTCCGGCCGGCCCAGCGTCCACGCCCCCAGCCGCACCCCGCGCCCGATCTCTTCCACCACCTCGCCCGGCGCCGCCTCCCGCCAATCGCGCAACAACAAGGCCTCATGCAGGGCGCGTCCGACCGGGTGGGGATTGTCCCGCACCAAGGCAAACAACGCCGCGCGCGCCTCATCCGCGAGCCCGTCCAGCGCATCCGGGTTGCGCAGCGCCGGCAAGTCGCCGGTGAGCGTGCCGGTCTTGTCGAAGGCCACCAGCCGCACCCGCGAAAGCCGCTGCCAGAGATCGCCCGCCCGCACAAAAACGCCCCGCCGCCGCAGTCGCACCGTCGCGATCTCCTCGACCAACGGAAACGCCAGCCCGAGCGCGCACGGACACGACACCACCAGGATCGAGATGACCACCGCGCCGGTGCGCGCAACGTCGCGGGTGATCAAACCCCACGCCAACCCCGCGCCGAACGCCGCGCCGAGGATGCCGACCAGATACCACCGCACCACCCGCTCGATCAGCCGCGACCGCTCGGGCGCGCGCTCCACCGGCGCGAGCAGCCGCGCCAGCAACGAATTCGCCCAGCCTTGCGTGGAGGTGCATTCGACCTCCGCGCCGCCCGCCACGCTCGCCCCGGCCGGCACGCGTTGGCCGGCGCGCAGCACCCGCGGGTCCGCCTCGCCCGTGATCCAGGCGAGGGAAAATTCCGCCGCGTCCGACTCCAAGCGCGCCTCGACCGGCACCAGCCCGCCGCCCGCCACGCGGAAACGTTCGCCCGCCACCAGCGATTCCGGCGCCGCCTCCGCCCAATCGTCCGCCCGCCAGACCCGCACCCGCGCCGCCAGCGGTTGTTCGCGCAACAGCCGCCGTTGGTTGCGCTCCACCGCCGCCACCTGCGCCCAGCGCCCGACGAGCATCAGCGCGATGAACGCGGTCACAAAATCGAAATACTGGCACTCCGGGTCCCGCACCAACCAGCCGTAGAGCGACCCCGCGTAGGCTCCGACGATGCCGAGCGCGATGGGCAGGTCGAGGTGGACGATCCGCGCCCGCATCGCGTGCGCCGCGCGGGTGAGAAAATAGCCGCCGCAGCCGAGCAGGCTGAGCGTGGCGAAGGCGAGCGCGAGGGTCTCGAAGAGTCGCGCGTGGTCGGCCTCCGCCGTCATCCCGAAATAGGCCGGGAGGGCGAACATCATCGCGTTCATCGCGAAGGCCGCCGCCAAGCCCGCCTTGCGCGCCAGCGCCCGGCTCTCCGGCTCCGCCGCCCGGACCTCGTCCGCCGGCCCCGCCGTGTAGCCGAAACGCTGGATTTCCCGCCCGAACTCCGCCGCGTCGAAGCCGCCGCCAGCCGGCCACCGTAAACGTATGCGCCCGGTCTCGGCCGACACCTCGATCGCCCCCGCGCCCGCCCGCCGCCGATACAGCCGCTCGATCAGCCAGACACAGGCCGCGCAGGACAAACCCTGCACCGCCAGCTCCAGCTCCGCCGCGCCCGCGCCGCCGTTCGCCGTCGCCGCCGCCTCGGCCGCCCGCGCCGCGTCCGCCAACCAGGTGAAATCCCCCGCCGGCCGCAGCGCGCCGTCCGCGGGCGGCGTGACCGGATCCTTGAGATCATAGTAGGCCGCCAGACCCTCGTCGCGGATCAGTCGGCTGACGAACGCGCAGCCGCCGCAGCAGTAGGCCTCGCCCGCCGCCACCGGCGCGCCGCAATGCGCGCAGCCCGGCGCCGCCCGGCGCTTCGGGACGGAGGGCTTCGGTAACTCAACCGTGGTGCTCATGGCGTCGTTCTCCCGCATATCTTGGCCGGAGACGAGCCGCCGCCAATTTCCGCGCCTTATCCGGCAACCCGTGCGCACGCCCGCCCCACCCCGCCCGGCCGCGCATCCCTCCTTCGGGGGATTCCCCGCCCGGCCGCCGCTTTTCACCTGCGAAACGGCCGATTTATGCCATGTTTGAATCGTTCTCTAAAACCCACCGCGCCCATGTCCAAACGCCCTAGCACCCCCGTCTATTCGTCCGAGGTCTACCTGATGGCCTGCAAACAATTCGACCGCGCGGCCGACGCCATCAACCTGCCCGAAACCCTGCGCGACCGCGTGAAACACCCGCGCCGTGCGGTGGTCGTTTCCCTGCCCATCCGGCGCGACGACGGCACGGTCGAGGTGTTCGAAGGCTACCGCGTGCAGCACAACCTCTCCACCGGCCCGGCCAAGGGCGGCATCCGCTTCCACCCCGACGTGACCCTCGGCGAGGTCGCCGCGCTCGCGATGTGGATGAGCTGGAAAACCGCCCTCGTGGGCTTGCCCTACGGAGGGGCCAAGGGCGGCGTGATCGTCGACCCGGCCCGCCTGTCCGAGACCGAGCTGGAGCGCCTCGCCCGCCGCTACATGAGCGAGCTGATTCCCTTCATCGGTCCGCAGGTCGACGTCCCCGCTCCGGACGTCGGCACGAACGAGCGCATGATGGGCTGGATGGTGGACACCTATTCCGAACATGTCGGCCACCTCGCCCCCGCGTGCATCACCGGCAAGCCCCTTTCCCTCGGGGGCTCGCAGGGCCGCCGCGAGGCCACCGGCGCGGGCGTGGCGTATCTGATCACCCGATACCTGGAGGACCTCCGCGTGCCCATGGGCGAGGCCACCGTCGCCATCCAGGGTTTCGGCAACGTCGGCGGCGAGGCCGCCCTCGCCCTCGTCCGGCGCGGCGCGCGCGTCATCGCGATCTCCGACTTCACCGGCGGGTATTTCAACGCCGCCGGCATCGACGTCCCCAAGGCCCTCGCCTGCGTCGCCGCCACCCGCAGCCTGGCCGCCTTCGACGGCGGCGAACCGATCACCAACGAGCAGCTCCTCACCCTGGAGTGCACCGTGCTGGTGCCCGCCGCGCTCGAGCGCGTGATCACACCGGAAATCGCCCCGCGCCTGCGTTGCCGCCTGCTGGCCGAGGCAGCCAACGGACCGACCACCTTCGCCGCCGACCGCTGGCTGGAGGAGAACCGCCCCGACCTCGAGATCATCCCCGACGTGCTGTGCAACGCCGGCGGCGTGATCGTCTCCTACTTCGAGTGGCTCCAGAATCTGGAGAACTACTACTGGACCCGCGACGAGGTGATGGAGAAACTCTTCCGCCAGCTCGAACAGGCCCGCGAGGCGGTCGAGCGCCAGCGCGCGAAATACAAGTTCTCCCGCCGCCTCGCCGCCCAGACCCTCGGCATCCAGCGCGTCGCCGACGCCAAAGCCGCCCGCGGCCTTTTCCCCTAAATCGCGGCCGCCCGGCTCAAAAATCCTGCAAGCGCTGCTCGCCCACGCCCCGTTCCGGTTCGAGGCGGGCCAGGACCTCGCCGAGCAGGTAAATGGACCCCGTGACCACCACGACGTCGCCGTCCGGTCCCGGCGCGCCGACCGCGCACCGCCCCGGCCCGGGAAAAAGTCCCGCCACCTCGCCGCGCGCCAAACGTCCGCCGCTCGCGTAAAATCCCGGCGGCACCAGCGCCTCCAACTCCTCGAAGCTCGACGCCCGCGCCTGCTGCGGCCGCGCCAGGTGGATCTCGCGGGCGTGCCGGCCGATCACCTCGAGCAGGGGCCGCGCGCGCGCCGCGCCGAGCACGCCTGCCACCACCACCGGCCGCCGCCCGGTCTCCGCGACCAGCTTGCCCAGCAGGCCGTCCAGCACCACCGCGCCCTCCGGGTTGTGCGAGGCGTCGAGGATGAGAAGCCGGCCGTCGTCCAGCCGCGCCCGCTGCCAGCGCCCGGGCCAGGACACCCGCGCCAGACCCTCCGCGATGTGGGCCTCGGTGAGGCCGAATCGCCCTGCCACCGCCCGCGCCGCCAGCGTGGCGGTCGCCGCGTTGAGCCGCTGGTAATCGCCCTCCAGCGCCGAACGCGGATACGTTTCCAAGTCCTCGCCGAAGACGTCCCGCACCGCCGTGAGCGGCGCCCCGCGCTCCGCCGCCACCCGGCGCACCACCGCCTCGGCCTCGGCCGGCAGCCGGCCCATGACCACCGGCACGCCCGGCTTGATGATGCCCGCCTTCTCGCCCGCGATGGCCGCGAGGGTGTCGCCGAGCAGCTCGCAATGGTCGAAGCCAATGCTGGTGACCACGGCGACTTCCGGCGCGAGGATGTTGGTCGCGTCCAGCCGCCCGCCCAAGCCCACCTCGACCACCGCCGCCGCGCAGCCTCTGCGCTGGAATTGGAGAAACGCCATCGCGGTCATCAGCTCGAAAAAGCTCGGCGCCTCGCCCGGCGTTGCGCGCTCCAGCTCCGCCGCCTTCGGCAGCAACTCGGCGACGTAGGCCACGATCTCCGCCTCGGTCAGCGGCGATCCGTCGACCCGCACGCGCTCGCCGAGCCGCACCAGGTGGGGCGAGGTGTAGAGGCCGGTGCGGTGTCCGGCCGCGCGCAAGATGGAGTCGAGCATGGCCGAGACCGAGCCCTTGCCGTTCGTGCCGGCCACGTGCAGCGCGGGCGTGGCGCGCTCCGGGTGACCGAGCAGACCGGCGAAGGCCCGCATCCGGTCGATCCCGAAGGAGACGCCGCGCGCCTTGAGCGCGTAGAGCCGCTCGCACACCGCCGCGTAGTTCGCCGCGTCGTCCGGGGAGGCCGCGATGCTCACGGATCGATTGGAAACACGGGCGGCCCGCGCCGGGCCACCCGCCGCGCTCAGGCCGCCGGCGCCGGGGCCTTGCGCAGGTGAAGCGCGCAAAGGACGTTGCGCAGGGTGTCGCGCATTTCGAGACGCGGCACGATGAGGTCGATAAGGCCTTTTTTCTCCAGGAACTCGGCGGTCTGGAAACCCGCCGGGAGGGTCTGCTTGACCGTGTCCTTGATCACCCGCGCCCCGGCGAAGCCGATCAACGCGCCGGGCTCGGCGATGTTGACATCGCCCAGCACCGCGAAGCTGGCGGTCACGCCGCCCATGGTCGGATGGGTGAGAATGGAAATGTAGGGCAAACCGGCTTGCGCCAGACGGCCGAGCGCCGCGCTGGTCTTGGCCATCTGCATGAGCGAAAAGATACCCTCCTGCATGCGCGCGCCGCCCGACGCCGAGAAGATGAGGCAGGGCGTCTTGTCCGCCACGGCCCGCTCGATCGCCCGGGTGATTTTCTCGCCCACCGCCGAGCCCATCGCGCCGCCGCAGAAACGGAAATCCATCACCGCGACCGAGACCTTGATGCCATGGATCTTGCCCGTGCCGCAGATGACCGCCTCGGGCAGGCCGCTGTCGCGCTCGTATTTCTTGATCCGCTCCGGGTAGGGCGCCGAGTCCACGAACTTCAAGGGGTCCGCCGATCGCACCGAGGCGTCGTGCTCCACGAAGGTCTCCGGGTCGAAGAGGCCTTGGATGCGCGCCCGCGCCCCGATCGGGAAGTGATAGCCGCTCTTCGGCACCACCATCTGGTTGGCCTCCAGCTCCTGGTTGAAGATGACCTCCCCGGAGAGCGGGCACTTGGTGTAAAGGCCCTTGGGGATGTCCTTCCGCTTGATGACAACGGTGGAATACTTTGGCTTGCTGAACAACGACATGGAACGGGAAAGGGTTTGGGGAAGCAGGGTCGTCAACCGTGGCCGAAGGTGCACACGTCCACCGTCATCGCGCCGGCCCGGCGCAGCACGGCCGCGCAGGCGTTGAGGGTCGAGCCGGTGGTGAAAACATCATCAAGGAGGACATGCCGAAGGTCCGTGGTAATGACCGCGCCGGGGGCCAGCGCAAACGCGTTTTTGAGGTTCGCCCGGCGCTGGTCGCGATCGAGATTCGTTTGCGTTTGGGTGTCCGCCGCGCGCCGTAAAAGCTCCGCCACCCGCGTGCCCGCCCCGAGCCGCAACGCCACCGCCGTCGCGAGCTCGCACGCCTGGTTGTAGCCGCGTTCGCGCTGCTTGCGTGGATGGAGCGGCACCGGCACCAGCGTGGACCCGCGGAGAAAATCCGCCACGTGGGGATTGGTTGCGATCACCTCCGCCAGATCCTCGAGCACGAAGAGCCCCTGACGGTATTTAAGTTCGTGGACCAGCGCTCGTGCCGGACCGCGAAACAGCACGGCCGTCCGACCCTCGCGAAACTCCGGCGCCAGCCCCTCGCAGTGCACGCAGAGCCGCTCGCCGACCGTCTCGCCGAAATACGGATGCCCGCAACACGGGCAGGCCGGGGCCTCGACCCGCAGGATGAGCGGCTCGCAGGCCGCGCAGACATGGCGCAGCGGACTCGCCTCGGTCACCAGCCCTCCACAATGCAAGCAGGACGGCGGGAAACCCACGTCGCGCAGCGCCCGGGCCAGGCCCGACCAGCCGCCCGCCGCTTCGTCCCCCGCGCTCATCGCGCCCCCTCCGCGTCGTTCCAGGGCGCCGGGTAGTGAACCTTCATGAGGAAGAGCCCCTGCGGCGGCGCGGTCTCGACCTCGGCGGTCCGTTCCCGCGCGGCGAGCAACGCCGCGATGCGCTCGGGGGACAGTTTGCCGTGCCCCACATAGACCAGCGCGCCGACCAGGCTGCGGACCATCTTATACAAAAACCCCTCCGCCTCCGCCTCCACCCGCAACCGCGCCCCGTCCTCGATGAGGTCCAACCGCGCTAGAGTGCGGATGGTGTTCTCCCGCTCCTCGCCACCGAAGGCCGAGAAGGCCCGGAAATCATGCCGCCCGCGCAGCGCCGCCGCCGCCGCCCGCATCGCGTCCACGTCGAGCCGGCGCGGCACCGACCACGTCGTCGCGTGCGCAAAGGGATCCGCCCAGTCGCCGTGCACGAGGTGGTAGTGGTAGATCTTCCCGATGGCGGAAAACCGCGCGTGAAAGTCCGACGCGACCACCTCGGCCGTGCGCACCTGGATCGCCGCCGGCAGGCCGCCGCGCAGCGCCGCGAGCAGGCGTTCGGAGCCGTGCCGCCACGCGCCGTCAAAGTGAAAAACCTGGCCGCGCGCGTGGACCCCGGCGTCGGTCCGGCCGCTGCCGTGGATGCGCACCTCGGTCTGGAGGAGCTCGGCCAGCCGCCGCTCGATGTGGTCCTGGACCGCGTTTTTATCCGGCTGCGCCTGCCAGCCCGAGAACGCCGTGCCGTCGTAGGCCACGAGGCATTTCCAACGGGGAAGCGGGGCGGGATCGATCATGTGGAGAACTCAATGTGGAAGGTGGGAAGGGCGGAAGGAATCGGAAAAACGGGCGCTCCGCCGTCCGCTGCTTTTCCCACCTTCCAGCCTTCCCCCTAAACCTCCTCATTCGGGCAGCGCCGGCGGGAAGCGTTGATCCAGATAGTCCTGCAGGATCACCGCCGCCGCGCGCGAGTCGATGATGCCCTTGCCGCGAATCTCGCGGAGTTGCTTCTGGTTCATGCCCGCCTCGGCGATGTGCGAGGTCAGCCGCTCGTCGACCAGATGCACCGGCAGGCCGAACTCGGTCCGCAGTTCCACCGCGAAGGCCTGCGCCTCCTTGGCCTTGAACCCTTCGCTACCGTCCATGTTCAAGGGCAGGCCGAGCACGATTTCCTGGATACGGCGCGCCTTCACCACCCCGGCCAGCGCGCGCCGCCGCGCCGCCGGATCGGCCTCGACCAGGGCCGGGATGGGCGTGGCGAGACCCAGCTCGTCGCCCGCCGCCAGCCCGATCCGCCGCGTGCCGTAGTCGATGCCGAGGAAACGCATGTCCGCTTGGCCGCCGCCCGGCCGCGTCGCTCAGAGCAGCTTCGCCGCGTCCTTGCGCAGCGCGACTTTGGCGAGGAGGGCCTTGATGTCCTGTGCCCGGGCCTTGGGCATCACCAGGGTGGCGTCCTTGGTGTGCACGACAACGAGGTCGTCCACCCCGAGCAGGGTCACCAGATGGCCGGCCTCGGTGAACACGAGATTGCCGCCACCCTGCTCGACGATCACCTCGCCGCGCCCGACGTTGCCGGCCGCGTCGGCCTGAAAATGCTTCGCGACCGCCGGCCAGGCGCCGACGTCGTCCCAATCGAAGGAGGACGGCACCATCACGACGTTGGTCGATTTCTCCAGCAACGCGTAGTCGACGGAGATTTTGACCAGCGTCGGATAAACTTTCTTCAACACCGTCGCGAGCGCCTGCTTTTTCTTCAGCGCGGCCCGGATCTTCGCCAGGCCGGCGTCGAGCTCGGGCGCGTGCGCCGCGAAGGCCGCCTCGACCACCGGCACGCTCCAGACAAACATACCCGCGTTCCAGACGTAGTCGCCGGAGGACAAATACGCCGCCGCCACGTCCGCCTTGGGCTTCTCCACGAAGCGTTTCACGTCATAGACGACCTTCGCCGTCTTGCCCTCGCCCACGCGGCCCCACTCGCCACCGCGCTGGATGTAGCCAAAACCCGTCGCCGGCTCGGTCGGCGCGATGCCGATCGTGACCATGACGTCCGCGGCCCCGGCCGCCGCGAAGGCCGCGCGGAGGTCGGTCTGGTAGGCCCTCGTGTCGTGGATCACGTGGTCCGCCGGCAGCACCGCGAAAACGCCGCGCGGATCGCGCGCGCCGACCAGCGCCGCCGCCAGCCCGACCGCCGCCGCCGTGTCCCGGCCGGCCGGCTCGGCCACGATGTTCGCCGCCGGGATAAGCCCCCGGCACACCCGTGCGACCTCGCGGGCCTGAACCGCGCTGGTGATGACAAAGGTGTTCTTAGCCGGCGCGATACCCCGCACCCGGGCCAGGGTCTGAGCCAGCAGGGGCGTTTCGCCCACCACCGGAAGAAGGTGCTTGGGCCGCGCGGCGCGGCTTTGGGGCCAGAAACGCTCGCCCTTGCCGCCGGCGATGATGACGACGTAGGGCTCGGGCGCCGACGCGGGCGTGGATTTCACGGACTTGGGGGTCTTGGCGGATTTGGCTTTGGCCATGGTGCGGAAAACTACGTCGCCCGCCCCGGCGCCGTGCAACGCCGCAGTTGCGCCGCCGCGCGAGATTTGCAGCGTGCCCGGC
>JAIXVP010000121.1 GCA_027482905.1 Opitutaceae bacterium
GTCGCCGGCACCGGCATCTCGAACTGCGGCCCGGCCATCGGCCTCGCCGCCAACATCACCGACCGCGCCAGCATCCGCGCCATGCTCGACCAGGTCGCGCTGGCCTATGGCGGCTTCGACTCCATCTGCGTGACCGCCGGCATCTTCGTGCCGAGCGACACCACCGGCCACATCCCGGACGACAAGTGGGCGTTGACCTTCAACATCAACGTCACCGGCAGCTACCTCGTCGCCGACGAGGCCTTCAAGACCTGGAAACAGCAGGGCCTCCGCGGCAACCTCGTGTTGACCACCTCGGCCAACGCCGCCGTGGCCAAGAAGGGCTCGCTCGCCTACGACACGTCCAAGGCCGCCGCCAACCACCTCGTCCGCGAGCTCGCCATCGAGCTGGCCCCGCTGGTGCGCGTCAACGGCGTCGCCCCCGCGACCGTGGTGCAGGGCTCGGCGATGTTCCCGCGCGACCGCGTCATCGGTTCGCTCGCGAAATACGCCATCCCCTACAAGGACGACGAGGCGACCGAGTCGCTCGTCACGAAGCTGGCGCAGTTCTACGCCGACCGCACTTTGACCAAGGCCCCGATCACGCCCGCCGACCAGGCCGAGGCGTATTTCCTCCTGGTCACGCAGCGCCTGAGCAAGACCACCGGTCAGATCGTGACGGTGGACGGCGGCCTGCACGAAGCCTTCCTGCGCTGAGTCGGTCAAACGACTCCGGCCCCGTTGTGGTGACGGGGCCGCGCGCGGCGAGCCTGTGGTGGGCCCGCCGCGCGACGCAGGCCCATTCAGCCTGCCGACCAAAGACGAAACGCCGGTGAACCCCCAGCGGAGCCGGAGTTTTGGCCTAACACGCTGCACCTTTTTTGCTGGTTCGGTCTTGCCCGGTTTAACAGCCAAGGCCTTTTCTTTCTGCGTGTTTCCGTCCAGTCGAAATGTCTTTGGACTGCTATTCACCCTGCTTGGTGTAGGCTTGTTCCTGACCGCATCTCTCCGCGCCCAATCTTTCACGCTTAGCGCCAACACACTAAAAGTCGCGGTTTTCTCCAAGGAGGCCTACGACCATTCGTATCGGACTGTCGCCGTGCAAAGCAACGACCCGACCTTCGTCCCTTCATCGCTCTCGGTCTCTGTCCCCGGGAACGTTGGCGTTAATGCTCGTCTTTTGGAAGGAGGGCGCAGCCTTGAGATCAACTGCTACTATTGGTCAGGAAATGACAACACGGTGAACGTCACGGTGCGGTCCGCTACGCAGACTTCCGTTATCGCGGTCTCACGTTTCTGTTTCACAAACTACCGAACGCCGAAAGTCCTCCTATCCCCGGATAAACTTCGCGTTTATGCGCTTTATCAGGATGTCGTTCTGGCTTTCGACGCCCCAACGAGGAACCTCCTTGCCAGCGCCCGCCTGACTCCCCCTGCCGGTGCGCCGTTTGCTCCGAATTCGGGACGATCCTTCATGTTCTCCAGCGACGGAAAGGAACTGCATGTCTTTTTCTCCAGCTTTCCGACTTTTTTTCGCTTTTCCACCGAGGCTTTGAAACCGCTGCCATCCCTGACTTTACCTGTGCCGGGCGGAATCATTCAGCCGCGGGTTTTTGCCGGAGAACGATCGGGCCGGCTCTATTTCACGCGTTACGGCTCCGAAAGTTACGGGTGGAGTTCTTATGACAACTATTACGAATCCAGCCTCGAGGTCTTTTCGTTTCCGGGAGGCAAGCTTCTGCAAACAGTATCGGTCTCACCGCCGGATGATGCTTACAACGGCCAATTCCATGGCGAACATTTCGCGCTCCATCCCTCCCGTGCAGAGCTTTGGATGGTTGAGCGCTATCGCCTTGGTTTATGGGGCGTCGGCGCTTGCCTCCGTCGTGTCCCCTTGAAAACAGACGGTTTGATCGACGTAATTCCCTCCGCTGATCTTTCTTTGTCCACTTACTACACTGGATTTCCCCGGGATCCGTGGATGGAAAACGCGATGCGCGTCCTGTTCAGTCCGAATTCGAGCCAGGTGGTTGGGGGACCCAGCCTGTTGGAGGACGCTTCACCGGAACCCATCATTCGACGGGTCTTCCCGTCAGCGCTCGACTTCTTGTCGGGCGGGAATATTGCCGCCAATCAGAATTCGATTTTTCGCCTCGATAACGAAGAGGCCTACCCCAGCTACATCCTTAGTGCATCGGGAGGAGGGCATTATATCGTCGGCGTATCTGCCGATGGTTGGGATGTGCTGACTCTCGATGAATTCGGCAGGCGCGATCCCACACCGGTGATGCAGTTCTTACCCGATCAGATTGCCGCGCTTCCGATCGCGAAAAAACGAAGCCCGCTGGATGGCAGCGTGGTGCCTCCCGTGTCCTTGATTTCTTGGTATTCGCTTCCAAATCCGGAGCGCTACCGGGTGTATCTTTCCCGAAATGCTGCCGATCTTGAGCCTGCACTACCGGCGTCCAGTTTCCTTCTCGGCGAGCCGACGGTGGCCTCGTTGACGCTTCCTGCTCCGCTCCCCGCGGGCGCCGTTTATTTTTGGCGGGTCGATGCCGTCTATGGGGACCGATTGGTTGTTGGCGACGTGCAGCGTTTCTCCGTATCCAATGCGCAAGTTACATCACAACCTTATTCTATAGAAACGGTTATGGGCGCACGTCGTCGCGACTTCAGTCTTCCCATCTTGGCCTCCGCTGCCGATACGGGTTGGGAAATCCGGAGTGACACCCCTTGGCTGTCGGTTCGTTCCGGGTCTGGCGTTGGCTCGGGCGCGGCCGAACTCTCTATCGACGCGGGCGCGCTCGTAGCCGGCGACGCGACCATCGCGCTACGTCTCATCACCCAAGACGGCTCCGTGCCGGTCGTGCTTCGTGTCCGAGTGGTCCCCTTGGTCGCCAGAGCCATGGTCCCGCTCAAAGGCGCCGCTCGCATGGTTGTGATCGGCCCGTCCCTTGACTCCAACGGCACAAGTGAACGGGCTGTTCTTTTGGTTGATACAGAGTCGGAGGAAATTTCGATTTGTGTGGGGGTTTCCGTTACAGAGTTGGAGTTGGCCGGTGAGTCCAAAATCTACGCTACCACACACGATAAGCCAGTATACATCGCCGGATACTACGGTCGTCTTGGCGAATTTGATCCCGCCACGCTGGGTTTGCGGCGCATTATAGATCTAAACATTCCAAGCGAATTTAAAGGTGGTAGCTACGTAGGGCCTGACGGGCTGGGACGGCATTGGATGTTCGATTCCGCAAGTCGGCTGGCCCTTCGTGATTTTGGTCAGGGCACCGCCGACTATTTCTCCACCGACTTACTCGCCTCGTCCAAGGAGGGGGCTTGGTTCCTTTCCGATGACGGCACGGCGATCCTCACCTACAAACAAAACTCGGCAAACAGCTCTGGAAACGGATCCTTCACGTTACGACGGTTCGATAGACGGGAGCAAAGTTTTGAACCTGTTGCCGAACGGGTTGTTCCCGTGCCGCCTTTTACAAATCAATCCGAGTATTATCCCCTACAAGGTCGTGACCCGATGCGACTCGCATTTACAGGTGTGATATATGATGAAACGCTAAACCCGATCGCCGATCTGGATGACACGATTTTATCCGCGGTCTCTGGTGCCCCCGCTGTCTTTGGGAAAGCGCTTCTTTACCTCGGGTCCGATTATTCGGAGGCACGTGCGCTGCCCGATACCAATCTCAACCACCCCAAGAGTTATGACCCGCACTCTCGTAAGCTCCTGGTCGTGAGCGAGGGCGAAATCCGCTTCTTCGCACTCGATTCGCTACCGCAGGTTAGCCCGGTATCGCTTAGGGTTGATCGCTTCACCGATACTGAAGCTACACTCGCGTGGGATCAAACTCCGTCAGAAAGGATACCATATGATTATACCTTCGTCCAGTATCGCGTTGTGGGATCCGAGGGCCCATGGAGGCGGGGTGATTTTTCTTTAATATATCTTCAGCCCGATACCACTTATGAAGTGCGTGCTCGAAGGATTCTCTCGAGTGCTCCGGTTTGCCGCTGGAGCGAGCGGCTGGTATTCAAGACCGCCGTCCCTCGGCCGGTGATCAATCACGCGGCCTGGCCGCAGCCGCAGA
>JAIXVP010000073.1 GCA_027482905.1 Opitutaceae bacterium
GACGTCAAGTTCTCCGACGGCGCAATCCCGCCCATCTATCAGGCGCTCACCATCGAGTTCACCGTCTCCGGCCGCCAGGAGAAGCTGACGCTTGAGATTCAGCAGCATCTCGGAGACGGCGTCGTGCGCACCATCGCCATGTCCTCCTCCGAGGGCCTTTCGCGCGGCATGAGCGTTCTTGATACCGGCGCCCCCATCTCCGTGCCGGTCGGCGAAGGCATCCTCGGCCGTATTTTCAATGTCACCGGTGAAGTCGTGGACGGCAAAGGCCCGGTCAACTTCGTCAAAAAATATCCCATCCACCGCGCCGCTCCCGCGCTGGTTGATCAGGACACCAAGGCCGACATCCTTGAGACCGGCATCAAGGTCATCGACCTCATCGCCCCTTTCACCAAGGGCGGCAAGGTCGGCGCCTTCGGCGGTGCCGGCGTCGGCAAGACTGTGGTGATCATGGAGCTCATCAACAACATCGCCAAGGCCCACGGCGGTTACTCGGTGTTCGCCGGCGTCGGCGAGCGTTCCCGCGAGGGCAACGACCTTTACCACGAGATGTCCGAGGCCGGCGTCATCAAGCAGGACAACCTCGCCGAGTCGAAGGTTGCCCTCGTCTACGGCCAGATGAACGAGCCCCCGGGTGCCCGTATGCGCGTCGCCCTCTCCGCCCTCGCGATGACCGAGTTCTTCCGCGACGAGCAGGGCAAGGACGTGTTGCTCTTCGTGGACAACATCTTCCGCTTCTCGCAGGCCGGCTCCGAGGTGTCCGCCCTCCTCGGCCGCTCGCCCTCCGCCGTGGGTTACCAGCCCACCCTGTCGAACGAGATGGGCCAGCTCCAGGAGCGCATCACCTCCACCAAGAAGGGTTCCATCACCTCCTTCCAGGCCGTCTACGTGCCCGCCGACGATTTGACCGACCCGGCCCCGGCGAACACTTTCGCCCACCTTGACTCCACCATCGTGTTGGAGCGCTCCATCGCCGCGCTCGGTATCTATCCCGCCGTCGATCCCCTCGCCTCCGTCTCGAAGGCCCTCGAGCCCTCCATCGTCGGCGCCGAGCACTACCAGGTCGCCCGCGAGGTCCAGCGTGTCCTCCAGCGCTACAAGGATCTCCAGGACATCATCGCGATTCTTGGTCTCGACGAGCTCTCCCCCGAGGACAAGCAGACCGTCTACCGCGCCCGCAAGATCCAGCGCTTCCTCTCCCAGCCCTTCACCGTGGCCGAGGTCTTCACCGGCTCGCCCGGCAAGCAGGTCCCGGTCAAGGAGACCATCCGCGGCTTCAAGATGATCCTCAGCGGCGAACTCGACCACGTGGCCGAGGGCGACTTCTACATGAAGGGCGGCATCGACGAAGTTTTGGCTGCCGCCAAAAAATAAACGCTGAAAAGCTGAAATGTTGAAAAGCTAAAAGTCCGGATCGTTCTCAGCATCTTAGTTTTCTGCGTTTCGGCATTTCCGACTTTCAGTTTTTCCGCGTTTCACCATTTCCGCTTTTTCCGCCATGCCCCTCACTCTCGAAATCGTCACTCCCGAAGCCCGGGTCTACTCCGACACCATCGACACCGTGGTCATTCCCACGACCGAGGGCGAGATCGGCATCCTGCCCGGGCACATCCCGCTCCTCACCCGCGTGGCCGACGGCGAGCTGCGCGTGACCAAGGGCGGCGTGGAGTCGCTCCTCGCGGTCGGCGGCGGCTTCGCCCAGATCGAGGGCGACACCGTCTCCGTCCTGGCCGAACAGGCGATCACCGCCGAGAAGATCGACGAAGGCGTGGTCGAGGCCGCCCTGAAACGCGCCGAGGAACAGCTCAAGGCCGCCCCCGCCAACATCGACACCTCCGAGCTCGAACGCCTGCAAGGCGCCATCCGCTTCGCCGGCGTCCAGCTCGCCCTCAAGCGTCGCGGCCGCTGAGTTTATCTCAAAGCCGGATCGGCCCTGCGGTCCGTTCCCCATCGCCCGCCCGCAACGGCGGGCTTTTTCGTGCCCGCGTTCTGCGCGTATTGTAGCGCGGAAAAAGTTTTCGCGTGGAAAACAAAAATGGTGCCCAGAACAGGACTCGAACCTGCACGCCTTTCGGCACACGCCCCTCAAACGTGTGTGTCTACCAATTCCACCATCTGGGCATTGCTAACGGAGAGGACCGCAGAGCGAGACAAGCGCCCCGGGGGCTGACAAGCCCCAAAATGGCTCTTTCCGAAAAAGCCTTTTGACCCTTTCGCATCCGCGCCGAAGGTCACCTCCGACGCTTCCGGCGCGTCCCCTCGCATGACCTTCGACGACACGCTCCAGGCTTTGCTTCGCTCCTACGACACCCAGGGCGGCATCAACCACCTCGACGGCAGCAACCTGCCCTCCGAGGCTTCGGTCAACCGGCTCGCCTCGGACGTCATGCACCTGCTTTTCCCGGGCTTTTTCGAGACCGAGCCCCTCATCCGCGAAAACGTCCCCGCGTTGACCCGGCGCCGGCTGGAAGACCTCCGCGCCCGCCTGCGCACGGACCTCGAGAAGTCGCTCCGCTTCGCCCGGACCACCGACGCCGCCCGCGCGCTCAATTCCACCGCGCCCGACCTCCAGGCGGCGGAAATCGCCGACGCCGTGCTGGCCCGCCTGCCCGAGCTGCGCCGCGTCGTGCAGACCGACGTGCAGGCCGCCTACGCCGGCGATCCCGCCGCGCGCTCCACCGAGGAGATCATCCTGGCCTACCCCTGCGTGCTGGTCATCTCGCTGCAACGTTTCGCCCACGAACTCTACCGCCTCGGCGTGCCGCTCCTGCCTCGCATGCTCACCGAATACGCCCACGAACGCACCGGCACCGACCTCCACCCCGGCGCGCGCATCGGCGAATACTTTTTCATCGACCACTGCACCGGCGTGGTGATCGGTGAGACCGCGACCATCGGCCACCACGTCAAAATCTACCAGGGCGTGACCCTCGGCGCGAAATCCTTCGAGGTCGACGCCGACGGCAACCCCGTAAAGGGCGTCAAACGCCACCCCGACATCGGCGACCACGTGACCATCTACGCCCACGCCACCATCCTCGGCGGCGACACCCGCATCGGCGCCCAATCGGTCGTCGGCGCCAACGTCTGGCTGCTCGAAAGCATCCCGGACAACAGCATCGCCTACTACAAAAACGAGAACCTCGTCGTCCGCTCCCGCAAAAAACAGGAGGTCGCGGTCGAGTGCCGCAAACAGGACGAGCTCAAGGCCTGGAACTGGTCGATCTGAACTCTTCCGCCCGGTCGGTCGCCCCCACGAAGAATCCTCCGCCGGCGGCCACGCTTACGAACGCTTTCCGGCTCGTTCCGAAATGAGGTCGAGGGCGCCGGCCGTCGGACGCGTATCATCGGTTATCCGGTGTTCGCCTCCTTCGTTCGTCTTCTCGTCCTTTTACCGCTTCTCGCCGCTCCGCGCGTCTTCGCTTGCTCCGAGTGCGGCGGAAGTGGTCCGGAGGTTTGGGCGCTTCGCGAACTCGAGCCCAAGGCCTCCCAACTCCACCCCGAGGCGCCGGTGGCGGCCTATTCGCTCGACGTGGCCGAGACTATCCTCGCCCCCGCCGGTCTTCCCGTCCGCGTTCTCAGCCTGAACGGCTCCGTGCCCGGCCCGACGCTGCGTTTCCGCGTCGGCGACGTGGCCCGTATCCAGGTCAACAACCGCCTCGCCCGCGGCCAGACCTCCCTCCACTGGCACGGCCTGCTCGTGCCCAACCTTGAGGATGGCGTGCCCTACCTCACGACCCCGCCGATCGCCGCCGGCGAATCGCGCACGTTCGAGTTCCTGCTCCGCCACGCCGGAACGTATTGGTATCATAGTCACACCGGCCTGCAGGAGCAGCGCGGCGTTTACGGCGCCATCGTCGTCGAACCGCCCGCCGGCGAAGCACCGCGCGCCGACCTGCCGCGCGTCGACCGTGAGGAGGTGCTCGTGCTGTCGGACTGGACCGACGAAAACCCGGGCGAGGTGATGCGCACCCTTCTTCGCGGCTCCGATTGGTATGCCCTGCGCAAGGGCACCGCCCAGTCCTGGATCGGCGCGCTGCGTTCCGGCCACCTGAGGGATTTTCTTCGCCGGGAAAAGGCCCGCATCCCGCCGATGGATGTCTCCGACGTCGCTTACGACGCCTTTCTGGTCAACGGCCTCGCCCGCCGCAGCCTGCCTGCCCGACCCGGCGAAACCATCCGCCTGCGCGTGATCAACGCCGCCGCCTCGACCTACTTCTACCTCGGCTCCGCCGCCGGTCCGATGACGATTGTCGCCGCCGACGGCCGCGACGTCGCGCCCATCCGTCAGCAACGCCTGCTGATTGGCATGGCCGAGACCTACGACGTGCTCGTCACCGTGCCCGCCGACGGTGCCTGGGAATTTCGCGCCACCGCGCAGGACAACTCCGGACACGCGTCGCTCTTCCTCGGCGACGGTCCCGAAAAGCCCGCGCCGACGCCCGGACCGCTCGAACTTTACGACATGAACGCCGCCCTCGCCACCGTGCTCGACCAGCTCGACGACGACGGCTCGCGTTCCGATGCCGAGGCCCTCGCCGCCGAGGGTGCCCGCCCGCTGCCCCCTTATCCGCGCCTCCGCTCCACCATTCCGACCACGCTCGCCACCGACGCGCCGGTGCGCACCGTCACCATCAAGTTGACCGGCGACATGGTCCGCTACCTCTGGTCGATCAACGACCGGCCGATCGACGAACAAAGCGTGCTGCCGGTGAAGCGCGGCGAAATCCTGCGCCTCGTTCTGGTCAACAACACCATGATGCATCACCCGATGCATCTCCACGGCCATTTTTTCCGTCTCGTCCTGCCGGACGCGCCCGATCCCGATCACGCGCCGCTCAAACACACCGTCGACGTGCCGCCCATGGCGAGCCGGACCATCGAATTCCTCGCCGACGCCGACGGCGACTGGCTGTTCCACTGCCATCTTCTCTACCACATGATGTCCGGCATGGCCCGCGTCGCCAGCTACCCCGCCGGCGCCGAAATCAGCGGCGAAAACAAGCCCGCCGCGACCTACCGCCCCGCCCTCGGCGACCACGCCATGCAGCACCCCTACGCTTGGATCGACGGCACCGTTCAATCGCACCTGGGCTCCGGGCTCGGCACGATTCAACGCGGCCGCGACAACCTCAATCTCGCCTGGACCGCCGGCTGGGGCCGGGTCGATACGCCCGAGCACGAGGTTGACGCCACCTATTCCCGCTACCTCGGACCCGACTGGACGGTCTTCGCCGGCTACCGCTTCTCCGATCGCCCCGCCGGCGCGGACGCCGCCCTCGCCGGCGCCACCCACCGCCTGCCCTACCTGGTGGACCTGACCGCCACGGTCCAATCCAACGGGGACGTCCGCACCGGGCTGGCGAAAGGATTTCCGCTCACCTCCCGCCTCACGCTCCGGCTCCGCGCCGACTACGACACCGCGCAGGATTTCGGTTGGTCGGCCGAGGCCGCTTACACGCTCACCAAACGCCTCGCGCTCGTTGGCGGCTACGACTCCGACTACGGCCCGGGCGCGGGCCTCGCCTTTCACTTTTGAATCCCACCATGAAATCCCTCGCCCTTCTTCTCTGTGTCCTTGGCGTCCTCGCTCACTCCATCCGCGCGGCCGAACCCGCTATCATTCCGTATCCGCTCACGGAATGCATCGTGACCGACAACGACCTCGGCTCGATGGGTGACGAGCAGCGCATCGTCTACGAGGGACGCGAAATCAAATTCTGCTGCGAGCCCTGCGTGGGCAAATTCCTTAAGAAACCCGAACGCTACCTGAAGAAACTCGCTCCGCCCGCCGCCGCCCCGGCGAAAGACGCCTCGCCCGAGCCGCCTCCCGCCACTCCGTCCGCGAAATAGCCGACAGTCCGGGCTCACCCCCGCGAACGATCCTCCGGCGCCGCCGGCGCCCAGGCCGGATCGGACGGCGGCGTCGCCCGGTCGTCCTCGAACATCTTTTCGAAAGCCTCGATGCTTTTGCGCGCCTCGGAAAAGTAGACGTCGTCGTCCTCCCAGTGTTCGGCCAGCGCCCGCACCGCCTCCTCGTCGTGGCGGCGAAAGGCCCGCGCCGCCCGGTGCGCCTCGTGCGCCCCATGACCGAGCTGGCGCAGCGTCGCCTCCCCGAGGTCCAGCGCGCTGCCAAGCATCTCGCGGTAAAAGAATTTCACCCCACGTTTCTGTAGCTCGTAGGCGTGCACCCGCCCTTCCGCCCGGACGAGGAGGGTCAGATGCGGAAAATGTTTCTGCAGCGTCTCCACCAGCGCCAGCGACTGCGCCGGCTGGTCGATCGCGACCACGAAGATTTTCGCGTGCGCCGCCCCCGCCGCGTGGAGCAGGTCGAGCCGGGTCGCGTCGCCGTAGAAGACCTTGAAGCCCAGTTTTCGGATCAGCTCGATGTAGTCGGAGTCCAGGTCCAGCACCGTCGCCGTGCGCCCGTGCGCCCGCAGCATGCGCCCGACCACGTGGCCCACCCGGCCGAAGCCCGCGATGATGACCTCGTGGTCCCGCACCGCCGCCGGATCGATCTCGTCCGCCGCTTTCGCCGGCGCCCGCGCCGCGATGAGCCTCGGCACCACGATCCGCTCGTAGGCGAGGAACAGGAGCGGGGTGAGCGCCATCGAGAGCGCGACCGTCGCGGTCAGCAGCCCGGCCTGCTCCGCGCCAAGCACGCCTTGCGCGCGCGAGAGTGAGATGAGCACGAACGCGAATTCGTCGCCCACGATCAACACCAGCGCGAGCAACAGGGTCTGGTCCCAGCCCAGCCGGAAGAGCCGGCCCAGCGCCAGCAGAACGCCGGATTTGACCAACACCATCGCCCCGAGCAGCGCCAAGATCGCCACCGGCTCGCGCGCGATCAACGGCATGTCGAGCGAGGCGCCCACCGTGATGAAAAACAGCCCTAGCAGCAGCCCCTTGAACGGCTCGATGTCCGCCACCAGCTCGTGCCGGTATTCCGAGTCCGCCAGCAGCACGCCGCCGATGAAGGTGCCCAGCGCGGCCGACAGCCCGACCGCCTCGGTGATCGCCGCGATGCCCACCACCACCAGCAGCGCCGCCACGGTGAAGAGTTCCCGCAATCCGGTCCGCGCGATGGCGCGAAACAAGGGCCGAATAAGAAAACGCCCCGCCGCGATGATCGCCGCCAGCCCGCCGAGGTAGCCGAGCGCCACCTGCCAACCCGGCCGTCCCGCTGCCGCCGCGCCGTGGCCGGCCTCGCCAGCACCCCCCCCGCCGCCGAGCAGCGGCCAGAGCGCGAGGATGGGGATGATGGCCAGGGCCTGGAACAACAGGATCGAGAAGGTCGCCTGCCCGCCCGGCGTTCCCATGAGGCGTTTTTCCTGCAGGGTCTGGATGATGATGGCGGTCGAGGAGAGCGCGAGGATAACGCCGCCTGCCGTCGCCGCCGGCCACGCTACGTCGGCGGCCAGCCCGAGCGCCGCGAGCAGGCCCGCCGTCACCACGACTTGCAGGCCGCCCAACCCGAGCAGGCGCGCGCGCATCGCCCAGAGTTCGGAGAGGCGAAGTTCGAGGCCGACCAAAAACAGCAGCATCACCACCCCGAATTCCGCGAAGTGCCCGAGCTCCGCCGCCGAGCCGGCGAGGTTGAGCACGGACGGCCCCAGCGCCGCGCCGGCCAGCAGGTAGCCCAGCACCGAGCCCAGCCCGAGCCGCTTGGCCACCGGCACCGCCAGGGCCGCCGCCGCGAGGTAGATGAAGGCCTGGACGAGCATGGCGCGGCTTGTTTCAGACCGGCGCGCCGGCCGCCAGCGCCCGCAGCCAGTCCGCGTAGCGTGCGCCCTCCTCCGCCAGTGCCGCGTCGGAGAGCCGCGGGGCGGCGTGGACCACGAAGGGCTCCGCGTAGCGCATGCCGCAGAGGTGCGCCGTCTGGTCGAAAGGCGCGAGGAGGGCGCGGATCGGATAGCGGTTGTGCCCGGTCGGTGAATACGCCTCGGCCGCGCCGCCCGTGGTCAGGGCCGAGCCGAGGGTTTTGCCCCGCAGCCGCGTCCCGCCCGGCCCGTAGGCGAAGCCGGCGGCGAGCACGAGGTCCTGCCATTCCTTCAAGAGGGCCGGCGCGCTATACCAATAAAAGGGATGCTGGAAAACCACGACCGCGTGCGCCTCCAGCAGCGCCTGCTCCCGGGCGACGTCGATGTGGAAGTCCGGATAAAGCTCGTAGAGATCGTTGACCGTGACGCCCTGCACCGCCCGCGCGGCGTCGAGCAAGGCGCGGTTGGCGCGGGATTTCCGCGCGACCGGGTGAACGAATTGGAGGAGGACGCTCATTCCGAGGGGGGCGCGTCCGGCGTCGCCGCCCTCAGGCGTGCACTAGCGTGCCGACCTGCTCGCCGCGGATGGCGCGGGTGATGACGTCGGGCGCGTTCAGGTCGAACACCAGGATGGGCATGTTGTTGTCCAGGCAGAGGCTGAAGGCGGTGCTGTCCATGACGTTGAGGCGCTGCTTGAGGGCCTCGAGGAAGGTGATCTGGTCGTAGCGCACGGCGTCGGCGTGTTTCTTCGGGTCCTTGTTGTAGATGCCGTCCACCTTGGTGGCCTTCATGATGATGTCGGCCCGGATCTCGGAGGCGCGCAGGGCGGCGGTGGTGTCGGTCGAGAAATAGGGGTTGCCGGTGCCGGCGGCGAAGATGACCACCCGACCCTTTTCGAGGTGGCGGATGGCGCGGCGCAGGATGAAGGGCTCCGCGACCTGGTTCATGGGGATGGCCGACTGGACCCGGCAGCGGACATCCATCTTTTCCAGGCAATCCATGATGGCGAGGGAGTTGATGACGGTCGCGAGCATGCCCATGTAGTCTCCGGTGGTGCGGTCGACGCCGCGCTGGGAGCCCTGGAGGCCGCGGAAAATGTTTCCTCCACCGATGACGACGCAGACCTCGACGCCGGCGTCGTGGGCGACCTTCACCTGGGTGCAGATGTCCGAGAGGATCTGGGGATCGATGGGGTCGGAGCCCTTGCCGCGCAGGACCTCGCCGCTGAGCTTGAGGACGATGCGTTTGTATTTCACGGGGGAGGCTTGGGCCGGGCGGTCGCTCATGGCGCGAGAGGAAGCGGGCCGCGCGCGGCGCGGTCAAGCGCGCGGGCGGGCGCGGCCGGGGTCGCGCAATTCTCTCCTCGCTCCCGGCTCCTCGCTCCCCGCTCCTTGCTCTGCGTCCGGACCCGCGTCCAAACTATCCCGCATGTCCGCCCGCCGCCTCGACCAACTGCTCTCCAATCTCGGCTACTGTTCCCGCCGCGAGGTCCGCGACTGGCTGAAGGCCGGCCGCATCGCCGTCGCGGGCAAAACCGCCGACGACCCCGGCGTAAAACCCTCGCCCGCCGCCGTGCGCGTGGACGGCGAACCCCTCGACCGCCCCGAGGGCCTGCTCCTGCTGCTCCATAAGCCCCTCGGCCTGACCTGCTCCCACGACCCCCGCGAGGCGCCGCTCGTCTACGACCTGCTTCCGCCCCGCTGGCGCGAACGCAACCCCGTCGTCACCTCCGTCGGCCGCCTCGACAAGGAAACCTCCGGCCTCCTCCTGCTCACCGACCAGACCGACCTCGTCCATCGCCTCACCTCCCCGAAACACAAGGTCCCCAAGGTCTACCACGCCACCCTCGACCGCGACCTGCCACCCGGGCTGGCGGAGGTGTTCGCCGCCGGCACACTCCGGCTCGACGGCGAGGACGCGCCCTGCGCGCCCGCCACCCTCCGCCCGCTCGGCCCGCGCACCGCCGAGGTCACCCTGATCGAGGGCAAATACCATCAGGTCCGCCGCATGTTCGCCTCCGCCGGGGCAGGCACCGTGCTGACCCTCCACCGCGTCTCCTTCGGCCCGCTCAC
Organism: Opitutaceae bacterium; assembly: GCA_027482905.1. Lineage (GTDB taxonomy): Bacteria > Verrucomicrobiota > Verrucomicrobiia > Opitutales > Opitutaceae > IMCC26134_A. The sequence goes on from JAIXVP010000073.1 coordinate 9,833, forward strand.
CCTCGGCGACCTCGCCCCCGGCCGCTACCGCGAACTGGATGCCGCCGAGCTCAAGATCTGACCACACCCCGCAACCGGTCACGGCACCACGTTGTCCCCGACCTTACCGACACGGAAAAACCTCGGCGTCATGCCCGTGCGCGCGCGAAAAATCCGGTTGAAGTAAGAGGGTCGGGAAAAGCCGCAGACCCAGGCCACTTCCGCAACACGCAAGGTGGATTCGCGCAAGAGCTTCCTGGCTTGGGCGACCCGCCGGTCATGCACGAATTCCATCAGACGCAGTCCGGTTCGTCTCCGGAAAATGCGCGAGAGATGATCCGCCGAGCACCCCAGGGCGCTCGCCAGCCACTCCACCGAAAAGTCCAGTCGCGCGTAGTGCGACTCGATCAACTCGTGGCAACGTCGCAACAAGGGCGGACCCACCTCCCGGTCCGGCGTCGGTTGTTCAAGCCCGGCGCGCAGCCGCCCCAGCAGAGCCAGGGTCAATCCGCGGCGCACCATGCCGTCCCCGTCGTCCTCCGCCAGTTCCTCCGCCGTCCGAACCAGGCGTTCGGTCAAGCCGATAAAACGGTCGGCCGGTCCGCAGCGCATCCCGTCGCGTATAAACCCGAGGTGCAGAGAAAACCCGTCCGGCTGCACCATGAGGATGACGTTCAGAAAACGTCCCGTCCACCGTTCCCCGTGCGGAAGACCGGCCGGGATCAGCGCGAACTCGCCCGCCCGCAGCGCCATCGTCTCCTCGGGAAATTCAAAATGGAGCACGCCGCTTTCCTGGAAAAAAAACTCGGGGTCTCCGTGGAAGGGCTTGCCCGCGAGCCTCCGTCTGAGTCCGCGGGCGGCCGGCACCCGCAGACGCCCCGCGCCCCGCGCCGCCTCAGCGACCCGTCGTTCGAGCATCTTCGCGTAGAAAGCCACGCGCTCGGCTCGCGAATCGAGCAGGCTCTCAAGCCGGTTTTGGGTTAGAAAAAGCGGTTTAATGATACCATCTTCCATTGAGAAGCAGGTCCGTCCGCGAGCATGTTTTCCCCGTCCCCGCAGCTAGAACCACCTCCCCGCCATGCGCCGTCTTCTCGTGTTTTTCGCGACTACGCTCCTTCCCCTTCCCGCCATGTCCACCGTTTCCGGTCCCATTCTCAACGCCCCGCCCGAGCTCTCCGCGGACTTCGCGGACCCGGCCAACACCTATTTCCTTCCCGCCGACCTGACCTCGTTCGAGGTCGCGACCGGACGCGGATCGCTGGGTTGGATACGCCACCGCCTGGGCGCGGGCATGACGTTCAACCACATGAACGCGCACTACGAGCCGGTCGCGGCCAACGAGTGGCCGAAAAACGTCTACGCCGCCGACCCGGCCCTGCCCTTCGCGGTGGAATTCGTCGACGCCTCCACTTTGCGGATACGGCTTTGGACCTCCGCCGGACCGCTCGCGCCTTCCGCCGCCTCCCTGATGCTCGCCCGCCCTCCCGTCGACGACGGTTCCTGGCATGGTGAAAAAACCGAGGGCGGCTATCGCTACACCAGTCCACGCGGCTCCGTTTTCATCGGCCTGAAGCCGTGGCGAATCGAATTGCGCGACCCCGCCGGACGGGTGTTGACCCGCACCGTGGCCAACCGCGACCTGCCCGGGTTCGGCTTCGTGCGCCGCGCGGACGACTACTCCCGCAGTTTCTCCGCCGCCTTTTCGCTCGAGCCGGGCGAAAAAATCTTCGGCTGCGGCGAGTCCTTCACCGCGCTCGACAAGCGGGGCCAGAAGTTCCCGCTCTCCACCACCGACGCCCTCGGCACCGAGGGGCCGAAGATGTATAAGCCGGTGCCGTTCTTTCTGAGCAACCGCGGCTACGGGATGTTCCTTCACACCTCCTCGCCCGTCACGGTGGATTTCGGCGCGACCAACGCGTCCAAAACCGTCCTCACCGTCGGCGAGGACGCGCTGGATCTGTTCGTTTTCCTGGGCGAACCCAAGGAGGTCATCGGAGCCTACACCGGACTCACCGGCCGCTGCGCGATGCCTCCGCTCTGGAGCTTCGGTCTCTGGATGAGCCGTATCACCTACAAATCGGAGGCGGAGACGCGCGAGGTCGCGGCCAAGCTCCGCTCCCTGCGCCTGCCCGCCGACGTCATCCACCTCGACACCGGCTGGTTTCAAAACGACTGGGAATGCGACTACCGCTTCTCCGCCGAACGCTTCGAGGACCCCGCGAAAATGGTCGCCGACCTGAAGGCCGACGGCTTCCACATCTCTCTCTGGCAACTGCCGTATTTCATCCCGAAGAACCCGCTCTTTCCCGAGATCATCGCCAAGGGACTCGCGATCCGCGACGCCAAGGGCAATCCACCCACCGAGGACGCCATCCTCGATTTTTCCAATCCTGCCGCCGTCGCGTGGTATCAGGAAAAGCTCGCCGGTCTCCTTCGGCTCGGGGTCGGGGCGATCAAAACCGATTTCGCGGAGGCCGCCCCCTACGCCGGCCTCTACGCCTCCGGCACCACCGGATTCTTCGAGCACAACCTCTACCCGCTGCGCTACCAGGAAGCCGCCGCCGACATCACCAGAAAAGTCTCGGGCGACTCCATCATCTGGGCCCGCGCCGGCTGGGCCGGCGCCCAGCGCAATCCGGTCCACTGGGGCGGCGACTCGGCGAAGACCTTCTCGGCCATGGCCGGCACCCTGCGCGGCGGCCTTTCCCTGGGTGTCTCCGGCTTCAGTTTTTGGAGCCACGACATCGGCGGCTTTTTCGGCAACGGCGACAACGTCGAACTCTACCGACGGTGGCTTCCCTTCGGGATGCTGACGTCCCACGCCCGCGTCCACGGCGAGCCGCCGAAGGAGCCGTGGCTCATCGGCGAGGGTTTCGTCGCCGAGTTCCGCGCCTCCGTCGAAATGCGGTATCGCCTGATGCCCTACATCTACGCCCAGGCCCGCGACAGCGCCGAGCGCGGTCTGCCCATGCTGCGCGCCCTCTTCATCGAGTTTCCCCGGGACCCAGGCGCCTGGTTGGTCGACGACGCCTACCTCTTCGGGTCCGCCCTCTATGTCGCGCCGCTGTTCGAGGCCGGAATCACCTCGCGCGATGTCTATCTGCCCGCCGGCGCCTGGATAGACTACCAGACGGGCAAGGCCTACGCCGGGGGTTGGCATCATCTCGAGGCCGGCCCCATCCCGGCGGTCATTCTGGTGCGTGACGGCAGCGTCATTCCCCACGCCGCCCTCGCCCAATCGACCAAGAATATCGACTGGTCCACGCTTGAATTGCGCGTCTTCGCCACCGCGGCCACCGCCGGCGCGGAGGGCCTCGTTTGCCTGCCCGGCGACCAGGCGGCGGCCCCGCTGGAGGTCCGTCGAGCCGAAGAGGGCTTCCGGCTTGCACGCGACCCGCTTGCCGGCCGCGTTTCCTGGTCCGTCCACGACGCCGGAAACGTGCGGCCTTGAAACGCGCCTCCACCCCGACCTCGCGGTGACGGCCGATCCAGCGCTCGTTCGCGGGCGCCGTCGACGCGGGCGCTTGCCTCCGGCGTTTCGTCCGCCTTGCTCGCCTCCCGATGGCCGACGCCGCATTCACCCGCCTGGTCGATGACCACTACGCCGGCCTGTATCGGTTCGCCCTGAGCTTGTCGCGCAGTTCCGCCGACGCCTCCGACCTCACCCAGCAGACGTTTCTCCGCTGGGCCACCCACGGCTCCAGCCTCCGCGACCAGACCAAGGCCAAGAGCTGGCTTTTCACCACGCTTTATCGCGAGTTTCTCCGCACCCGCCGTCGTTCCGGCCGCGAAAAATCCCTCGACGAGACCTTCGAAGCCACCGGCGTCGAGCCCGCCGCCGAGGACAGCCCCGATCTCGAGCTCCGCCTCGACGGCCAAACCGTGATCGACGCCCTCCATGAGGTGGAGGAAACCTTCCGCGCCCCGCTCACCTTGTTCTACCTGCAGGATCTCTCCTACATCGAGATCGCCGAGACACTCGACCTGCCCATCGGCACCGTGATGTCCCGCCTCTCGCGCGGCAAGATCCGCCTCCGCGCCGCACTCGCCCGCCTGCAGGACGACCGCACCGTGATCCCTTTCCCCGTTCCCCCCAGCAAGAATCCATGAGCCCGGACGAAGTCAAAAACACCCTCGCCGCCCGCCGCCCCGACGGTCGGGACGATGCCGATCCGGCCATCTCCGCCGCCCTTGCCGCCGCCGGTCGCGACCCGGCCCTCGCCGCCCGCGCCGATCGGGAACGCGCCTCGGACGCCGCAGTCGCTGCCGCCCTGCGCGACGTCGCCCCGCCGGCCGGCTTGCGCGAGGCCATCCTCGCCGGCCGCACCCCCGCCGCCGCTCCCGCCCCGGCTCCCGTGGTGTGGTGGCGCTCCGCCCGCGGTCTCGCGCTCGCCGCCGGCCTCGCCCTGGCGGCCGGCCTCGGCGTCTGGCAAACCCTGCCACGCTCCACCCCCGACCTCGCCGACCTCGCCGCCGCCGCCCGCGCCGAATACGCCACGCCGGAACACGCCCCGCTCGTCCTCGGCGGTGGCGGCCGGCTGCGCGAGCAGCTCGCCGACACCACCCGCCCCTTGGCCGGCGGCCTCGCCTTGGATTTTGCCCAGCTGCGCGCCGATGGCTGCCGCCGCCTCCAAATCGCCGGGATCGAGGTGCTCGAGATCTGTTTTATGCGCGGTGAGACCGACGAGTATCACCTCTACATCGCTCGACGTGACGCCCTTGCCCCCGCCGGCCCGGCCGGCCCGGTGATCGCCTCCGCAGACGGCCTCGCCACCGCCACCTGGACCGACGCGAACCACGCCTATGTCCTACTGATCGAGGACGACCCCGCCAAACTCCGGGCAGTGCTCTGAGCCGGCCGAGCGCCGCTTCCGCACGGGCGGAAAAAAATCCGGGAATAAAGCCGGCGGCGGACGCATCCCACGTCCGTCATGAGCACTCAACCCATCGCGGCGCCCGCCGCCCCCGCCCGCCTTTCCCAAGGCCTCCTCATCGCCAGCTGGATCGCCCGCGTCGTTGTCGCGATCATCCTCGTCCAGACCCTGTTCTTCAAATTCACCGCCGCCCCCGAGTCGGTCTACATCTTCGAGACCGTCGGCCAGGAGCCGATCGGCCGCATCGGCTCCGGCGTGGTGGAGTTGATCGCCAGCGTGCTGCTGTTCGTTCCCGGCCTCACCGCCGTCGGCGCTTTGCTGGCCCTGGGGACCATGACCGGCGCGATTTTTTTCCATGTCACGAAACTCGGCATCGTGGTCCAGGA
>JAIXVP010000077.1 GCA_027482905.1 Opitutaceae bacterium
CGACGGAGGCCTACCTGGAAGGTAGGTGCCGCCGCCCCCAACGCCGGCCCAGCCGTATTTCCCGGCCGCCCTGCGGGTTGAGGGCCATTCCGGTATCCGCTACGTTGGGGAGGCGGGGGATAGCCTCTTCGAGGATACCCCCCGCCTCCCCGCCTTGCGGCCTGCCGTTTGGCCCTCAACGCACACCCCGCCGGAGATTTTAGGAGCTCCCTTCATCCGGGCCCGGCCCACCTGCATGGGCACGGTCCCGGCCGAAGCCAACCGGGTTTAGCGGAGGCTCGTCGTCGCGGCCCGCGATGGTTTCGAGATGACGTTCGGGACCGGTGTGATGCCGGCGTGGGGATTGGCTGCTGATTTCATGAGGTGTTTTTGGTTTTGGATGAGTGCGGCCCGGAGACAGTCCAAGCCGTCACCCCGATGACGGTTCACCCCGCCCCGTTTCGACATCGTCCGCGAAAAAAATCTTTGGCCCACGAAAACCTAGGGTCCCGTCCCTGAAAGGTCTTAATTTAATGCAGCCGAAGAATGGCCGCAAAAAGACGCAAGAGGCGCAAACAGGAGACGGGTTTTCTGATCCTTGGGATCGTTTTCGCGGGCCGATCCAACCGGGTTGGGCCGGGAAAGGTTAATCCCTTTGGCCGACGTGCGGTCGTCTAAGGTTCCGCGCGCCGGAGGAATAAACGCCGGCATTCTTCTTCTCGCGCCCGCCGCCCCCGTTTCCCCCGGTTGACAAGCCCCCGTCGGCGCGCACCGCATGGCGCGTGTCGTCCACCGTCCCGCCTCCGCTCGAACCCCGGACCCTCGTCGCCCTTTCCGGCGGGGTGGACAGCTCCGTCGCCGCCCTTCTTCTGCGCGACGCCGGCGTGCCCATTGAGGCCGCTTACATGAAAAACTGGATCAACGAGGACAACATCCTCGGCGATTGCCCGTGGGAGCAGGACATCGCGGACGCCCGCCGCGTCGCCGACCAGCTCGGCATCCCGTTCCGCGTGGTCAACCTGATGGAGGAGTATCGCGAAAAGGTCGTCGCCTACCTGCTCGACGGCTACGTGCGCGGCCTCACGCCCAATCCCGACGTGATGTGCAACCGCGAGATCAAGTTCGGCGTGCTTCGCGCCTGGGCGCGCGACCACGGTTTCGCCGCCGTCGCCACCGGCCACTACGCCCGCCGCGCCGCCCTCCCCGGGCGCCCCGGCGACTTCGCCCTGCTCGAGGGCGCCGACCCGAACAAGGACCAGACCTACTTCCTCGCGTTGCTCGACCAGGAGCAGCTCCGCGCCGCGCGTTTCCCGGTCGGCGACATCCTGAAACCCGATCTGCGCGCCCTCGCCCGCCGCGCCGGCCTCGCCACCGCCGACAAGAAGGACAGCCAGGGCATCTGTTTCATCGGCCAGGTGAAGATGGCCGACTTCCTCCGCGCCTACGTGCCCGACGCCCCCGGCCCGATCGTGCGCGCCGGCGACGGCCGCGTGCTCGGCGAACACCGCGGCCTGCATTTCTTCACCCTCGGCCAGCGCAAGGGCATCGGCGTGCCGTCCAACACCGACGGCCGCGCCTACGTGGTGGTGGGCAAACGCGCCGCCGACCGCGCCCTGCTGGTGGCCTTCGATGGCGAGAGCGCGCCGGGCCTCTTCACCCGCGAGGTCGAGGTGCACGGCCTGCGTTGGAACACCCCGACGCCGCCCGATCCCGCCGCCGGTCCGTTCAAGCTGGAGGGCCGGGTGCGTTACCGGGATCCGCGGGTGCGGCTCACCTTCACGTCCACCGGCCCGGACACCGCCCGGGTGGTTTTCGCGGAGCCGCAGCGCGGACTGGCCGCCGGCCAGATCCTCGCCCTTCACGACGGCCCGCGCCTGCTCGGCGGCGGCGTCTACGCGCCGGCGAACGAGGACAGTGCGGTCTGATTCCACGGCGGCCCCGCCCCGCTTGGAGCGCGCCTGACGAGCCCTATTTGCCCGGTCCGGGGATGGCGGCGGGGTAGGCGACGCGGCCGTGGAGCATGCTCAGCAGGGTGTGGGCGAAGCTGTCCTTGATTTTGGTCAGCTCGGCGAAGGTCAGGGGCGACTCGTCGAGCTGGCCGTCGGCGACGCGGTCGCGGACGATTTTTTCGATCACTTCGCCGAGGTGCTGCGGGGTGGCCTTGGCGAGGCTGCGGGCGGCGGCCTCGATGCCGTCGGCGAGGTGGATGATGGCGCTCTCCTTGAAGCGGGGCAGGGGGCCGTCGTAACGGTAGGTCTGCTCGGGCAGGTGGGCGGCGATGGAGTCGGGCGCGGGCGCGCTGGAGACGCCGAGCAGGGGCGGAAGCGTCGTGCCGCCGGGACTGCGCAGGGCTTGGAGGGCGCGGTGGTAGAAGTAGCGGATGAGGGTGGTGCCGTGGTGCTGCTGGATGACGTCGATCACGGGGCGGGGCAGCTTGTGGCGGAGGGCGAGGTCCACGCCGTCTTTCACGTGGGCCTTGATGATCAGGGCGGAGAGGGAGGGGCTGGCGTCGTCGTGGGGGTTTTGGCCGTCGGACTGGTTCTCGGTGAAATAGTGGGGCTTGGCGGTCTTGCCGATGTCGTGGAAGAGGGCGCAGACGCGGGCGAGGAGGGGGTTGGCGCCGATCACGGCGGCGGCGTTTTCGGCCAGCTGGGCGACGACCAGGGAGTGGTGGTAGGTGCCGGGGGCCTCGAGCTGCATCAGGCGGAGCAGGGGATGGTTGAAGTCGGTCAGCTCGAGCAGGGTGATGTCGGTGGTGCGTTTGAAGAGGTTTTCTAGGAAGGGCAGCAGGCCGACGACGAGCACGCCGCAGAGCAGGGCGGCGGCGAGGCCGGCGAGCATCTGCTTGGCGACGGCGAGGAGCGGCAGGCGGTCGGCGAGGCCGAGCATGGCGACGCCGGCGGCGAGGGTGACGCCGGCGTGGAAGGTGGCGCGGAGGATGCGGTTGCGGTGGCGGGTTTGTTGCACGCCCTGGATGGCGACGAGGGAGGCGAGGAACTCCAGCACCAGCAGATCGAGGCGGCCGCCCCAGATCACCGAGGTGAAGATGGACAGGAACAGCGCCATAAAAATGGCCGAGCCGGCGTCGATCAACAGAGCCACGATGAGCGGCGCGATCAACACGGGGGCGAGATAGGGGAGGAGGGCGGCGGCGGTGGTGTTTTCCAGGAAGACGTCGAGCGAGCCGAGCGAGTAGGTGGCGCGAACGAGGGCGAGGTTGGTCAGGACGACGAGCGCGAGCAGGGCGAGGCGGGAGTTGGAAAGGAGGGTCTCGGGGTCCTCGAGGCGGATGTAGATCAGCGAGGCGGCGAGCATGGCGAGAACCAGCAGGATGCGGCCGGAGAGGCGGAGGCTCTCGTCGATCGGCGAGGTGGCGGCGGCGAGGGCGCGGCGGTGGGCCTCCAGCATCTCGAACTGCGCGGTGGTGACGCGGGTGTCGGGCTCGATGATGGACTGGCCGCGCTCGACCGTCACGACCACGGGGCGGAGGTCGCGGACGGCCTCGACCTCGCGGGCGAGGGAGGCGTCGCGGTCGAAGGCGAGGTTGGGCACCACGCCGTCGCGAAGGATCCGATACAGGGCGGAGCCGCGGGCGCGGTCGGATTCCTCGGCGGCGAGGTTGACGCGCAGGTAGGTGAGGGCGTCCTCGAGGGTGTCGACCGGGCGGGTGGCGACGCTGCCGTCGGCGCGCACGACCTGGAACATGCGGAGCCGGCCGAGGGCCTCGTTGCCGCCCATGTCCTCGGGGTCGGCGATGCCCTGGGTGTGGATGGCGCGGAGGATGCCGAGGCCGGTGTCGAGCAACTGGGCG
>JAIXVP010000151.1 GCA_027482905.1 Opitutaceae bacterium
GCCGGCGGCGAGGGCGACGACCCCGGCTAGGCCGGCGGGGACGGTCGACTGGCCGAAGGAGTTATCGCCCCAGGCGACGACGGTCCCGTCGGCTTTGAGGGCGAGAGAGTGGAGTTCGCCGGCGGCGACGCGCGTGACGCCGGAGAGGCCGGCGGGCGCGGTGGCCTGGCCGGCGTCATTGCGACCCCAGGCGATGACGGTGCCGGTGGCGGTGATCGCTAGGCTGTGTTGCAGGCCGGCGGAGACGAAGGCGGCGGGCGACACGCCGGCGGGGACGGTGGTCTGGCCCTCGGTGTTGCGGCCCCAGGCGACTACGGAGGCGTCGGCGAGCAATGCGAGCCCGTGGCCGGCGCCGGCGGCGATCTGGCGGACGGGAAGCGGGAATGATGGAAGCGTGGGCGTGCCGCCGGGGTCGAGGCCCCAGCCGAGCACGGGCACGGAGGGCGCGGCGCTGAGTTGCGCGGCCTGGAAGGCGTAGGGCGTGGCGCTGAAGCTCTGGTCGGGCGCGAGTTGTTGGAAGCCGCGCACGCCGTCGTCGAACCACACGCGAAGGCGGAGGTCGGCCGGCAGGAAGTCGCTCGCGGCGAGCGGCGCCATGCCGGGGATGGCGGTGTCGCCGAGGGCGAGGGAGAACAGACCCTGGCTCACGGGAAGAGTGAGGAAGGAGGTCGGGGCCGAACCGCCGACAGAGGTGCCGTCGTGGCTCCAGTAGGTGCGGGTGCCGCCGGCGTCCACCAAGGCGAACTTGAAGCGGCCGGTGCCCTCGAAGGGCAGGCCCAGCACGGTCACGCGGCCCTGGTGGCCGACGACGTGCGGGACGGCGGCGGCGAGCGGGGCGGCGAGGGCGAGGAAGAGGGCGAGGCGGATGGAATGTTTTTTCAACCGCGAGGGTTCGCGCAAGAGCGGCGACGGCGAGACGGGCTTTGTGGGGATTGGCATGGTCAATTGCCCGAGTGGGAGTAGGTGCGGAGGAAGAGTTCGATGTCTTTCACGGTAGCGACGAAGCGGTTGAGGCCCTCCTGCTCGTTGCCGTAGAGGGTGTAGGCGGGGATGATGAGTTTCCACTGTCCGTTCCAGACGCTGCGGCCCACGAGGCGGGCGTTGGTGAACTCCTGGGGCAGGGAGCTGTAGAAGAACGCGGGATCGGCGACCGGGCGGAAGGCGGGGTGTTTGCGCAGGATCCAAGGTTGTTCGCTGAGGGTGGCGTTGGCGTTGAAGAACTGGGTGTCGGAGAAGGCGGTGGCGCCGAGGTTGAAGGGCAGCGGGAGGGCTTGGTCGCGGACGTTCCAACCTCGGGCCGCTCCGGTGTCGCCGAAGGAGGGCGCGAGCTGGTAATCGGTGCCGGTGGGGACGAAATAGACGTAGGGCGTGGCGCTGAGAGCATTGGGAGCGGTGCTGGCGGGCACGCCGGCGGAGGGGGTGCCGAAAACGTAGGGGTCCATGCCGACGTAGCCGCGGAAGACGAGGCCGGTGGCGTAAATCTTGGTGGAGAAGTTGGACGGGGTGTAGGCGTGATCGCCACCGGCGAGGGTGAGGCCGAAGAAGTTTTTCCCGTGCTCGATGGCGGTGCGGAAGGGGATGATTATGCCCGGCACGGCGCCACCGGAGGGTTTGCGGAGATTGTTGCAGAGCGCGGCCGCGTCGGGATCGGCGAGGAGATCCGGCACGATGTGTTGTTCAAGGACCTGGCGCCAGGCGGAGTCGTCGTCGGCGCGCTCGGCGTCGTCGAGAAGACGGAAGAGTTCGCGGCGCAGGGAGAACAGCGTGCCGTTTTGGTCCGGGTTGTTGATGCCGAGGCGTCCCTCGGCGACGGACCAATCGGACTGGAGGCGGGCCATGGTGCCGGCGAGGCCGGCGTCGCCGGTGGTGCCCACGCTGGCTTGCGGGACGCCGCCGGTCAGGTCGCCGAGGGCGCGGGCGGCGACGATCTTGTTGATCACGTCCTGTCCGGTGGTGGAACCGAGCAGGCCGGTCTCGTAATCGTAGCTCTTCGCGGCAAGATAGTTGTAGCGCGAGGCAAGGTCGAAGAGGGAGCGGTATTGTTCGAGCGCCTCGTTGCGGAAGGTGCGGAAGGTAACGTCTTTCGTGCGGTAGCCTTGGATGAGGGCTGCGGCGCGTTGACGGAAAATCTCGCGGTCTTCGAGGAGGCGGTTTCCTTCGGCAATCAGATTGCGAACCCGCTCGGTCTTACGCTGGACGTCGGAAGCGAGGCGGTCGATCTCGGTGTATTGGGCGAGCAGTTCGCGATAAACGAGTTCGAATTCGTAGGCGACCTGGGCCTGTTGATAGGTGAAGCCGAGTTCATCGGCCAAGCCGTCGACCCCGCCTTGAATGTCGGCCATGTCCAGGTCGAGACTGTCCGCCAAGGCGGTTTTAACACCGGCGGTGGTAAGCAAAATGTTCCCGGTGGTGGAGCCGGCGAACAGGATACCGCCAGAAACCGCCGACGAAGGGTCTTGGGACAACCCGACGACCCGTGGAAGAAACTCCGCGACGGCCGAAGCGATGTTCATAAGGAAGTTTCCCGCCAACTCCTCCCGCAGCGCCGCCGCCCGCAGCGCCTTCTGCACGCTCATGAGACGAAGGATCTGCTCGTCGGCGATGCCTTGGGCGTTGTCGGTCTGCAGCCGGGTATCGACCAACTCGAGGTAGAGATCGTGGCGGCGCTGGAACTCGTTTTGCTTCGCCCGGAGCCGGTCCGTCCCGGCAAGGAAGGCGGCGTGGGCTTGGTGTGCGTCCAGCAACGATTGTTGCAAAGTGCCGGTGACCGCGCGCGAACCGAGCGGATCGCCGCCGCCGCGCCACACGTCGGCATACTGCACGAATTGGTTGGGCTGGATGGTCACGGACTTGGTCACCGCGACCCCTTCGTCGTCGGATTCGTAGGCGTTCTTCACCGAGTCCACGTCGAAGGTGGTGAAAGTCTTGATGCCGACCGGCACGCGGAGCTGCACGGTGACCGGCGCGGTGGTGTCCACGAAGTCGGTCGGTCGGTCGATGACAAACCATTGGGCGGTGTCGGGTCCTGCGTAGCCTTGCGCGTAGGTTTTGCCCGGGCCGATGCTGCCCGAATAGGGCGTGCCGTAGATCTCGATCAACTGCTTTACGAACGCGCGCTCCTGATCGACGATGGCGGAATTGCTGGTCGCCAGGTTGTTTTCCTGGCTGCGGAGGAGGCGTGTCATCCTCCCGGCTTGGTCGAAGGCGCCCTTGGCGTTGAGGGTGGCGCGGAGAGCGCGTTCGTAGATCTGCTCGTAGTGGGATTTCCCGGCCTTGAGATCCGTGGGCGATATATCGAACGCGATGGCGCCGGGGCTCAAGCCGAGCGGATTGAGGCGCGCGTTGGCGTTGTCCATCGTGGTTTGGAGCGAGCCGCCGACCGCGGCGAGCTCGCGGAGCGATGGCACGGTGGTGCGGTCGATGACCTGGACGCCGGAGTGGTCGGGATCGGTATCCTTGTCGGGGAGGATCGCGTTGCCGACGACCCAGTTGTAATAGGAGCCCTGTGCGGTGCGAGACGACCATTCGTCGAGGCCCCACTGGCGGATGACTCCGGTTTGGGAGTTGGACTTGCCGTCGCGGAAATGGGACCAGCCGGAAAGCGGGTCGTCCTTGTAGTTCTGCCGGTGCGTGAGGGCGACCACCTGCTGGCCGGTGCGGGCCAGGTTCGCGGCTGCGTCGGCGAACTTGCGCTCGTCGAAGTAGTCGACGGTGACGGCCTGGCCCAGAACCGTCACGGTCTCGGCGCGCGGCGTCCAAGTGAAGTTGGGGTTGGTGAGCAGCCGGTAGTAGTTGGCAAGGGCGGTGAGGTAGTGGCCGTAGGCATCGCCGTGGCCCTGCGGGAACATGAGTTGGGCATCGGCGGCATCGAGCGTGCCGTTGGCGGTGGCGCTGCCGGCTTTCTCGCGGATGTTGTAGTTCACCGCGTAGAGCGCCTCCCCCGAGACGATGCCCCGGGTATAATTCCAATAAAGGCGGTTGTATGAGGGCGCTATGGTGACCCCGGGCGCGAGAAAATCGTCGCGGCCCCGGAGCAGCGAGAGTTCCTCCTCAAGCACATTGGCGACTTGGCCTTCGAAGGAGAATCGGGCGGTGTTCACCTCGGTGACGGTCGTGGCGTCGTCAACGGAGATGGTGGGATTCGCGGCGTCGGCGTAGGCCTCGTTACCGAGAATAGTGTAGAGGTCGTTGAGGTAGCCGGCGGCGAGGAGGAGAGCGTCGTTGGCGGCTCCATAGTCGTAGCCGGAGTCGATGCTCATCGACTTGGCGCGGTTGAGGACGGTCTCGTAGATCTCGATCAGGCCGAAGTTGTTGATGTTTTCGAGAGAAAGGGCGATGTCGCCTTCCCAGCGTTTGCCGGCCTGGGTGAGGATGCTCACGTCGGTATCGACGGCGTTGTTGTAAAGATCGCCGATGCGTTGGTTAAAGGGGTTGATGCCGGCAAGCACGCGTTTGATCCAGCCCTCGACCAACTTGGGCGGCATCCAGCGCGACCAGGCGGTGCCGGCGACGCTGTTGGCGGAGGCCTTGGGCCGGTAGCGCATGGTGAAGTAGTTGTCCGACATCACGAGCAGGGGGCTGCCGAGGGGCGCGGACGGCGCGCCGCCGACCACGACTTCGTTGGTCAGCGTGCTGCCGGGCAAGGTCCACGGCGAGCCGACGGCGACGACTTGGTCGGTCTCGGTGGAGGCGTGAAGCCGGAAGTCGATTCCGGAACTTACGCCCGCATCGGCGGTGGTATAAACGGCGACCTCGAGACGATTGACCCCCGGCTGGAAAAAATTCCCGTCCAACAAAAACTGGCGGGCGAGGCCGTCAGCGGCGAGTCCGGTCGAGGCGGCGACGTTCGTGAAAGACGCGGGCGCCTGGTAGGCGAGCGCGGGCACGCCATTCACATAAAGCACGAACCCGGTGAGGTCGGCGACGCCGGCGCTAAACACAAGCTGTGCGGGCACGCCGGAGGAAAAGTCCACGCCCGCCGTCGAGCGCACGACGAGGCCGGGCAAAGCGGTGCCGCCGGTCGAGCCGGGCTGGCGGATCGTGGTCGTGCGTGGCAGCGTGATAGTTTGGGCCGCGTCGTATTCCTGCTCTGTCGGCAGGGCGTCGGCAGGGCCGGGGACAAGCCGCCAGGAGGCGCCGAGACGCGAAGTGAGCGCGTAGGTATAAGTGGCCGGAGGCTGGCCGTTTTGCGGCGGGGCGTGGCGCCACTCGAATTCATAGTCTTCGGGTTTGGCGGCGAAGTCGCCGCTGTGGCGGAGGGTAACCTGCTCGTCGAGCGGGTTGAGCGACGGCAGGACCTTGAGGTCGCCGGTGTAGAGCTGCGGCGTGACGCGGAAAACTTTCACGGCGACGGGGTCGCCCTCGGGCGTGAAAGCCTGGCCGTTGCCGTAAATCATGGTGACCCAACCGCTGCCCGCGCCGGTGGCGGTGAGGGCATACCTGACCACGGCGGTGTCGGAATCGTCCACGGTGGCGAGATCCGACGGGCCGACTAGGTCCGGCGAGCCGTCGCTCTTGAAAGAACCGGCTTTGGCGGGGTCCTCCACGAAGGTTTCCACCTTCGTGGCGAGGAGGGCGATGGCGTCGAGCCACGCCTGGCGGTTGGCATCTCCGTCGGCGACGAGGCGTTCGAGGGCCGAGCGGTCTCCGGCGGAGAGGACGTTGAGCTGCA
>JAIXVP010000120.1 GCA_027482905.1 Opitutaceae bacterium
CACGTCGTCATCCTCGAGTTGAAACCCGAGGCCGGCCAGGCCGTCGCCGACGAGATCGCCGCCGCCGGCGGCACCGCGACCGTGGTCGCCGCCGACGTCTCCGCCACCGAGTCCATGCAGGCCGCCTTCGCCGGAATCGAGACCCTGGACATCCTGATCAACAACGCCGGCATCGCCCACGTCGGCAGCGTGCTCACCACCTCCGCCGCCGACCTGGACCGCCTCTACGCCGTCAATGTCCGCGGCGCCTACCACACCCTCCACTTCGGCATCCCCAAGCTCCTCGCGCGCGGCGGCGGCGCCATCCTCAACCTCGCCTCCATCGCCTCCAAGGTCGGCCTCCAGGATCGCTTCGCCTACTCCATGACCAAGGGCGCCATGCTCAGCATGACCCTCTCCGTCGCCCGCGACTTCGTGGACAAAGCCATCCGCTGCAACTGCGTCTGCCCCGCCCGCGTCCACACCCCCTTCGTGGATGGTTTCATCGCCAAAAACTACCCCGGCCGCGAAGCCGAGATGTTCCAAAAACTCTCCGCCTCCCAACCCATCGGCCGCATGGGCGAACCCGCCGAGGTCGCCGCCCTCGCCGCCTTCCTCTGCTCCGACGAGGCCGGATTCATCACCGGCTCCGCCTACGACATCGACGGCGGCGTCACCCTGCTGCGCTAAGCGCTCCGCCCCGACCTCCCTCCCTTCGCCATGAAACTCCTCCGCTTCGGCCCCGCCGGCCACGAAAATACCGCCGTCCTGCTGCCCGACGGCCGACGCCTCGACGTCTCCGCCGCCTTCCCCGACTACGACGAAAAGTTCTTCGCCACCGACGGCCTAGCCCGCCTCGCCGCCTGGCTCGCCTCGCCCGCCGCGGCGTCCGCCCCGCTCGTGCCCGCCGGAGCCAGACTCGGCCCGCCTCTCGCCCGCCCGAGCAAGATCATCTGCATCGGCCTCAACTACCGCGACCACGCCGCCGAATCCGGCATGGCCACCCCCGCCGAGCCCGTCGTTTTCTTCAAATCCACCACCGCCCTCGTCGGCCCCGACGACGACCTCGTCATCCCGCGCAACTCCGAAAAAACGGACTGGGAGGTCGAGCTCGCCGTCGTCATCGGTCGCGTCACCCGTCACGTCTCCGTCGCCGAGGCGCCCGCCTACATCGCCGGCTACGCCGTGCACAACGACTACAGCGAACGCGCCTGGCAGCTCGAACGCGGCGGCCAGTGGGTCAAGGGCAAGAGCGCCGACACCTTCGCCCCCCTCGGCCCCTGGCTCGTCACCGCCGACGAAGTGCCCGATTCCTCCAATCTCCGCCTCTGGCTCACCGTAAACGGCCGCAAATTCCAGGACGGCAACACCCGCAACCTCATCTTCGACGTTCCCTTTGTCGTGAGCTACCTGAGCCTGTTCATGACCCTCCTCCCGGGCGACGTCATCTCCACCGGCACGCCCGCCGGCGTCGGCCTCGGCCAGAAGCCCCCGCTGTATTTGAAACCCGGCGACGTCGTCGAGCTCGGCATCGACGGCCTCGGCGCCCAACGCCAGACCGCCCGCGCCTGGCAGGGTTGAAGCCCAGGTGCGGGGGCACCGAACTCGCGCCGGCCAAACAAAAACCCGGGGCCGACGGCCCCGGGTTGGAAACAACTCGTCCTCGGGCGGAACGACTCAGCCGATGACGTGCTGCCAGTGGCGGTCCTGCGCCTGGCGGGCGGTCTTGAGCGCGCCGCGGGCGACATGATCCTTGTAGTTTTGCCCCAGGACACGCACGCGGGGATTCTCAAAACCCTCCTCCAGCAGCTTGGTCTGGAGCGCCACGCCGAAACCGCGTATAAGGCTGCCGCCTCCGGTCACGATGACGTTCTGCAACAGGTCGCCGATGGAGTCGGGCTCGGCCCGGGCGATCAGCTCGCGCGTCATCTCGAAGGTCTTTTCAAGCAGCGCCTCGCAGCCCTTGGCGATCTGCGCGGTGAGATCGATTTTAAGCGGCTTGCCCGCCACCATGACGGTCACGAGCGCGGGCGCGTGGCCCTCCTCGCCCATCACGAAAGAGTGTTTTTCCTTCGCCTCACGCACCTTGGCGAGGGTCAGGCCGGAGTCCGGATAGGCCGCGAGCGCGGCGTCGAGGATGATCTGGTCGACCGCGTCGCCCGCGAAGGGCGCGCTCAGCTGGTCGTCCGCCGTCGGATAACGGCCCTGCACGACGCACACGTCGGTCGAGCCGGCGCCGATGTCAACGTAGAGCGAGTTGAGCACCGGATCCTGATACTCGGAGTCGCGCAGGCGGGACTCGTCGCGGTAGCCGAGGGCGGCGAGGAAGGGCTCGGGCACGAAGATGACCTTGGCGAACAGCCCCTGCACCGCCGCGCGGGCGTTTTCCCGGGCCTGCAAATCGGAGCTGGCCGGCATCCCGATCACGGCGCGGATTTCGCCAGACTGTTCCGGCAAACGCGAGCGGATGTGCTTGGCGAAGTCGCGCGCCGCCGCGCGGTCGGCGATCACACCGCCGCTGAGCGGGCGCACCAGGCGGACGTGCTGGCGGTGTTTCTGGGCGAGTTTGCCGAAAAACACGCGCTCGTCGCCGGGCAGAATGCCGTCGAGCACGTCGTCGTGCGCGTAGCCGACGACGGTCGGGATGAGTTCCTGGACGAGCAGCTCGGTGCTGTCGGCGCGCGCGGCCTGCACACTGGAGATATTGGTGCCCCAATCAAAACCGACCAGCAGCGTGTCGGTGGCGGAGGCGGACGAGGAGGCGACGGCGGAGGAAACGACGCGGGCGGCGGGAGCGGCGAGGGTCTTGGACATGACGATGTATGGGTTGTGGGTTGAGACGATGGGTGGACGGAAAAAAGTCAGAGCCGCGCGGCGGCGAGGGTGGCGGCGGAACGCATCGGCCAGATCGCTTCGCGCCGGACCTCGCGCTCGGCCTCGGCCAGGCCGTCGAGCATGCCGACAACGTCGTCGACCGCCACGGCGCGGCGCAGCCCGAGTCGCCCGCCGCTGCCTGCTACGCCCGCCGCGACCGTGGGTCGCCCCTCGGCGCGTCCGGCGAGTTCCGCCGTGATCAGCCGCCGGTGGGCCAGCCCGCGGGCGACAAAACGCTGCGCGTCGGCAAACATCGTCCGCAGGCGTTCCTGCACCACCGGACGCGCCAGCCCGGCCGCCTCGCTCCAAGCGCGGATGAGCCCCGGGATGCGCTCCTGCAACACCCCCACCGCCTCCGCCTCGCGACCCTCCGCCCGCAGCAGACAGGCCTCCAGCGTCCACCGCTCCAGCTCCGCCCAACGCGGGTCGGCCGGCTCGCCCACAAGGCGTTCAGCGGAGAGGATCGAGTTCATGCCCAACGGTTAGCAATGCCGATGCCAGTTTTGTTTATCATTAACTTGCAACGCTTAGCGAAACGCGCAGCTTCAGATCGGCAAAACTGCCCAGCCCCGGCGGAAAAAGTTACCGACCCGGCCCGGAACGCCTCGGCGCGCAGTGGACAAGCTCGGTCCCACGCGCAACCTGCCGCCCATGCAGCTGCATAAAACCTGGGCCGCCCCCATCGACGACTACGTCATCGACCTCACCTGGTCGCCGGACGGCGCCCACCTCGCCGCCGCCTCCCAGGCCGGTCCGCTGCACCTCTTCGCCGGCCCCACCGGCGAAAACCGCCGCGAGCTGCCCGGCCACACCGACGGCGCCAATTGCCTGGCCTTCGCCCCCGCCGCTCCCGGCGCCGCCGCCTCCCTGCTCGCCTCCGGCGGCCAGGACGGCGCGGTGAAACTTTGGGACGCCGTCGCCGGCCAGCATCTGGCCACCGCCGCACTCGGCTCCGCCTGGATCGAGCACCTCGCGTGGCGCCCCGCCGCGCCCGCCGGCAAGGCGCCCGTTGCCCCGCTCCTCGCCGCCGCCTCGGGCCGCGACCTGGTTTTCCTGGGCCCCGACGCGACGATCGCACACCGCTTCAAACCCGCCCCCAAGACCCTCTCCGCCCTCGCCTGGCATCCGCAGGGCGGCGCCCTCGCCGCCGCCTACTTCGGCGGCGTCTGCCTCTGGGACGCCGACGACCACCTCGCCCAGAAGGAATTTCCCTACGCCCAGGGCATCGCCACCCTCGCCTGGTCGCCGCCGGACGGCCGCTGGCTTGTGTCGGGCAACGCCGACCCCTCCGTCCACCTCTGGCTGCCCGAGGAGGACCAGGAGTTCCACATGAGCGGCTACGAGACCAAGGTGCGCCAGATCAGCTTTAACCACACCGGCCAAAGGCTCGCCACCACAGGCGGCCAGGACGTCTGCGTGTGGGACTGCGCCGGCGCCGGCCCCGAGGGCCGCGAACCCACCATGCTCCCGCACGACGCCCCGCTCGTCGCGGTCGCCTTCCAGCACCGGCACAACCTGCTCGCCGCCGCCAGCCGCGACGGC
>JAIXVP010000110.1 GCA_027482905.1 Opitutaceae bacterium
CCTGATCCTCCGGATTATCATCCGAATAGTCGTTCAAAAGGATGATATTTTCCACTTTGCCCGCCTGCGCGAAGGGCAGGGCGAACAACAGGGCGACAACGGCGAATAGTCGGCGTATGGCGGGAGGCATTGGAACGATGTTCAAGGTTGATATACAAAGCCGATCACGGTGAATAGACGACGAGCCCGGTCGGCGTCGTCGTGGTCGGATCGGCTCCCGGACCGACGGAATTTTGATACAGCGCCAGATTGCTCAAATTCGCGACGACGACGGTCGCGTCGCTTGCATCAAATGGATTGAGACCGTGCTCCAACTCCCAGCCATCGGGTATCCCATCCCCGTCGGAATCAGCGCCGTAGGGATCTGCGAGGGTCGATTCCTGCAGCCGCAGGCGCACGAAGATTCGGTCGTTCGGGGTGGAGAAACCGTAGCGAACTGCGGCGTCCCGGCCGGTTTCGATCAGCGGGAAGTAACCCCAGGGGGAAACGAGGTCCTCGCTGCGCTGAAGAAAATAGATTTGGCCGGCGCGGCCCCACCAACTGACCTCATACGTGCCGGGTGCATCGAAATTGGCGGTAAGGCGCATACCTTCATTAAGCTCGTTGGCGGTCTGGGCGCGGGTCGTGAGCGGCGTGAAGGCGGCGGCGAGAAACAAGACCGTGGAGGCCGGGAGGAGACGGGATAGGCGGCGGTTCATGGCGTGGCGGCGGGTGTTTCGATTTTCCAGAAATAGATCGTTTGGTCCTTCGGCTTCGGCGGGGCGAGGGCGGCCTGACGTGCGGCCTCGGCTGCGGCGGCCTCGCGGGCGGCCTGGGCGGCTAGGAGTTCGGCGCGGTTCACGTCGTGGAAGGCGTGCAGATAATCGAGCGGGGTCAGCTCGGCCTCGGCGGCCGCGACCTCGGCGGGCGTGCCTTCGACGACGTATTCGGCCGGGGTTTGCTCGGAGGCGGGCGCGAGGCCGAGCTCGGCGGGGCGTTCGTCGTCCTCCGGGCCGACTTCGCTCATGAAGGCAAACCAGTTGTAGACCGCGGCCTCGGTTTCCCAGTCGGCGAGCTGGGAGAGCAGCCGGAAATCGACGTTGCTCCAGGCCACCCACTCGCGGCCGGCGGAGCGCCAGCGCAGTTCGGTGACGACCGGCGGGCGAAGATGCACGGTGGCGGAGATCGCTAGGGTGATACGCGGCTTGGCCTCCAGTCGCGCCCACTCCGCGAGGTCGGCGGCGGAGGGCTCGCCGGCAGGCGCGGGCGCGGGGACGGGCCGGGGTGGCAGGGCGGGCGGGCGGATGCGAACGTAGGTGATGGTGCGCTCGCCCTCGGTCACCGTGCTGCGGGAAAGGACGGTTACGGGGATGCCGTCGAGTGCGTCGGCGGCGAGGAGCGACGGCGCGGCGAGCAGGCTCGCAAGGGTGAGGAGAATGGGCGGCGGACGCATGACGAGGAAACGGAGGGTGGAATGGGGAAGGCTGGAAGGCGGGAAGCAGTTTTAAGAAATCCGGGCACAAAAGAGGGACGCACTTACTTGCGTCCCGCTCAAGGCACCTGGAAGAGCCCACGAAAAGACGCTTTCGATGCGCCCCAGGACGGGGCGCAGATCGATGCGCTTTTCGGGTCCGAGAAATTTCCAGGTTTCTGAGCGGACAGCAGCCGAAGCTACGCGAAAGTGATGTGTTTAGTTATTGGATACGGATGATTGGCGGCGTGATTTTCGGATTCGGGACCAACGGCGGCGAGTCCTGCGTAATCACCGCAGCGCCGCCAGCTTTTTCCGGGAAAGGACCGGCAACTTGCCGGAACGTAACGCGAACGGCTCAAGCTCCGGAGGTGGGCGGTGCGGCGGGCGTCGCGGGGGTGGCGGCGGTCGGTTCGTCGTTATCGGCCGGGCTGCCACCGGCGTCGATGATCACGCGGGCGGACTGCCACGCGTCGATGAAGCGCCGGCCTTCGGCGGTGCCGCCGAAGTGGAGGACGAGGTCGTCGAGGCCGGCGATGGCCTCGAGGTGCGCCCCGATGCGGGTGGTGAGCTCGCGCAGCAGGGTGTTGCGCGACACCTGGTTGGTTCGGGGCTTGGCGAGCAGGGCGTCGTAGGCCGCGAGCGCGGCCGAGAGGGCGGAGACGGCGGCGGGGGTGACGCCGCGTTTTACCGCCTCGGGTTGGGTGCCGGCCGACTGCGCGGCGGCGAGGATGGCGGTGGCGTCGGCCACTAGCTGGGCGTCGCGCAGGCGTTGGAGGTGGCTCTTGGAGAAGTTGATTTTCCCCAGCGCCTCGGTGGCCCCGGTCTTCTTGTAGAAACTGCGCAAACCGGTGACGACGAGGTAAGCGGCGTCTTCCAGGGCGGTTTCGGCCTCGTCCTTGGCGTCGGAGGCGCCGGGCAACGCGCCGCCAAGCTTGGCAGCGAGCGAGACGGTGGCGGCGAGGTCGGTCTTCAGGGCGGCGAGATCTTCGCCGAACGCGAGCGGCTCCTTGCCCTCCCAGACCGCACGGTGGGCGGGGCTATGGACAAGGGTGATGCTGGCGGTGAGCATGTTCAGACGGTTTTGGATGCGATCATTCATGGCGGGTGGTGTGTTTGTTCGGGCATGGGTTGATTGCGCCGGCCAAAGGGGCCGGCGCGCGGTCCGACGGGACCGCAAGGGTGGAAACCGTTTTGAATGCGGCTTTTGCAACGCCGACGCCGATGATTGCAGCGTGGGTGGTCTCAATTGCAGGCCTGCCGGTCTCAATTGCAGCGTTGTCGGCGTGGGTTGCAGGCGTGTCGGCGGCCCTTGCATCGCCGTCGATGCCCATCGCAGGCCGGTCGGCGGGCGTTGAAGCGCGGTGAGGGCTCATTGCAGGCGGGTAGCTGCGTGTTTTCACGCATCACAAGCCCGTTGAAGCAAGGTAAACCGCGATTGCAGCGCGGTAATTCACCGTCGCGACACAGTTGGTGGCCGTTGCGACGAGGTAAACGGACGTTGCAACGTGGTAAAAGCCCTTGGCGACGGGGTAAGCTTCGATCTCGGCAAGTGCGGGTCAAGGAGCCGGGGGCGAGGAGGCTGAGCAGATCCGCAGCCTCTCGATGATCGGCCGGCCGGCTCGGGATATGTCCGTGGGCGCACTGGATCTCCGGATTGCCTTTTCGTTCGCCTCAAACGCCCAGCGTGGAGCGGGTGGTGGCGATCTGGGCCTCGACTTGGAGGGCTATGGCCACGCGGACGGCGTCGGCGGGGGGCTGGAGGTCGGCGAGTTGGGTGTCGAGCAGGGTCGCGGGCATGAAGTGGTCGGCGCGGGCGGCGAGCCGGGCGGCGAGTTCCTCGCGGGAGCCTTCCAGGTGGACGAGGCGCATGCGCGGGCGGTCGGCCCAGAGGGCGTCGCGGTAGGTTTGTTTCAAGGCGGAACAAGCCAGCACCAACGGGCGTTCGGCGGCGAGGTGGCGCTCGATCAAGGCGCGCAGGGCGGCGAGCCAGGGGGCGCGGTCGGCGTCGTCGAGCGGGGTGCCGGCGCGCATTTTGGCGACGTTGGCGGCGGAGTGGTGGTCGTCGGCGTCGGCGAAGTCCCAACCGAGGGCGTCGGCGAGGGCGCGACCGTGGGTGGTCTTGCCGGCGCCGGACACGCCCATGACCACGATGACGAGAGGTTTGATCTCCCAGGCGCGAGTGGCGACGGGGTCGCGGCCCTCGTCGAAATCGATGTAGTCGAATCCCGTGGAAATGGGGCGGCCGGCGACGGCGGGCTCGGCTGCGCGCTGGGCGAGGATGGCGGCGCCCGCGTCGCGCCAGCCGCGTTTGCTGAGGAAGGCGCTGAAGATCTCGCATTCCTCGTCGGTGCGAGGCGGGTGGCCGGCGGCGACGGCGCGGGCCTCGACCCAGGCGAGGTGCTCGGAATCGCTGGCGGCGGGCTCGGCGAGCACGCGGGCTTGGATCTCGGCAAAGGGGACGCGCAGGAAACGGCAGATGCGGCCGTCGAACACGGTGGGTTTGGCGTCGCCGAGGTTGTCCAGGTAATCGGCGGGCAGGGCGCCGGCGGCGTGCAGGCGGATTTTGTCGAGCATGCGCCCGAAATAGACGAGGCGACCGACGCGGGCGTAGGGACTGCGGAGACCGGGGACGGAGGGCATGGGGCGGAAGGAGGAA
>JAIXVP010000104.1 GCA_027482905.1 Opitutaceae bacterium
CACGCCCGAGGACGTCGCCGCCATCCGCGCCCGCGTCGCCCGGGGCGATGCCGCCCCGCTGGAGTTCCGCACCCTCTGGACCCGCGTCCGCGACTCTCGCTCCGCCTTCTCCGCCCTCATCGCGCAGGACGACACCCTCGGCCGCGCCCTCGCCGCCCAGTTTGTCGAAAAACTCCGCGCCCTCGAACCCAAGCTCGACCGCCTCGACGCCCAGCCCGACCGCCAAAACATCTGGTCCGCCGAACGGTCCCTCGTCGCCAGCCAGGACCCCGAACCGCCCTCCGAAATCTGGACGCTCCTCGACTACGATTACCTTTACGGCTGGCTCTCCGAAGCCGACCGCGACCTTGCCGAACGGATCATCACCCGCCTCGTCGCCGACCGCTTCTCCAACTACCTCTGCGAGCCCGACCACTTCCTGATCAACAACCACAAGGGCTTCGGCATGGAGTTCATCCGCCTCATGTTGCTCGTCGAGGGCCGACCCGGTTTCCCCGCCAAGACCTTCGCCCGCTCCGCCGACAAGGCCCGCGCCATGCTCGACTGGTATCTGAGCCCCGACGGCATGTGTTTCGAGTCGATCAAGGGCTGGCTCAACACCTCCGCCTTCGTCGCCGTTGGCCGCCGCGATCCTCAGTTCCTCCGCCACGATCACCTCGTCGCCAAGCTCCGCTTTTTCCAGTCCACCCTGCGCTGGGAGAATGGCCGGTGGCGCATCCGCGACGAGATGCGCGCTTCCGCCTTCCACGTCATTTGGTTGATGCGTTTCCTCTACCCCGAGAACCGCTCCTACGATCTGCTCTACAGCGCCACGCTCTCGTCCCACGATTTCCTGACCGACCCGGCCGCCAAGTGGCCCGACCCCGTCGGCATCGCCCCCGAACTCCTTCTCCTCTTCGCCGGCGGCGGCCCCGGTGACGACCGCGCCGGCAAACTCGCCGACTGGACCTCCCAGGCCGCCATCGATGCCCTGAAACTCCCCGTTACCTGGCACGACGATCTCCGCGGCTACCTCGAGGCCCGCAACTCTTGGCGCATCGGCGATCTCCACCTTGGCTTCGTCAACAAGCAGGACTTTTTCTACGGTGGCCACGAAGGCTCCGAGGCCAATCGCCTCACGCTCTGGAAAGACGGCGTCAACTGGCTGCGCGATGAGGACCTCCTCGCGGTCAAGTCCACCGGCCTGCAGAACATGCTGACCATCGACGGCCGCGGCCTCTCCTGGCCGCCCGTGCCCGGCGTGTGGCTCGGCGTCAATGAGGGCCCGCACGGGATCTCCGCCGCCGGTGACGCCCGGTTGGCCTACGCGCACAACAAGATCATGCAGGTCCACCCGCTGGCCTCCGCGTCGGGAAAACTTCCCTACTACGCGCCCTTCACGGAGAAAAACTTCGACCTCACGCGCGATCTGCAGGTCGCCTTTCACCCCGGCACCGTCGCCTTCAACGACGGCTACGCCCACACCGACTACGGCCCGTGGAGCGGCGAGACGCGCCTGGTCGAATTCTACGGCGACAACCAGCCCGTCGCCCAGGCCGAGCGCACCGTCCACCTTGCCCGCGGCGACCGACCCTATGTGCTCGTTTTCGACGACGCCCGCCGCGCCGACGACGCGACGCATCTCTTTGAAACCTCGTTCAACCTCCCCGACGATGCCGTCGTCGTCGATGCCAAGACCACCGAGATCCAGTTCCAGAACGTCGAACCCTCCGAGCTTCGCGAAAGCGAATTTCTCCTCGCCGTCGGCGGCACCCCGCGCGATCCCGCCACCGGCAAGCCCGTGGTCAAAAAAGGCGATCCGCTGCTGCTGATTCGCGTGCTCCATCGCAACAGCGACTACGGCTACCCGGCCCCCCGCATCCAGGTTCTCCCCGCCCGCCCCGAACGCCCCTTCAACCGCTTCACCCAGCTCGTCGTTCCCGCCCTCACCCGGTCGCCCGAGTTCCGCCTTCTTTTCTACCCGCATCGCTCCGGCGACCCGCTCCCCGTCACCGCCTGGAACACCGGCCGAACCTCGCTCTCGGTCACCTTGGGCAAACAGCGCGACGTGTATCGCTTCGCCCGGACCGACGGCGGCCGCATCGTCTTCGACTTCACCCGTGACGGCAAAACGGCCCTCGCCAACCCCGCCGCGCCCGCCCGTCCCGTCCTACTCGCCAACGGCGACCGCTACGACGCCAACGATGTCCGCACCACCCGCCGCGACGGCGCGACCCCGCTCCTCCCGATGCCGGCGGGCGGCCAGCTCGTCGCCTTCGAGCGTGTCCCGGCCCCCGCCGACATTCACTACACGCTCGACGGCACCGCCCCCACCGCCGGCTCGCCGCGCTTCGAGGCCCCGTTCCGCATCGCCGCCTCCGCCACCCTGCGCGCCCGCGTGATCGACCCCGCCTGGCCCGGGCAAAACCAGACCAGCGCCGAACTCAGCGCCCGTTTCGAGGCCCGACCCGTCGTCCCCGGCTCGGCCAAACCGCCCGCCACCGCCACGGCCGGCCTCCTCGCCCGCGTTTACGAACTCAACACCAAGCTCTGGGACGACCGCGGTTTTTTCCGCGCCGCCAAGGTCATGCTTCCCGACCTCGACCGGGTCACGCCGCTTGTCTCCGCCGCCGTGCCCGCCGGCTTCGCGTTGCCCCGCGCCGTGCCCGCCGCTCCTGTCTCCGAGCAGACGAAGGGCTTTTACCGTTTCACCGGCTGGTTCCACGCCGCCGCCGCCGGCACCCATACCTTCGCGGTGGATTCCTGCGGCCCGGTCCTCCTCACCGTCGCCGCGCAAGACGCCATCGCCGAGACCGGCGTCTTCCATCAGCAGCAGGCCGAACGCCGGGGCGCCGTCGTGCTCGGCGCCGGCTGGCATCCGCTCGAGTTGATCGTCACCGACCCGCTCTTCTGGAACCTCGTCAGCCAGGACCGCATGCCCTTCCGGGTCACCGTGCGCGCCCCCGGCGAGGCCACCTTCGCGCCCATCCCCGCCGACCGCCTCGCCGCCCTCGTGCCCGCCGGCGCCGTGCCCGCCGAGCCCGCCGTCGTCTGGAAAAGCGCCGCGCCCGCCCCGGGTCCGCTCGTCCCGGGTGTTCTCCGCACCGCCTATGAACGTGAGGGCCGCGCCAATGATCCCGATTACCTCGACATCGACGCCGCCGCATCCCGCCGCCAGGAGAACACCGAGGTGATCGAGCCCAACGAAAACCCCGCGCAGGTCGTCGCCTACGACGGCTGGTTCGAGGCCCCGACGGACGGCGTCTATTTCTTCGATCTGCCGCTCCGTCGCGCCGGTTACACCCACCTCGGTTCCTTCCGCCACGCCTACCAAAGCCAGCTGCGCGTCGCGGACGAGATCGTGCTCCAACGCGGCGTCGCCGGCCGCATCGCCCCGGGCCGTATCGGGCTCAAGGCCGGCTGGCACCGTTTCTCCCTGCGCCTCGGCTCCAGTTCGGCCGAGCTCACCGTCACCTATCCCGACGGCCAGACCGTCCCGCTCACCGCCGCCCGCCTCCGCCGTTCGGCCGATATCGCTCCGCCCGCCGCCGGCCCCGAGGCCGGATTGATCGCGCGTTTTATCCCGGGAGCCACTCCCGCCGGCGACCCGGGTTTCCGCGCCTGGACCGCCGCCTTCGCCTCGATCCGCACGCTCGAAGGCCGCGCGGCCGTGGTGGCCCCGCCCGCGCCGCCGCTCATCGTCGCGAGCGGCCCCGGCGGCGTGGATATCAACATGACCCGCGGCGCGGGTCGCGTGCCCTTGAAGTTTCACTTCCTCAAGATGCGCGACCCCGAGTTTACGGTCGGCATGTGGTTCCGGAGCGACACCGGAGATGGTCGACTGTTCGGCAAGCAGGGTCTCACCGCCTTCGGCAAATCCTACAAGACCGTCGGTGTCTCCGTCTCCGGCGGCAAACTACGCGCCACGCCCGGCGGCCTCTCCGGGGGCGCGGTCGAGCCGGGACGCTGGCATTACGCCACGCTCTCGGCGACGCCCACCCGCCTCGCCCTTTACCTCGACGGCCAGTTGGTTGACGAGGGCCCCGGCGCCCCCGGCCTGGCGACCGACGCCCTCGATTTCCTGTCCGACCATCCCGGCGCGTTGGGCGACATCGTGATCTACAACCGCGAACTTTCCGCCGCCGACGTCGCCGGTCTTTTCCGCAACGCCAAGTAGCGCAAATCACCAAGCATCTGCGGAGGGCACCGCGCTCTCATCCATTACCCGTTCTTGCCATAGATTATGTTCACGAAAAAACTCTGTGAATGGTCATTCCCGCCTTCGCCGAGCATCTCACGACGCTCTCCCCGCTTAAAACCGAGGCGGAGAAACGCGAACTCGGCCAGTTCTTCACCTCGCTCCCGCTGGCTGATTTCATAGCCTCTTTCTTTCACCGCCCCCTTGATCACTGGCGCGTGATTGACGCCGGCGCAGGCGGCGGCGCGCTCACCCTCGCGCTCGTGCAGCGGGTCGTCGCCCAGCAGCCACGCCCGCTTTCCTTCCACGTCACCGCCTACGAGGTGGACGCCGACGCCCTTGCCCGGCTCCACCCGACCCTCGCCGCCTGCGCCGAGCTCTGCGCCCGCCATCAAATCGCCTTCAATGCCGAAGTTCGCGCCGAGGATTTCATCGCACACACCACCGCCGCGCTCGACCAAGCCCTCTTTGCCCCCGCACTGCGCACCTTCAACGCCGCCATCGTCAACCCGCCCTACCGCAAGCTCTCCGTCGGCTCGCCCACCCATCGCCAGCTCGCCTCCGTCGGCATTGAGGTCACCAATCTTTACAGCGGCTTTCTCGCCCTGCTCGCCCGCCTGCTAGAAGCCGACGCCGAACTCGTCGCCATCGTGCCCCGCAGCTTTTGCAACGGCCCCTACTTCCTGCCCTTCCGCCGCGACTTCCTCGCCCGCATGGCGCTCCGTCGCCTGCACGTTTTCGAATCCCGCACCGCCGCCTTCGCCGCCGAGGCCGTGCTCCAGGAAAACATCATCCTCCGCGCCGAACGCACCGCGCAACCACCCGCCACCGTGGAGATTTCCTCCAGTCGCGGTGACCTCGCCGACTCCATACGCAGCCGCCTGCTCCCGTGGACGGACATCGTTCAGCCCGACGACGCCCAAGCCTTCATCCGGCTGCCCGCCAGCGATAGCGAACACGCCGCCCTCGCTAGCCTCGCCGACCTCACCGGCACCCTCACCGACCTCGGCCTCAAAGTCTCCACCGGCAAGGTCGTGGACTTCCGCGCCCGCGAGCACCTGCGCGCCGATCCCGAACCCGCCGCCCATCCGCTGCTCTACCCCTGCCACTTCGAGGCCGGCGCACTCGTCTGGCCCAAACTCGGCGGCAAGAAACCCAACGCGCTCGCCGTTCCCGCCGACCGCGCCGATCTGCTCGTTCCCACCGCCACCTATGTCGTCGTTCGCCGCTTCTCCGCCAAGGAGGAACGGAAACGCATAGTCGCCAGCCTGATCGACCCCGCCCGCCTGCCCGCCGGCACCGCTTGGCTCGGGATCGAAAACCACCTCAACTACTTCCACGCTACCGGCCAAGGCCTCGACCCCGTCCTCGCCCACGGCCTGCTCGCCTATCTCAACTGGAGCGTGGTGGACGCCTACTTCCGCCACTTCAACGGCCACACCCAAGTCAACGCCACGGATCTCCGCAGCCTGCCCTTCCCGCCTGCCGAAACCATGCGCGCCCTCGGTCAAGTCATCGCCCATCTCCCCGTCCTTCCACCACAAGCCGAACTCGACACCCTCGTCGCCACCCACTGCGCCCGCGCCTCCCTTTGATGCCCGCCAAATCCATCCCCGGCAAAGCCGTCCAGATCGCAGCCGCTCAAACCATCCTCCGCGCACTCGGCTTTGCCGCGCGCCAGTCCAACGAGATGTCGGCTCTCGTTCTCCTCGCCCTTGCCAACCTCAAGCCAAAACAGCCTTGGCTCGAAGCCAGCGCCCCACTCCTCGGCATCACACCCATCATCGAATTCATCGCGGATTCCTACGGTGTAAGCTACGAACCGAATACCCGGGAAAATATCCGCGACGAAGCTGTTAAGTTTTTCGCCGAGGCCGGCTTGCTTCTTCGAAATCCCGACAAACCAAGTCGGCCAACAAACAGCCCAAACTTCGTTTATCAAATCGAGCCCGTAGCCTTGGCGCTTCTCCGGAGCTACGGCGGCGACAGGTGGCCCACCCTTCTCACAGCTTACCTCAAGCAAGGTGCCTCGATCCGCGCCGAAATCGACCGGACCCGCGCCCTCGCCCGCGTGCCCGTGACCCTGCCCGACGGACGCCAGCTCACGCTCTCCGCCGGAGGCCAAAACCCACTCATCAAAGCGGTGGTCGAGCACTTCGCCCCCATCTTCACCCCCGGCGGCGTGGTCATCTACCTCGGTGACACCGAGACCAAGTTTCTCCACCTCGACACCGCCTATCTCGCGAAGCTCGGCATCACTTTGGACTCCGCCGCCAAGATGCCCGATGTGGTCATTCACGACGTGAAGCGTAATTGGCTGGTCCTCATCGAGGCCGTCACCAGCGCCGGCCCGGTGGACGGCAAACGCCGCTCGGAACTGAAACAGCTATTCAAAGGCTCCACCGCCGGCCTCGTCTTCGTAACCGCCTTCGAAACCCGCAAAGCCATGCAGGCCTTTCTCGGCCAAATCTCCTGGGAATCTGAAGTCTGGATCGCCGAAGCCCCGGATCACCTCATCCACTTCAACGGCGAGCGCTTCCTGGGGCCATATCCGGATGCTATGCCTAAGAATTAACAAACAGCGGCTCGCCCCCTTCTGCCTCCCCCCGGCCTACCACCTCCGCAAATCCGGCCGTGCCTCGGAGTATTGAAACGTCACTCCCGCCTTCGCGCCGGGAATCACATCCAGCGCCCCGCCCGCCGTCGCCGCCACGAATTTGTTGTAGTTGGCCACCACCTCCGCCGGCAATTGCGCTCGCGCCCGCTCCGGCTCGGCCGCCAGCCAGCGAAAGCCATAGGCGTGTTGCAGCTCCGTCTTTTTCACCCCCGCGCTCAGCCCGCTGACCGCGCGCAGGGCTTGCGGGATGTCCTTCGGGGCCAGCATCACCGCCGCCCACTCCAGCAAATCGTCCCGCCTCTGCGTTGGCGGACGGTTCAGCAACCAGTCCAGCGTCGCCGCCTGCTGCGGGGGAGAGGCGTGCGACACCGCGTAGCGGATGGCGTCGCCGGCCCCCTGATTCGGATCGGCCTCGAGTCGCTCAAGAAAGGCCCGCACCACCTGTGGATGGCTGTTCGCCAGCCCCGCGACCGCATCTCTCATTGCCCACACGTTGGTTATCCTGGTCACCTTGCTCAGCGCCCGCGCCGCCAGCTCGATATCCTTGGCTGTGCGCGCCCATTCCAAGATTTCGCCATGCCAGGCCTCCGCCTCCTCCGGTGATACCGCCTCCTCTGCCGCCGCGCGAAAGGCTCCGTCCACATCCGCAAGGTCAATGAAACGCGCCTCGAACTGCGCTTGACGGTAGCGCAGGCCGACGCCGCGCAAATTAGTGCTCTCCGCCCGCGCGTAGCCTTTCGCCAGCGCGTCCACCCGGGCCGGATCGCTTCGCGCCATTTGCCGGAGAATGATACTCAGCATATCGGGCGCGTCTTCGGGATCGCCGTTCAGTCGCGGTAGCACATGGGCCAACGCGGCGTCGGCGTTGGTCGCGGCCCAAACCTCGTAAACCGCCTCTTCCAGCTTGGTGCC
>JAIXVP010000183.1 GCA_027482905.1 Opitutaceae bacterium
CGATCTGGTTCTCGGCCTTGAAGGAATCGACGAGCCAGTTGATCAGGGCCTCGTCCCAGTTGTCGCCGCCGAGGTGGGTGTCGCCGTTGGTGGCCTTCACCTCGAAGACGCCGTCGCCGATCTCGAGGACGGAGACGTCGAAGGTGCCGCCACCTAGGTCGAACACGGCGATTTTTTCGTCTTTCTTTTTATCGAGACCGTAGGCGAGCGAGGCGGCGGTGGGCTCGTTGATGATGCGCTTCACGTCGAGACCGGCGATCTTGCCGGCGTCCTTGGTGGCCTGGCGCTGGGCGTCGTTGAAATAGGCCGGCACGGTGATGACGGCGTCGGTGATCTTGGAGCCGAGGTAGGCCTCGGCGTCGGCCTTGAGTTTGCCGAGGACAAAGGCGGCGATCTGCTGGGGCGCGAATTGCTCGGCCTTGTCGCCGACTTGAACCTCGATGTAGGCGTCGCCGTTCTTGCCGGCCACGACCTTGTAGGGGAGATTCTTGGCCTCTTCGCTCACCTCGGTAAACTTGCGACCGATGAGGCGCTTGGCGGAGAAGATGGTGTTCTTCGGGTTGGTGACGGCCTGGCGCTTGGCGGCTTGGCCGACGAGGCGCTCGCCGTTCTTCGAGAAGGCGACGATGGAGGGCGTGGTGCGCGCGCCTTCCGCGTTGGGGATGACGACCGGCTCGCCGCCCTCCATGACGGACATGCAGGAGTTGGTGGTGCCGAGGTCGATGCCAAGAATGTAGTGGGCCATATACGACCATCCTAAGCAGGCCGGATGCGGGATCGGCTCGCGCTTTCATTAAATCATGACTACCATATTTTAATAAAATAAACGCCATCGCGCCCGCGTTTCGCCGGCGCCCGCCGCTGCGTCGTTCTGGCACAAATTCGCCGCGCCTTGTCCCGGTGCTTGCGCAAGCCTGTCCCACCGCAATTCACCCGGCGCGCGGGTTGCGCCCGGCGCGACTTTTGCTCAGCTTTCGGCATGGAAATCGAGCTCACCCTGCCGACGGAGGTCGCGGTCATGACGCTGCCCAACGTGACCTTTTTCCCGCAAGCCCTGCTTCCCCTACGCATTTTCGAGCCGCGCTACCGGGCGATGCTGCGGGATGCATTGGATTCGCACAGACTATTCGCGGTGGCGGGGCTGGATATGAAGCGCATGGCGAGCGCGTTCGAACCGCCGTATCGGATCGCGACCGTGGGCATCGTGCGCGCCAGCCAGGAACACGAGGACGGGACGTCGAACCTGCTGCTTCAGGGCATCACCCGGGTCGAGTTCACCGAGATCATCTCCGACACGCCCTACC
Organism: Opitutaceae bacterium; assembly: GCA_027482905.1. Classification (GTDB taxonomy): domain Bacteria; phylum Verrucomicrobiota; class Verrucomicrobiia; order Opitutales; family Opitutaceae; genus IMCC26134_A. The sequence continues at coordinate 1,305 of JAIXVP010000183.1, forward strand.
GGCGGGTGCGCATCCGCGCCCTGCCCAGCGATCCAGGGGCGAGCGACGAGGAGAACGCCCGGCAACGCGCGCGGCTCTCGCGGCTCCTGAGCACGCGATTTCGCCTCGGAGGCGACGGCTCGACCGAGTTGACCAAGTTTCTGCGTTCGATCGACGACCCCGAGGTGTTCACCGACCTCGCGGCCTTTAATCTCTGCACCGACGCCCGGCTCAAACAGCGCCTGCTCGAAACCCTGAGCGTGCGCGAACGCCTCGCGCTCCTGAATCGCTGGGCGCAAGGCGAGGTGGACGCCATCAAGCTGCGCCGCAGCCTGCAGGGCGGTTTGTCGGACGAAGACGTCTCCAACAACTGATCCCGATCCGGGAGGCTTTCCCGGGCACGGTGCGCCTCAGGCGACGGCGCGGCGGCCGCGACGACGTTTCACCGCTTCATCCGACAATCGGTCGAGCCAGCGAATAAAAGCGGAGCGCGGCACGGGACTGTGGAACTCCGTCGGACAGGCGGTGCCGCCGTGACGATAGAGGGTATTGGGATCGACGTAGGTGCCGAAGATAAAGTCGTAAACCGGCACGCCAAAAACGCCCGAGATGCCCTCGTTGCAGCGGATGTCGGCGTGGTGGCGGAGGTGGAAAGCGTAGGCCTTGCGCCAAAACGGACCGGTCCGGGGACGCGCGATGAGCGCATGCCAGCGGTGCTCCGGCCAGTGCTCGATGGCGTGAACCAGCTCATACAATAAAAGGGAAAACGTCAGCGCGCTCCACCCCGCCAGAAACCACGGCGCCGAAGGCAGGAGCAAATGCCCCAAAATCAGCACGGGCAAAAAAAGCACCGAAAAACCGATCAGCGTATACCACGGGAAAAACGACGACTCATGCTGGTGTTCCTCGACGATCGGATACCGGTTCTCGACCTCGACGAGGACCGGCAAAGTCTCGCCCGTGACGGCGGAGGGACGATGCACGATGCGCGTCAGGGCATGATGCAAAGTGTGCTGCTTGTAGAAGAAGGAAAACACCCCAAACAACGGAGCATGAAGCACATAGCGATGAAAAAAATACTCCATCAGCCCCGCCAGCGCATGAACGAAGAAAAACACCGCCACGAAAGCCGTGACCGAGGTCGTCCATTGCGCACGCCAGACGGCGGGAAACAACCACGCCAGGAGCAGAAACATTCCGGTCAGGCTGGCCGCGACGGTGGCCACAAAGAGGGTGACGGAGAAGGGAGGGTCGGAGTGGGCGCGGGCTTTGGCGGAGGACATGAACAGTCAGCGAATCACGCCGGCGCCCGCGAAGGGAGCGTTAATTTGCCGTTGGATGAAATTTCCCGGAGCGCGGATTTTGCCCCCCGGGGTGGCGTGTTCAGGAAACGCGCAGGACGGCGTAGGATTTTTTGCCCTTTCGCAGCAGGATATAGCGGCCGAAGAGCAGATCCGCGTCGCCGAGCGTGCGCGTGGGCCGGGCGGGATCGCTCTTGAGGTTGTTCACGTAGGCGCCGCCGGCCTCGATACTTTTGCGGGCGTTGCCCTTGGAGGTCTCCAAGGCCGCGAGCACGAGCGCCTCGGTCAACGGCAGGCCCGGGTCGGCCAGGCGGGCGCGCGGCAGCTCCACGGTCGGGATCTCGCCGGCCACATCGAGAAAGGTTTCCTCGGTGGTGTCGCCGATCTCGGCGCCGAAGAGGATCGCGCTGGCCTTGAGCGCGGCGTCCAGCGCCGCTTGCCCGTGAACGAGGCGGGTGACCTCGCGGGCGAGGGCCTTGTGGGCTTCGCGCGCGCCGGGGTTGGCGGCGTGGGCGGCCTCCAACGGCTCGATCTCGGCGCGGGAAAGAAAGGTGAACTTGCGCAGGTATTCGCACACCTTCGTGTCCTCGGTGTTCACGAAGAACTGGTAGAGCTTGTAGGGGCTGGTCCGGGCGGCATCGAGCCAGACGGCGCCGCCGGCGGTCTTGCCGAACTTGGTGCCGTCGCTCTTGGTTATCAGCGGAAAGGTCCAACCAAAGGCCGTCGCGTCGGGCCCGAGTTTTTTGCGGATCAGGTCGGTGCCCGCGGTGAGGTTGCCCCACTGGTCGGAGCCTCCGATCTGCAACTCGCAATCGCAGGTCTGCCGCAGATGCAGAAAATCAAAGGCCTGGAGCAGCTGGTAACTGAACTCGGTGTAGCTGATACCGGCGTCGCCTTCCATGCGGGAGCGAACCGAATCCTTGGCCAACATCACATTGAGCGAGAAATACTTGCCGATATCGCGCAGGAAATCGAGGTAGCTGATGGGCGCGGTCCAATCGGCGTTGTCGACCAGGCGGGCGGGGTTGGCCGCGACCTCGAAATCGAGCAGCCGGGCGAGCTGGGCCTTGATGCAGGCGATGTTGTGGGCGAGTTGCTCGCGCGTGAGCAGGTTGCGTTCGGACGAGCGGCCGGAGGGGTCCCCGACCATGCCGGTGGCGCCACCGGCGAGGGCGAGCACATGGTGGCCGCCGAGCTGAAACCGCCGCAAAGTGAGCTGGCCCATCAAATGCCCCACGTGCAGCGAATCGCCGGTCGGATCGAAGCCGCAATAGACCGTGATCGGCTTCCCGGTGGCGAGCCGGGCGCGCAGCCCGGGCAGGTCGGTGCAGTCGGCGAGCAGACCGCGCCATTGCAGATCGTCGATGAGGTCGGTGGCGGTGGACATGACGGAGGGAAAGGCGGAACCAAACACCAATCCCGGTCGAAAGGAAGCGCGCAAAAATCCGCCGCCTGATCGGCTCATCCCTCCGGCGGTCGCGCGAAATAAAACATCGATCCCGCGCAACTTGCCCGCCCGTCATGCGTCTACCGAGTTGGCGTGCCCCTCGGGCGCGCCCGCGTTTTTGCGTGTTCGTTGGACATTCCCGCTCCCACCACTCCCTTTCATCTCCTTCACCTCGCCCATGCCGTTCCGTCCTCGCCGCCTCGTGTTCCCGCTCGTCCTCGCCGCCCTAGCCGGCGGAGCCTACTACTGGTGGCACACCAGCGAGAAACCAGCGCCGGTGGAGTTCAACCTGGTTTCCGTCACCCGCGGCACCATCACCCAGAGCGTCACCGCCACCGGCGACCTGCAACCGGTGGAGACGGTCGAGGTCAGCTCCCAGATCTCCGGCCTGATCAAGGAGGTTCTCGTGGACTACAACACGGTCGTGAAGCGCGGCGATGTCCTGGCCCGGATCGACCCCGCCACCTACGAAAACCGCCTCCGCTCCGCCCAGGCCGACCTCGCCAACACCCTCGCCAACCACCGTCTGGTCACACTCAACGCCGAACGCATAAAGTCCCTCCACGAGCGCAACCTCGTGTCTCAACAGGAACTCGACCAATCCGTCGCCCAGCTCGCCCAGGCCGAGGCCCAGCTGCTCATCCGCAACGCCGCCGTCGAGACCGCCAAGGTCGACCTTTCCCGCTGCATCATCACCGCGCCCATCGACGGCGTCGTCCTCGACCGCCCCGCCACCGCCGGCAAGACCGTCTCCGCCAGCACCTCCGCGCCCGTCCTCTTCGTGTTGGTCAACGACCTCAGCCTGCTGCAAATCAAGGCCGCCATCGCCGAGGCCGACATCGGCAACGTGAAGGAAGGCCAGACCGCGAACTTCACCGTGGATGCGTTCCCCGGCCAGGCCTTCAAGGGCGTAGTCCGCCAGATCCGCAACCAACCCGTCGTGCAATCCAACGTCGTCACCTACGCGACCTTGATCGACGTGAAGAACGACAACCTCACGCTGAAGCCCGGCATGACCGCCAACGTGTCCGTCACCGTGCAGGAGAGGCCCGACACGCTCATGCTGTCCAACTCCGCCCTGCGCGCCCGCATTCCCGACGAGTTGAAACTCCCCGCCCTCCCCGCCCCGACCGCGGCCGGCGCCCCCACCCCGCCCGCCGATCCGTTCCGCGATCTCCTGGCGGAGATCGGCTACAAGGAAACCGAGGGCGGCCGTCCCACCCGCGAACAGATCGAACGCGTCCGCGCCCTCGCCGCCGAACGCGGCATCACGCTGCCCGAACGCGGAAACCGCCGCCGCCGCGCCGCCGCCGCTCCGAACGCCGAGACCGTCCGCACCCTCTATCTGCAAGCGGAGCAAAAGGAGGGCCTCCGCGCCCAGCCGGTCGAGGTGCGCCTCGGCATCACCGACGGCCTGAACACCGAGGTGCTCGGCGGACTCGAGGAAAAGGCCCGGGTCATCGCCAGCGTGGTCGACCCGGAGGCCAACGCCGCCCCCGCCCCCGCCGGCGCCTCCAACCCGTTTGCGCCCGGCGGCGGCCAACGCCAGCGCCGCTTCTGAGCGTCGCCCTCCCTCCCCGCCCTCCCTCTCACTTTTCGTCCCGCTCTCCCTTGACCCCTCCCGTCGTCCAGCTCCGCGACATCCGCAAAACCTACCGCAACGGAGACCTCGAGGTCCACGCCGTCCGCGGTATCTCGCTCGATATCCAGCCCGGCGAGTTCGTCGCCATCATGGGCGCCTCCGGCTCCGGCAAATCCACCTTGATGAACACGCTCGGCTGCCTCGACCGACCGACCTCGGGTTCCTATGTGCTCGACGGCATCGACGTCTCCGGACTCGACCGCGAGGCCCGCGCCGACCTGCGCAACCAGAAACTCGGCTTCGTCTTCCAGGGCTTCAACCTGCTCGCCCGCACCAGCGCCCTGGAAAACGTCGAGCTGCCCATGCTCTATTCGCCGCAACGCGTGCCCGCCGACGAGATGCGCCGCCGCGCCCTCGCGGCGCTCGACATCGTCGGCCTCGCCGAACGCTCCGACCACCTCCCGTCCCAGCTCTCCGGCGGCCAGCAGCAACGCGTCGCCATCGCGCGCGCCTTGGTCAACGAGCCCCGCCTGCTCCTCGCCGACGAACCCACCGGC
>JAIXVP010000262.1 GCA_027482905.1 Opitutaceae bacterium
CAGCCACGAGATCCGCACCCCGATGAACGGTATCCTGGGTTTCGCCCAGATGCTACAGGGCACGCCGCTGACGGCGCAGCAGGCCCGCTTCGCCGGCATCATCCGCGACTCCGGGGAGGATCTGCTGACGATCATCAACGATGTGCTCGACACCTCCAAGATCGAGGCCGGGCACGTCGAGCTGGAACAACGCGCCTTCGACTTGCGCGTCGTGGTGGAGAACGTCCTCGAACTCCTGTCGCCCCGCGCCCGCGAAAAACACCTCGCGCTCGCCCTCGACTGCCCGGACGACCTCGACACCCACGTGGTCGGCGACCGGGTGCGCGTCCGCCAGATCGTCCTGAACCTCGCGGGCAACGCCCTCAAATTCACCGACACGGGCGAGGTGCGGATTTTGTTGTCCCGACTGCCCGACGGCGCCCTTCGGCTCGCCGTGCGCGACACCGGCGACGGCATCCCGCCGGAAAAACAGGCGGCGCTCTTCGAGAAGTTTTCCCAGGTGGACTCGTCCCCTTCGCGTCGCCACGGCGGCACCGGCCTGGGCCTGGCCATTTGCCGCCAGATCGTCGGCCTCATGGGCGGCCGCATCGGTCTGCTGACTCCGCCCGGCGGCGGCGCCGAATTCTGGTTCACCCTGCCGCCCCGTCCCGAATCCGCCCCGGTCGACTCCCCCGCCGTGCCCGCCTCCCCGGCCGCCGGGCCGCGCGCCGGACTACACATCCTTCTGGCCGAGGACAACCCGACCAACCAGATGCTGGCCCGTCTGATTCTCGAGGCGCTCGGCTGCAGCGTAACGGTCGCCTCCGACGGGCAGTCCGCCCTCGAATGTTACCGCGACGCCCGCCCCGACCTCGTGCTGATGGACTGCCAGATGCCCCGGCTCGACGGCTACGAGGCGACCCGCGCCCTGCGCGCCCTGGAACGCGACGGCCACCGCACTCCCGTGATCGCGCTCACCGCCAACGCGACCACCGGCGACCGGGAAAAATGCGAGGCGGCGGGAATGGACGGTTTTGTCTGCAAACCGGTCCACTCCGAGGAACTGCGCGCGGTTCTGGCCCGCTGGTTCCCGGCGTGAAGCGTCGCCCGCCCGGTCGGGACGCAACCTAGGCCGCATCAGACGCGGAAAATGGCGCCGAGCTTTTTGCCCAGCACCAGGCTCAGGCCGACGATGCAGATGCCGAGGAAGGTCATGGCCCAGACCCCGAGCGCGCTGGCGATGAACTGGCCGTCGCCGAGCAGTTGGAAGAGTTCCAGGATCGCCTTGGTGATCGGATAAAACGCCTGCTTCTGGGCGAGGATCAACGAATCCGAAACCTCCAGCATGGCGAAGGCGAAGGCCAGCAAGCCGCCGGCGATGAGGTTGGCCGCGATCAGCGGAAGGGTTATCTTGCGCAGGGCGCGGAGCGGCGGGCAGCCGAGGTTTTGGGCGGCCTCTTCCAGGGTCTCGCTGGTCTGCTGGAAGCCGGCCACGGCGGACCGCACCACGTAGGGCAGGCGGCGCACGGAGTAGGCGATGATGAGCAAGATGGTGGGGTCGGCCACGGGATCGAGGAAGGCGAAGAAGCGGCCCTCCTGGCTCATGGCCAGGTAGCCGAAGGCGATGACCAGGCCGGGCACGGCGAGGGGCAGCATCGCGAGGACGTCGAGCAGGCCGCGCCAGCGGAGCTTCGAGCGCACGACCACGTAGGCGATGGCGATGCCGAGGGCGATGTCGATGACCGTGCTGGCGGCGGCGAACTTGAGCGAGTTGCGAATGGCGTCGACCGTGAGCGGGTGACCGAGGGCGAGGCTGAAGTTTTCCAAGGTGAACCCGGCTGGCAGAATCGCGGCATACCAATCGGTGGCGAAGGCGGTCAGGACCACGCCGACGTGAGGTAACACGGCCAGGGCGGTGACGCCACCGAAGAGCGCGGTGCAGAGCAGGGCGGGGCCGATGCCGAGGGCGCGCGCGCCGCCGGTGGAGGAGGCCTTGGCCATCATGGCGTGGCCCTGGCGGCCGAAGAGGCCTTTGCCCACGGCGTAGAGCGCGGTGGTGGAGAGGAGAAGCAGCGTGACCAACGCGTAGGGGGCGGGGTTGCCGCCGATGTCCTTCAGGCCGTAGAAAATCTGCACCGACGTGACCCGCGGGTAGTCGAAGATCAGAGGCACGCCGAGCTCGGTGAAGCCGGCGATGAACACGATGGTGCCGCCGGCGAAGAGGCCCGGGCGGATGAGCGGCAGGGTGATGCGGCGGAAGCGGCGCAGGCCGGTGCAGCCGAGGTTTTGCGCGGCCTCCTCCATGGCGGGATCGACGTTGGCGAGGGCGGCGGCGCAGTTGAGGTAGATGATGGGGTAGAGCGAGAGGGCATTGACGGCGGCGATGCCCCAGAAGGGCGCGACCGCGAACCAGTCGAAGGTCCAGCCCTCGGGGCGGACGCCGAGCTGGATGAGGAGGGCGTTGAGCGCGCCGTATTGGCCGAAGATTTGTTTGATGCCGATGGCGCCGACGAAGGGCGGCAGGATCATCGGAATGAGCACGACCGAGGCGAGGGCGGTCTTGCCGGGGAAAAGGAAGCGGTCGCTGATGAAGGCGAGGGGCAGGCCGATGGCGAAGGCCAGCCCTGTGGTGGCGAGGCCGAGCCAGAAAGAGTTGAGCAGACCGGAGCGGTAGAGCGGGTCGGAGAGAAGGGCGGAGATAGTGCCCAGGGTGAAGCGGCCGTCGGCGTCGACGAAGCCGCCGCGCAGGATCTGGAAGACGGGCCAGAAAAAGAACGCCGCGAAAAACAGCAGGGTGAAGACGAAGACGGAGCGGGCGAAGGTCTGCGACATGGCGAGGGGAGGCTGCGGGTTTCGTGCCGGGGCCGGCCACAAAAAAGGCCGGCCGTCACGGGTTTGCCACCCGGCGCCCTGGGTTTACTCGAAGGCGCTGGTCACGGGCCGGCCCCAGAAGCCGGTGGGCAGGGGGACGCCGAGCAGCCAAAGGGCGGTCGCGGCGGTGTCGTATTGGAGCACGGGGGCGGTGACGGTGTAGCCCGATTTAACGCCCTTACCGGCGGCGACCCAGGGGATGGTGACGTCGTCGGCGCTGGCGTCGCCATGGGTGCCGGGCTGGGGCGGCAGGCCGCGTTTTGCGCGCAACTCGTTTTCCTCGGGCGTGCGGTCGTGGCCGCCGTGGTCGGCGGTGAGGATCATCACGCTGGAGTCGGCCAGGCCGGCCTCGGCGATGGCGGCGCGGATGCGCCCGAGGGCGGCGTCGCAGGCGGCGAGAGCGGCGAGTTTTTCCGGTGAACGCACGCCGTGGAGGTGGCCGGCGAAATCGGGGTCGCCGAAGTGGATGAACATCAGTTTGGGTTTTTCGGCCCGGATGATGCGGATGGCGGCGGCGGCGATGCCGTCGCAGAGGTAGTCTTCGGGCAGCTCGAAGAAATCGATTCCGCCGGCCGCCTCGAGGGTTTTGAACTTCTCCTTCGACGCCACGAAGGCGGTCGAGAAGCCGCGCGAGCGCGCGAGTTGAAAGATGGTCGGGACGGCCAGGCGGGGCTTGGCGGGGTCCCAGTCGTTCCAGGTGATCTGGTGTTTCTGCACGCCCACGCCGGTGAGCATGGAGACGTGGGACGGAAGGGTGAGGCTGGGGACGATGGTGAAGGCCTCCCAGGTGTGGGCGCCGTCGGCGGCGAGCTTTTTGAACACCGGCATCTCGGCGGCCTCGATGTTGAAGGGCGCGGCCTGGTCGAAGCTGATGATGAACACGTGCGCGGCGCGGGCGCGGGGCGTGGCGGCGCGGGCGGCGGGGAGCAGGGCTCCGGCGAGGAAGGCGAGGCCGAGCAGGAGGACGAGAAGACGGCGGTGGGAAGCGAACATGAGAGAGTAAGGGCGGAGGCCGGCCCGGCGGACTCAGGCGGAGGCGGAGGCGAGGGCGTTGGCGTCGTTGCGGTGACCGAAGCCGGTGTATTTGAGCGATTGCTCGTCGGCGTGGTAGCTGGAGCGGACCATCGCGCCGCTTTCGATCACGCCGATCCCGAGGCCGAGGCCGAATTCTTTCCAACGGGCGAACTCGTCGGGGTGGACCCAGCGGGCGACCGGCCAGTGCTGGGGCGTAGGCTGGAGGTATTGGCCGATGGTGAGGATGTCGGTGCGGTCGGCGGCGATGTCGCGCAGGGTCTGCTCGATCTCGTGGGCCTCCTCGCCGAGGCCGAGCATGATGCCGGTCTTAGTGGTGAAGCCGCGGGATTTGGCGTGGCGGAGGATGGAGCGGGAGCGGTCGTAGCGGGCCTGCACGCGGACGGGTTTTTGCAGGCGTTCGACGGTCTCCAGGTTGTGGTTAAAAATGTCGGGCTTGGCGTCGAGCACGAGGTCGAGCAGCTCGGTCTGGCCCTTCCAGTCGGGGGTGAGGACCTCGATGGCGGTCTGGGGATTAAGGTTGCGAATGGCGCGGATGGTGGCGGCCCAGACGGCGGCGCCGCCG
>JAIXVP010000257.1 GCA_027482905.1 Opitutaceae bacterium
CGGTGAGGCGTGGGTAGGCTTTGCCCTTCGGCCAGCGGAATTTCTGGATGAGGGTGAACACCAGTCGCTTTTGCTGACCGAGGTATTTGCGCAGCTCCTCGCTGTTTTTGGGCTGGGCGGCGTCGGCTTTGGCCACGGTGCCCGTGTCGAGGAAGTTGCGGTAGATCTGGCCGTCTAGGTCGTCGCGGTCGGTTACGATGACAAAGGTGAAGTGCGCGCCGAGCTTCCGGAAAATCTTCCGCGCGTAGAAGATCATCGAGAAACTCTTGCCCGAGCCCTGGGTGTGCCAGAAGACACCGAGCTTGCCGGCCATCTCCTCGCGACGCCGGAATACGTCGAAGGCGCGGTTTACGCCGAGGAACTGGTGGTTTTGCGCGACGATCTTGGCGCGACCGCGATGGTAGAGGACGAAGTTCTCCACGTAGTCGAGCAGGCGGGCCTTGGGCAGGAGGCCGGCGATCACGCCCTCGAGGCTGGTGCCGTCGCGGCGGATGGCCTCACGGTCGATCTTTTGCTTCTCGTCGTCTGCGCGCAGCCAGGGGAAGAAAAATTCCCAATCGGCGGAAAAGCTGCCGACGCGGGTTTCGAGGGCGTTGGAGAGGATGCAGATGGCGTTGGCGAGAAAGAGCTGCGGGATCTCCGCGCGGTAGTTCGTCAGGTTGTCGTCGTAGGCGTGGCGCAGCTTTACGTTGGAGTTTTTGAGCTCGATGAAGACCAACGGCAGGCCGTTGAGGTAGAGGATGACGTCGGGTCGGCGGAAACCCTTTTCGCCGCGAATCCAGAGCTGGGAGACGGCGAGGAATTGGTTGTGCGGATTGGCGTAATCCGCGAAGTCCACCACGCGCACGCGCTCGTGCTGGCGGCGGCCCTGGGCGTCGTCGAACTCCACCGGCACGCCGTCGCGGATGAGCGCGTAAACCTCGGCGTTGGCGGCGACGGGGGCGAGGGCGGGGCGGCGGGCGGCGATTTGTTCGACGGCGAAATCGATCTGCGCGGCGGGGACGCCGGGGTTGAGCGCGACGGCGGCGGCGCGCAGGCGGTCGAGCAGGATGACTTCGCGTTTGTCGGCGCGGCCGGAGCCGTCGGCGAGGTCTTCGCGTTCCTCGGTGCCGCACTCCAGGACGTCGTAGCCGTGGACGTGCTGCAACTTTTGCAACAGGGCCTGCTCGATCTGGTCCTCGGAGATGAAGTTGGGCATGAGGCGCTTCCGGCGAAGGCGCGGGCAATTGACCGGAGATTCACGTCCGGTTCAAGCGCGTGCGTGGGGGCGGCGGCGGTGTTCACGAAAAAAGGCATGTTCACGGAAACGTGAACATCCGGGATTTCGTGAACATGGGCCGCTCCGCAGTTTGCCAGAGCAAATCTGCGGGATGGAATGGGACGGACGGCAGAAGACTTGCCGTCGAGCCATGCGGTTGCATGTTGAAACCATGATCAGCACGGAAATTTCGCGCACGGCGTTGCAGCTGGCCCCCGAGGATCGCCTGGAGTTGGCGCGGCGTTTGATGGAGAGCGTGGCCGATCCCGTGCCGCTCAACGAGGCGGTAAAGGTTGGGATTCGGCGCATCGAAGACGTGGCGGCGGGGCGGGTGGCGGGCCTGAGCGAAGAGCAGTATCGCGCCAGCTTGGTATGAGGGTGGTGTTTCACCCGGAATTTCCGGGCGATCAACGTAAGTTTGAGGCGGGCTACGCGGAGATTTCAGCCGGATTGGCGCTGCGTTTTCGGCGGGAGATCGACGAGGCGATCGAGGCGATCAAGGCCTCACCAAGTGCGGCGGGGCATTTCGTGAACACGGGGTCGGAGGTGGTGCCGGAGTTTCGCCGCCGCAACCTGCAGGCCTTTCCGTTTTTCGTGCTCTATGGCTGGACGGGTGAGCTGCTGATTTTCGGCTCCATCATTCCAACGCGGTCTGATCCGTTGAATTGGCTGACGCGATTTCCGGAGCGTTGAGCCGTTATGCGGCTGGCTCGGCGTCCATGCTGGGCGGGAAAGCGATGGGGAGGGACTCGACCGGGAGTTTTCCCGAGATCAGGCGGGGGAGGAGTAGGTCGCGGGTGCGGGTGAGGTGGGCGTTTTGCCGCATCAGATTCTCGATCTGCTTGAACAATGGGGCCTCGGTTTCGGCGAACGCGTCCATGACCGCTTGGGGCGGAGTGAGTACGGGGATCTTTTTGAAGGTTCCTTTGGTCAACTCGGCGAACGTGGCACCGACGGAGAGCATTTCAAAGTGTGTCTTACCGAGCTTAATCCAGTGATAAAGAAACGGCAGCGGGTATCGTTCGTTAGGAATACAGGTGATGAACCCTTGATTGGTGCAGGCAGGGGTAAGGTTGATGCCGACAGATCCGATGGTCGCCCGGCTCGTCATCATCACGGAATAGGCGGGAAACATTTTGGCCGCGCTTTCAGCGAACCCTTCGTCGGAGCATTTGTCGCGGGATTCCTCAAGGAACATGCCTTCGGCGGCGGTGATATCGGTTGGCGTGAACCAATTGACCGTGCCGTCCTGCCAATAGCGCGAAACTTCTTTCGAGGGAGTGCCGCCACCCGTGAAAGAGAAGGCGTCTTGGGTGCGCACGAGCGTCCAGCCGGCGGGGATGCCTTTGGTGATTTTGGTGGTGGCGTGGCCGGGGAAGCGGAGGCGGACGAACCATTCGCGGTAGATTTCCTCCGCCATCCGTTCCAGCAGCGCGATCCGTCGCCGGTTCGCCTCGATCAGGTCGTCATACGCCGCCAGCACCGCCGCGA
>JAIXVP010000386.1 GCA_027482905.1 Opitutaceae bacterium
CTCTTGTTTACACTAAAAATTTCTTGCATAGACACGTTGGTATTTAGTGGAAATTCTAGAATCGCTTCATGCTGCATGTATTCGCTAAAAACCCTCGGCTGATTTACTCCTTATTGGGACAAGTCCTTAGGGGGGTGACTGGAGTATTGCAATTAGTGGTTATAGCCAAATTACCAGATCAGCAAAGCGTGGCCAATTGGTATGTGATTCAAGGGCTGATAGGATGGTTACTCATTTTCGATGTGGGATTATCAGGTTTTTTGGGAGCAGAACTGGCTCGTTCAAGAGGGCGTGACCTTTTGAGTATTCGGAGTAACATCCACACATTTTTGATCGCTCAGTTTTCGATTACTCTAATACTCGGAAGTCTTTTTATATATTTTTCCGGACATAGATTTGAATTCATGACCGGCTACGTTGGTATTATTCTTATAGCGGGTGGTCTTGCCAATTTGGCTAGCGTGTCGATTCAGGCGATTTTACAAGGGGAAGGTTACATTAGTGAGAGTCTTAAGTTAAGTTGTTTGCCGCAGTGTGTTACTTTGATTGGTGTCGTTGTCGCTTTTTGTTTGAAAACGGGGTATTTTTTTTTATTGGTTCTTTGGACATCGAGTAACCTAATCTGGCTTGGCAGTTTGTATTATTTTTGGTTTAGGAATATTCCGCCGCAAAAGATCGTAACATTGGATTTTGGCGGCTTGATTTCATTTTTTTCGGCTAAACGTTCAAAGGTAGTGTCTTTTGCTGTAGGATCTGTCGGCTTTGTGATAACGTCTAGATTTACTTACCTGTTTTTGAGCGCTGCGTTCAATACTACCGATTTCGCAAGATTGTCTTTTACAGGTAATGCTCTCCAGTCTATCGTTTCGCTCCTGTCGTTTCCTATGAATGGATTAGTTTATGGGACATTGCGGAAGCATATAGATTCACCCGGATCAGGGGCGTGGCGCAAACTTATCCGAAATGCATTTTTCACTTTCTTAGGAATAAATGTATTTTTTTTCTTATTCGTTATTTTGCAGTCTTCGAATTGGAGTCGCATGTTTCAGGTTTTTGATAAGATTATCGAGAGTCCATATTTGGTATTTTTGTTTGGTGTGGCAATTTCGGTAGAGGGTTTTGCCTCCTGGTTGAGGCCACTCGGGCAAAGTGTAGGCCGTCTTGCGGGAGTTCTTGTCTTTGGAATTTTTTCCTTATCGTGCGGAGGGTTGAGCTGTTTACATATGTCGATTGGTATTTATATATTCTTGAGGTTATTTTTTGCGTTGCTTTGCCTTTTCGTGGAGGCAAACATAGGTCGGAAGGTATTGAACGTGTGATTTCAACTATTTATGTATACTAACGGGTCATCTTTAAGTGAAGTGGGTAAAAGATTGCCGCTTCTTTATTTTAAGTCTCCCGACGGAAGCATTGCCACTCCGGTCAGGCGGTTGCTTGAGTTTTCTATATCTTTGCTGATAACGATCTGTGTTTATGTTTATCTAGATGGGTTGTTTAAGGCTCCAATTATGAGATCTGGTATGTCGCTAACTTTTTTTATCATTGGATTGTATTCTTCGTATATCTTCATATCAGGGTTTTCGCGTTTTGGATTTTCATTTCGATGTATAACAGGTTTGTATTTTTTCCTTTTCTATTTTGTTGCCGCCTTTTCTATTTGCCGGACAGAGCGGTGGAGTTTGGTTCCTCTACAGATCCATGAAAGTGGAATTGGCATGCGTCTTAACTTGTTGATTTTGGTCGCGCTGGCTTGTTGGCATACCGCTTATGCTACTTCCAGGAAGTTTAAACTTGATGGGCGACTCTTGGCCCGTCTTACGAATATCGGATCCCCTTATGTATCTGGTGGTCCGCTTGTGGGAGCTTTCGTTGTCGCAGGATTTGCAATTTCGCTGGTGGGTCTGCGCACTTTTTTGTTTAGGTCGGCTACAAATGAAGCCACGGATTTGGACTCATGGCAGATGTTGATTGTATATCTTGGTGCGAAATCTATGGCGCTTGCTGTGTTGGGTTACTATTTAATCTCCTTCATGAGGATAAGTAAGGGTTATGTTTTCACCATGCTCACTTTTGCTGTATTATTAAATGCTGTAATAAATTCACCACTTGGTTCTGCGCGTTTTTTTAGTTTTCTTGTTTTTTCAGGTCTGTTTGGGATTTTGGTGCAAAGGTTGCGCTACCGACTTGTATTTATCCCTGCGGCGCTTTTGGTTGCTGTTTTGTTATCAAACATCATTGGTTCCATTCGTCATTCTAAGAATCTGGATGACGTTCGTGATAGTCTAGGCACTGCATTTCAACAATCTGATACTAGTGATTTTTTATTTACTGGTGCGTTTGATGCATATGAAGTTTTTGGACATGGGATTTTGTATGCTGATGAACGTGGAGTTACTTTTGGCAGGCAGTTGGCGGGGGCGGTTTTATTCTGGGTTCCTCGCGTGATGTGGCCAAATAAACCTGATGGCACCGGGCGTATGCTAGGTGAAAATTATATTGCCGGTGCTGGAAGCACATTAAATGTGAATTTGTCTGCACCTTTACCGCTCGAAGGTTATATCAACTTTGGTTTGATTGGATGTGGTTTCTTTTGCGCTGGTTTTGGATTTTTGTGCGGCAAAGCTGATTACTACCTTGAATATAAACGTCACGCGAATTCATGGGGCATATGGGACTTTATGCTTTTCACTCTTGTGGGTTGGTCATTGTTCTTGTGGCGAGGTGATCTCATGAATGCGATGTCTTTTATGTCCGCCCTGCTTGTAAGTTTCTTTCTAGTGGCCTCTTTGACTGTTTTCTCGCCTCGGACAAAATGAGATTTTATCCAGAGCTTACATCACCGGATTTGGTTGTCGTGAGGTTACACGGGGCTGGTCTCGGGAACCTTTTGTTTGTTTATTTCCGGGCTTGGCTCGCAGCCAGTAAACACGGTGTGCGTTTTGTGGAGCCCACCTGGTTTCAAGTAAAGTTCAATCAATTGCGCTACATTGGGACTAGTCGTTCGCGCCTTTATTTCTCATTATTCAAGCGACCAGGCAATCCCCTCACCGAGGCTTGCAAGCGGGCCGGGTGCTTGTTAGGTCCTAAGATTCCCGAAGTCACGTTTTCTAGCTCAAGCGCGGATTCCACGGCGGCTAATCTCTCGGTGATTTTCTCCGGGTTGGGTAATTTCTTCGAACCTCTATATTCGGGCCGAGCTTCGATTCGTGAGAAGTATTTCGGAATGCTCCATTCCGGGCATCGCATCACGTTCTCGAGGTTACGCGCTGAAAAGTATTTAGCATTGCATGTGAGGTTGGGTGATTTCAAACGCGCCGATGCGGGGGAGTTTTCCACTACGGAGACCAACGTAGCCATGGATTTTTCAACTATACGCGGTTTGTTGAAAGCCTCCGTCGACCGCTATCCGGGCAAAATTCGGCTGGTCACTGACGCAAGCGCGAACGAACTCCTCAAAATATTGGTTCCTGGCGTGGAGGTTTTTCGATCCTCCCATATTCTAGATGAGTTCAACGCCCTCGTGGCCGCCGATATTTTGGTTGCCTCGGCATCAACCTTCAGCATGTGGGCTGCTTTCTTGGGGACTGGTCGAGTCTTGTATAATACAGAAATGCATTGGGCTTTGCAGGATTGCCCCGACCTAATGCAATATGGTTATAGCAATCTGGCGGAGTTTTCAAACATGCTTGGCACTTTGTAGGCGTATTGATATCCTATCAACATGAAGACCGCGATATTCTGGGAACATATGGGACCGTATCATTTCGGCCGGTTTCGTCGTCTCCACGATCTGGAACCCGATTCCCATTTGGTCGAATTGGCCGATAACAACCAGACCTACGGATGGACCCGCTCCGGTGGCGAGGGTATCACCCATTTTCACACCTTGTTTCCGGGCGAGACGGCAGAACGGATCGCCGGTAGACGCGTCTTTTTTGCCATGCGCCGGTTTCTGCGGGCCAATCGCATAGAAGTTTTGTTTGCCCCGAGCTATTGGCCCGCCTCCGCCTTGGCGGCGGCGCTGGCCGCTAAAAGCGTGGGTTGCAAATTGGTTTTCATGACGGAAAGCCATCATGCGTCCGGTCGCAACCAGGGCATAGTGATGGCGGCGAAAAAGATCCTACTCAAATTATATGATTCGGCCCTGGTGGGCGGGGCTTTGCATAGAAGTTTCGTGCGTCAACTGGGCATGCCGCCGGAGCGCATTTTCGACGGTTACGACGCGGTCGACAACGATCACTTTACCCGCATCGCCAACGCGGCTAGGCTGGATGAAGGCAACCTACGGGAAAAGTTCGACCTCCCCCAACGGTATTTTCTGAGCCTGGGACGCTTTGTTTCCAAAAAAAATCTTGAAAACGTGTTGGTCGCTTTCGCCCTCCTGGTGCGGAAAAACGCCCACGCAGGTCATGACCTGGTCTTCGTTGGTTCTGGTCCACTCCGCGTCCGGTTAATGGCCGCGGCCGCCAGACACAAGTTACCGGTCTACGACCATGAAACCAAGTCGCATGTGGTGATGGACTCCGCGGGCGGTGGGGTCCATTTTTATCCATTCGCTCAGGTCGACACGGTGCCGGTGTATTATGCCTTGGCGACGAATTTCATCCTGGCCAGCACCACGGAGGAGTGGGGCTTGGTCGTGAACGAGGCCATGGCCTGCGGTTGCCCGGCGATTGTATCCCGCGCGGTGGGCTCATCGCTGGATTTGGTCATTCCCGGGACCACCGGATATCGTTTCTCGCCGGAAAACACCACCGAATTGGCGTGGTTTATGGAAAAAGTGTGTTCCGAGCCGGACGCGACGCGGATCATGGGCCGAAACGCCCTCACGCACATCGGCGACTGGTCGACGGATCGCTTCGCCCACAACGCGCTCAAGGCCGCCCGCGTCGCGCTCGGGATGGGCGACGCCGAGGATTCCGCTGCGGGCGAGGAAACCTCCGTGCTCACCTGTTGGTTTTTGCAAACCTGCTTCCCGGATTACCGGATGCCAGTATTCTCGCGACTCGCCGAGCGGCTGGGCGGGTCGTTTCATCTGTTTTCCGGCACCGGTTACTTTTCGCCAGACGTCAAGACCACGACGGACCACCTGGATTGGCACTCGCTGGTGGAGAACCGCTTTTTTTTCGGCAAAACCTGCCTGTGGCAAAGGGGGGCCTGCGAAGCGATGTTTCAGGCGGATGTGGTCGTGATAGAATTGAACCCACGGGTGCTTTCCAACTGGTTTATTCTTGCCGGGCGGGCCTTGTGGAATGCGCCGACCCTGGTCTGGGGGCATGCGTGGGGGCGGGAGAACTCCCGGTCCATCCGCAACGTCCTGCGGCTGTATATGATGCGATTGGCGACGGGCACCGTCACCTACACGCGCACGCAGCGGGACGAGGTCAAAAAGCTGTTTCCGAGTCTCAAGGTGTTCGCCGCGCCCAATTCGTTGATACGCGCCCGGGATTGCGAACCGCGCCTTTTCGAGGCGGATGCTTTGACCCGAATTCTTTATGTGGGTCGCCTCAACGCCGCCAAGAAGCCCCGCTTGCTGCTGGAAGGTTTCAGAAGGGCCCGACTGCCGGCCCAGGTGATATTGACCTTGGTCGGCGAGGGTGCCGAACGAGGCGTGCTGGAGGCCATGATTGAGGAGTTCGGCCTACGCGAGCGAGTGCAACTGCTCGGGCACGTGACCGACCACGAGATCCTGCGTTCTCTTTATGCCCGCTGCATCTGCTCCGTCTCGGGCGGCTATGTGGGCTTGGGCGCGATTCAATCCTTTTGTTTCGGTGTGCCCCTGGTGCTGGCAGACGGTGAACCGCACGCGCCCGAGGTGGAGGCCTGCCGTAAGGGTGAGAACACCGTGTTTTTCCCGGCTAACGACGCGCAAGCGCTGGCGACTACACTGGAGAAGATGTGGGACGAGCGGGCCAAGTGGCTGGCCGGGCGCGGCCGACTTTCCGCCTGGACGGCGGAGCATTACAGTGTGGAAACCATGGCGGAGGGCTTTTTAGAGGCCCTTCACGCCGTGCGACACGCCCCCGCCGTGGTAGCAGCCTAGTTGAGCACGCCGGTAAAAATAAGCGCCTTTCCCAATGTCCATACCCGTTACCAATCGTCCGCCCGCCGTCCCCAAGGGGGTGGTGTGGTTTGGTATTCTACTCACGCTTTCCCTCGCCCTCTTGGGCTTGCTCGCCAGTTATCTGGTCACGAGCTTAAATGGCGATTATCAGGAGATCGTAAATCGCCAGTTGCCCGCCTTGGCCATCGTTCGCAACCTCAGCCAAGCAAATGCCACGGGCCGCCGGCTGGTCGAGGCGCTTCCGAATAAATTGGAAGAAAACAGCTTGCGAGAGGTCGGCGCCAAATTGAATGCGATCCGGGAGGAAAACACGGTTCGCTTGGAACGATTGCAGGTCTTGCTCGTCGACCGAGACGGTCAGGAGCTGATGGCGGCTCTTCTGGCCAAGCGCCAAAAATATCGCGAAACCACCCTGCGACTATTGGACGAATTGTCCCGGGGGGTGTCGGCGGAACAGCGGGCGGAGTGGCGGATTCGGATCTCGGAGGTGGATAGTCAATATGTCGATGCACAGGATGATCTTGCCGATTACTGCTCAATCACCGCGGAAAAGCGGGGCGACGCTCTGACCCATCGATCCCGCAAGCTCACCGGGCTTTTCCTGATCATCGCGGCCTGGCCGGTGGTCCTCGCCGTCGGTTCTTTCTTGTCGGGCTTGATCAGCACCCTAATCTTCTTTTTCCGTCATCGCAATTAATCCTGCATGCCACACCGCCACCTGCACTTTGTTCAATCGATCGAGACCTTGCAGGGCGGCGGACTGGGGCGGGCTGCGTTACAATTGAGTGTCGCGCTGGGACGGGCGGGCGAGGTATCCAGTCTGGTGACAACCAAAGCCGGCGATAGCCTCCGCGAGGCGGGAGTGACGGCTTTTGGACGCAGGGGACCGGAGCGGGCTTTTTGGACTCCGGAGCTGTGGACGGAGCGGCGTCGACTGGTGCAAGACGCCGACTATGTGCACGGCCATGGATTCTACGTGGGCACGAATTGGCTGATGGGTTCGGAGACGGTGCGGCAGGAAAAGCCCTTGGTCTATCATCCCCACGGCATGTTCGAGCCTTGGATTCTGGAGCGCTCGCGCGCCAAAAAACGGATCGCCCACCGCCTGTTTGAAGACAAAAATTTCCGCCATGCCGCGCTATGGCGGGCGTTGACGCAGAAGGAAGCCGACCAGATTCGAGCCCAAGGCATACGTGCGCCGATCGTGGTTTGCGCCAACGGGGTAAATCCCGGCGATTTCGCTGGGGTGTCAGGCCTGCGGGCTGCGGCGGCTAGCGCGCGCGGATTCCGGAAGCTTTTGTTTTTGGCGCGTCTGCACCCGAAAAAAGGACTCGACTGGTTGGTGCAAGCGTGGGCTGCCCAGCCCGCCGCTCTACGCGCGGGGTGGCGAGTCGTCGTGGCGGGTCCGGATGAGCTTGGCCACCGAACGGAGATCGAAACCTTGGTGGCGACTGCCGGTTTGGAGCGGGAAATCCAGTTTACCGGCGCGGTGGACGGCGAGGCCAAGATTCGAGTCCTAGCCGAGGCGGACGCATTTATCCTGCCGTCGCGGAGCGAGGGTTTTTCCGTGGCGATTTTGGAGGCGATGGTTTGCGGCCTGCCTGCGATCGCCACCGAAGCGTGTAATTTTCCTGAAGTCGAGGCGGTCGGAGCCGGCTGGTGCGTGGAGACTTCCCTGAACGGGGTCAAGTCGGGTCTGCGCGAGCTTTTGAACTGCGAGGAAACGGAACTCACCCAACGCGGGAAGCAAGCGCGTCGTCTCGTCGACCAGCACTACACATGGCCGGCGGTCGCGGCAAAAATCAATTCCGCCTGCGAGGCTATACGCCAATGACAACCACACGCGTTCGCAACGACCTTTTCAATCCTCACTTGGGGTTTAGTCGTGGAAGACCCTTTGTCGTGTTTGCGCTTTGGCAGGTTATAAAGTGGACGTTTTTCCGCACGGTGTTTCCGTGGCCGTCGCGCGTTAAATTATTCTGGCTTAGGGTCTTTGGTGCAAAGGTTGGAAACGGCGCCTATATCAAACCGCAGGTAAATGTGCATTTCCCATGGAAGTTGACGGTCGGGGACTACGCTTGGATCGGCGAGGAGGTATTTATTCTAAATTTCGAGCCGATTCGAATCGGCAATCACGCCTGTGTCTCTCAACGCGCTTTCCTATGCGCGGGAAATCACGATTTTCGCGATCCTCAAATGCCTTACAGGAATAGGTCAGTCGTGGTCGAGGATGGTGCTTGGGTTGGGGCGCAGGTATTTGTTGGCCCCGGGGTAACAGTTGGCGCCGAGGCTGTCATCTCGGCGGGGAGTGTGTTGCTCAAGAATGCCGACGCCAGTATGATTTATGCCGGTAATCCGGCCAAACCCACGGGGTCGCGATGGCGCTGAATGGCCTAGATCGAAATCTTGTTATAGATTGTGGCACATTCAGAACGGATTCTAGTTAGGGTTGGACCGCTGGGGCCCCTAAGCGGTTCCCCTGATAATCTTTGCCCCTTAATGCCGTGCTCAGCGGTCCCCTCCCTAACTTGGGGTGAATTTGTTAAGTCCATAATCATTTTTATATCATGTTCGCCTATAGACAGCGTGGATTGATTACCTTACATGGGGCGCTGGTGAGCGGGCTTACGACAGCCCTTCTCCCGGTTTATGCTTTGGTCGTTCCCTACGTGCCGAGGGTGCGTTTGGAACAGGACGTGAGTTTGCTGCCATACATCGTCGCGGTGTTTCTTGCCATGGCGGCCAGCGCCGGGCACATTCGCCGGGAGGGAGGCAGCTTGCATATTCTCGGTATGTCCGGCGCCATCTCGTTGGCGTTCCGCCAAATGCTATATGTCGCTGCAGCGGTGTTTGCGGTCGTTTTTTCGCTCAAGGACCAGGTTGTCAGCCGCCTTTTTCTTGGTTCCTACATCTGGATGACCTTTTGTTTGTTGGTATACCTTCACCGGGTTCTGCCGGGTGCCATGGCCAAGATGCTTTTTCCGGAACGCAACAAATTGCCCTGTTTGTTTGTTGGTAGCAGTGAAAGTTTGGAAGATTTGGATAGTTGGATCAGTTCGCGCGGACACATCGGCATCCAACCGGTGGGTTTTATTTCCAACGATGCGCCTACCCGGGTGGAGAAGGCGGTTGCGCCGTATCTGGGGAAATTTGACCAGATCGAGGCGGTGCTAAAAAACCGGAACGTTGCTCAGGTGATCATGTTAGATTGGAATCAACCCACCGACGAGATCGAACGCATTGTGGAAATCTGCGAGCAGGAGGGTGTGCGTTTTCTCATCCACAACAACTATGTCGCGAGGTTCGCCCGGGAAATGACGCCGGTGGAGGAGGGAGGAAGGCATTTTCTGGTCATGCAAACGGAGCCGCTCGAGGATCCGTTGAACCGGGCGTCCAAGCGGGCCTTGGACATCGCGGTTTCTCTGCCGGTCTGTTTTTTTATCCTACCGCTCTTGTGTCTGCTGGTTTGGGCGATGCAGCGGCTGCAGGCCCCTGGGCCGTTGTTCTTTAACCGTCCGCGGGGCGGTCAGAATCGTCAGCCCTTCAACATGTTCAAGTTTCGTTCCATGTATGCGGCGGATCACGACATCAACAAGCAGGCGACGAAGGGGGACTCGCGAATCTATCCCTTCGGGCAGTTCATGCGCAAAAGCAGTCTGGACGAGTTTCCGCAGTTTTTTAACGTTCTGCGCGGGAACATGAGCATCGTGGGGCCGCGGCCGCACCTGCCGCAGCACGACGATGAGTTCAGCAAGATCACCCGCACCTACCACGGCCGATCTTTTGTGAAACCGGGTATCACCGGCTTGGCGCAGATCCGCGGGTATCGCGGGGAAATCACCGAACCGCACAAATTGCACCGTCGAGTCTACTGGGATTTGTATTATGTATCCCGATGGTCATTATGGATGGATTTGCGCATCATCATAACAACGGCCTGGCAGGTGGTGTTTCCGCCAGAAACGGCGTATTGAACGCGGCTACGAGATTCGGCGGGATTGGCCCACGGAGTAATCGGGATAGCGGCACCTTTTGTTTTTGTTCACGACGCGAAACAAGATGCGATACTTTATAAGCGATAGAGGGCACGCCGCCTGTGCTTTTATATATGTTTCGTGGGCGATATCTGACTTTCCGATTCACTGCTTTGGACGTGACTCCGGCCATGGAAGTTTGGCTAGCAGGGAGGGTAACACCTCGCTGTTCATGAATGAAGGCAGGGGACGGTTGGCGGATAAGCGTATGAAAAACTGTTCCTCGCGCTGGTTTAGACCGTTTCGGAGCAGGTCCGTGATAGGAGCATACCATTTGGGCGCGTAGCCGGTGCCGTAGGATTTTATGTGGTCTCCGACGACGTGCCAGAACCAGACGTATTCGGGGGTGGATTGCGCGGTAAAGATCCGGTCTTCACCGGTGGGCACCACGAGAGTTGAGCCGGCTTGGGCCAATCGGGGGGTGGTGCCTTGGTGGGTGCGTTTCCAGCCCCCGGCTTCCCAGCAAACATCGGGCGTGTGGCCGGCGACGAGGCGGTGGGACATTTTCCCCGGCGTCCAGTAGGCGATGTAGACAGAAAGTCGTTCGCCGGACGAGTTGACGTAGTCGACAAACACGCCGTCGTCGAAGTTGAGCAGCTCCCCCACCGCCTGTTTCAGCTCCTCGGAATCGGCGATGGGCTTTTCCTTCATGGTCCAACCGGCCGGCGCGGGGGGCAGCAGATCATGCAATCGACCGGTGAAGCGTGGCGCCGGAATCTGGGTGGATCCGTAAACGATCAGCCCGATGGCGGCGATGAGCAGCCCGAGGGCGCAGAACAGAATCGTTTTTTGAATTTTCACGTTTGGATGGTGAGAGAGGAGAAGGTTGGTTCGGAACGCGCCTTGGGCAAGGAGAAGGTCGGGATCGGTGGACCCGGACGGGGAGGACTGTGATCCGCAGATTAGGCGGGGTATGGTGGAGCCCGGTCAACCGGTTGACGGGTGCGACGCTGGATTGTGGTCAAAGGTGGAAGGCGCGAAAGGCGGGATCGGAACGGTTGGTGCGGAAGAAGAGTCGGGGAACCGGTCGCGTGACGTCCCGAAGGTGGCGAAGGCAACCGTGCGGCGAGAATCGTGTAGCGAGTCTGCGCGCGGCGTGCTTAATTCAATGCACCGTTATGTCCACGCCCGCCGGTTTCACGCTCGATCTGCCCTTTCGTCCGCGGCGTCTACGTCGCACCGCCGCACTCCGCGAACTGGTTCGCGAGAGTCAGGTGCGGGCGGCGGACCTGATCGCTCCCCTCTTTGTGGTCGAAGGCGAGGCCGCGCCGGAGGAGATCGCCTCGATGCCGGGGCAGTTCCGACGGAGTATCCGCGACCTCGTGACGGAGTGTCGCGAACTCCATGCGCTCGGGGTGCGGGCGGTGGCGCTTTTTCCCAAGCTCGATCCCGCGCTCAAGGACGCCCGGGGCGTGGAGGAGTTGAACGAGAACGGCCTGATTCTGCGGGCGGTGCGGGCGGTCAAGGCGGCGCTGCCGGAGCTGGTGGTGATCACCGACGTGGCGCTGGATCCTTATACCAGCCACGGGCACGACGGCGTGCTCAACGCGGCGGGGGACGACGTGGACAACGACACGACGGTCGGGCGTTTGGCGGAGATGGCGGTGCGGCAGGCGCGGGCGGGGGTCGATTTCGTGGCGCCGAGCGACATGATGGACGGGCGCGTCGGCGCGATCCGGGCGGCGCTGGACGCGGCGGGCTTTACCGCGACCGGCATCCTGGCCTACTCGGTGAAATTCAACTCGGCCTATTACGGGCCCTTCCGCGAGGCGGTGGGCAGCGCGCAGGCGGCGGGCACGAAGCTGCTCAGCAAGGCGACCTACCAGCTCGATCCGGCCAACCGGCGCGCGGCGTTGGCGGAGGCGGACCTCGACGAGGCGGAGGGTGCGGACATTCTGATGGTGAAGCCGGCCGGCGCCTATCTGGATATCATTCGCGAGGTGCGCGAGCGGTCGGAGCGGCCGCTGGCGGCGTATCAGGTGTCGGGCGAATACGCGCAAATCCATGCTGCGGCGCGGCTGGGCTGGCTGGATCTGGAGCGGACGCGCGACGAATCGCTGCTGGCGATCAAACGCGCGGGGGCGGATCTGATCCTGACGTATTTCGCCAAGGACGTGGCACGGGCGCTGGCCTGAAACCTTCGCGGGAGGGGCCCGGATCGTGAAAACAAAAAGGCCGCCCGGTTAAGGGCGGCCTGGCGATCGTGGGACGGTCGGCGGAGGCTGCTCAGC
>JAIXVP010000055.1 GCA_027482905.1 Opitutaceae bacterium
GAGGATGTTGTCGCCGTTGGCGGAATCGAGGTTGCCGGTGGGCTCGTCGGCGAGGAGCAGGGCGG
The DNA here is from genome assembly GCA_027482905.1 of Opitutaceae bacterium. Classification (GTDB taxonomy): domain Bacteria; phylum Verrucomicrobiota; class Verrucomicrobiia; order Opitutales; family Opitutaceae; genus IMCC26134_A. The sequence continues at coordinate 66 of JAIXVP010000055.1, forward strand.
GGCGGTGGACGAGGGCGCGCGCGATGGCGACGCGCTGTTGCTCGCCGCCCGAGAGTTGGGAGGGCAGGGCGTCGGCTCGGTGGGAGAGGCCCACGCGTTGGAGAAGGTTCGCCACGCGGACGCGGCGTTCCTCCGCGGGGACGCGCACGAGCTGGAGCGGCAGCTCGATGTTTTCCGCGGCGCTGAGGGTGGGCAGGAGATGGAAGAACTGAAAGATGGTGCCGACCTGCCCGCGGCGGAGAAGATTCAGGTCGTCGGGCGAGAGGTCGTCGATGCGGCGGCCGAGCAGCCGGATCTCGCCGGAGTCGGGGCGGTCGACGCCTCCGAGGCAGTTGAGCAGAGTGGTCTTGCCCGAGCCGGACGGGCCGGTGAGCGCGACGCGTTCGCCGGGGGCTACGTCGAAGGACACCTCGTCGAGGACGCGGCGCGCGCCGTAGGACTTGGTGACGGCGGAGACGGCAAGGGCGGGGCTGGAGGTGGCGAGGGAAGTCGCGGGCATGGACCCGCGGAAGCAAAGCAGGAGCGGTGGCTTCGCCAGCGGGCGGGGCGGTTTTCCCGAGACGTTGACCGGCGGCATGGCCTATGCAGCCTCCCCATCCATGTCAGACGCCAAAGCTCCCGTAATTCTGGTAATCGATGACGACGCAGAGGTGCGTTACTCGCTCGGCCGCGTGCTTTCCTCGCGCAAATACCAAGTGGCCGAGGCGGGCAGCGGCGAGGCCGGCGTGGCGGCGGTGAAAAAGGGGCCGCCGCCCGATCTGATCTTCCTCGACGTGCGCATGGGCGGGATGAGCGGGATCGAGGCCTTGCAGCATATTCGCGCGGCGAACCCGCGCCAGCTCGTCATTCTAATGACCGCGTTTGGCACGGCGCAGACCGCGATCGAGGCGATGAAATACGGCGCCTTCGACTACATCATGAAGCCCTTCGATCCCGCGAAGGTGCTCACTCTGGCGGAAAACGCGCTCAAAGCCCACGCCGACATGCGCTCGGCCGGAGACTACAAGCCCACCATCAACGCCGACGACTACCGCGAGGGCATCGTGGGCGCGTCGCCGGTCATGCAGGATGTTTTCAAGGTCATCGGCCAGGTGACGGCGAGCGACGTGACGGTGATGATCACCGGCGAGAGCGGCACGGGCAAGGAGCTGGTCGCGCGCTCGATCTGGAAACACTCGCACCGCGCCAAGGGCAACTTCATCGCGGTCAACTGCGCCGCCATCCCGGACAATCTGATCGAGAGCGAACTCTTCGGCCACGAGAAAGGCTCCTTCACCGGGGCCACCAACCAGCGGATCGGCAAGTTCGAGCTCTGCGACCGCGGGACCATTTTCCTCGACGAAATCGGCGACATGGCGCTCGCCACCCAGACCAAGATTCTGCGCGTGCTCCAGCAGGGCGACATCCAGCGCGTGGGCGGGACCGACACGATCAAGGTGGACGTGCGCATCATCGCCGCGACGAACAAGGACCTCGAATCCATGGTGAAGGCCAAAACCTTCCGCGAAGATCTTTACTACCGCCTGAACGTGGTGCGGATCAAGATGCCGCCCCTGCGCGACCGCCGCGAAGACATCCCGCAGATCGTCGATTTCACCCTGCAAAACCTGGTGAAGCAAAAAAAAGCCCGCGTCGCGAAGGTCGCGCCCGAGGCGATGGCGGTGCTCTCCCGCTACGACTGGCCGGGCAACGTGCGCGAACTGGAGAACCTGGTCTATCGCAGCGCGGTCATCGCCCAAGGCGACGCGATTTTGGTGAAGGATCTCCCGTCCGAGGTGCTGGCCTCGGCGGGCGCCGCCCCCGCCGCCCTCGCGGCCGGCGCGTCGGTCGCAAGCTCCACCGGTTCCGCTCCGCCGCTCGCGTCGGGGTCCGGTTCGGCCAGCCCGGTGCCGCCCGCGGCGCTCGTGGCCACGCCGACGTCCGTCCCGTCGCAGACGGTCGAGCAGGCGCTGGATTTCCTGCACGCGGAGCTGGCCAAGCTCGACGAACCGATTCTGGAGCGCCTGGAACGCGAAATGATCGTGCGCTCGTTGAAGGCCCTCGACGGCAACCTGGCCCGCACCTCCGAGCTGCTCGGCATGACCCGCGCGACCCTGCGCAAACGGGTCGAGGATCTTGGCCTCCAGCCCGCTTGAGCGGAGCCGGGGGCGGCGTGATTTTTCCATCGCCTCGGGCGACGGGCTCCGCTCTTTCTGGCCTCTCAGATGCGGAAGGGTGGCAGAGTGGTCGATTGCTCCAGCCTTGAAATCTGGCGAACCGAAAGGTTCCGGGGGTTCGAATCCCTCCCCTTCCGCCACTTCATCGCCTGCAAAAACCAGGCGCGGATGAAGCGGCGGACCGAATCGGACGGGCGCCGCTTTAAGCGGGCTCAGGCGGCGGACATGTAGGGCAGCTTGGCGGCGGTGGCTTGCACGGCCGGGAGGCCGTCGATCAAATCGCCGATGGCGTCCCAGCGGCCGTTGACCAAGGCGTCGCGGGCGGACTCGCGTTGGGTGATCTTGATCTTCTCGGCCCCGAAACGGACCTCCAGCGCGGCGACGTCCACCGTGAGCTCGATGGCCGGGTTCGCCTCGATGGCGGCGGCGACCTTGGCGATGTCCTCGCGGGCGGCGTTCACGCAGGGGATGCCGAGCGTGGTGCTGTTGCCGAAAAAGATCTCGGCGAAGTTCTCGGCGATCACGGCGCGGAAGCCGGCCTTGTGGATGGCCTGCGGGGCGTGCTCGCGGGAGGAGCCGCAGCCGAAGTTCGCGCCGGAAAGCAGGATGGTGGCGCCCTTGTGCTCGGGCCGGTCGATGGGGTGGCCGGTGGGCGCGCCCTCGGGGGTGTGGCGGACGTCGTAGAACAAGAATTCACCGAGACCGTCGAACACCACGCACTTCATGAAGCGCGCGGGGATGATGCGGTCGGTGTCGATGTCGTTGCCGGGGACGAAGACGCCGCGACCGGAGACGGAGGTGATTTTTGCGAGGGCCATGTTTTAAAGGCTAAAGGTGAAAGATTGAGTTTAAGACAGGGAGAGGTCGGGTGTTTCCGAGGGTCGGAAATTTGACTTCAGCTTCTCCCTTCAACTGGAGGTCTTCGCGGTCAGTTGACCGCGAAGACCTCCCGCGCGTCGGAGACCACGCCGGTGACGGCGGCGGCGGCGACCATGACGGGGCTCATCAAGACGGTGCGCCCCGTGACGGAACCCTGGCGGCCCTTGAAATTGCGGTTGGAGGAGGAAGCACAGAGTTCGTCGCCGATGAGTTTGTCCGGATTCATCGCCAGGCACATCGAGCAGCCGGCGGCGCGCCACTCGAAGCCCGCCTCGGCGAGAATCTTGTCCAGGCCGAGTTTCTCGCACTGGAGGGCGACGATCTGCGAACCCGGGACGGCGATGGCGCGGACGCCGGGGGCGACCTTGCGGCCCCGGATGTAGCGTGCGACCTCCTGGAAATCGGAGAGGCGGCCGTTGGTGCAGGAACCGAGGAAGGCGACGTTGATCTTGGTGCCCTTGATGGGCTGGCCGGCGGGCAGCTTCATGTAGGCGAGGGCCTCGATGATGCCGGCGCGGTCGTCGTCGGAGGTGGCGGTCTCGGGGCTGGGAATGTTCTCGGTGATGGAGATGCCCTGGCCGGGATTGATGCCCCAGGTGACGGAGGGGGCGATGTCGGCGGCGTCGATCCTGACCACGTCGTCGTAGCGGCAGCCGGGATCGGAGGCGAAGGATTTCCAACGGGCGACGGCGGCGTCCCACGCGTCACCGGTCGGCGAATACGGGCGGCCCTTGAGGTAGGCGAAGGTGGTCTCGTCCGGGTTGACGTAGCCGACTCGCGCGCCGCCTTCGATGGACATGTTGCACACCGTCATGCGCTCCTCCATCGAGAATCCGTCGAAGGTGGTGCCGGCGTATTCATAGGCGTAACCGGTGCCGCCGTTCACTCCGAGCAGGCGGATGATGTGGAGGATGACGTCCTTGGCGTAGACACCGGCGCGGAGTTTGCCGTTCACCTCGATGCGGCGGACCTTGAGGGCGCCGAGGGCCATCGTCTGGGTGGCGAGCACGTCGCGCACCTGGCTGGTGCCGATGCCGAAGGCGATCGCGCCGAAGGCCCCATGGGTGGAGGTGTGCGAGTCGCCGCAGGCGATGGTGGTGCCGGGCTGGGTGATGCCCTGCTCGGGACCGACGATGTGCACGATGCCCTGCTTGCCGGTGGAGCGGTCGAAGAAGGTGACGCCGAACTGGGCGCAGTTCTTGCGCAGCTCGTCCATCATGGCCTGGGCGAGCGAGTCCTTGTAAGGCTCGACGAGCTCGTTGGTCGGGACGATGTGGTCGACGGTGGCGAAGGTGCGATGCGGCATCAGCACCTTGAGGCCGAGGTCGCGCAGCATGCCGAAGGCCTGGGGCGAGGTGACCTCATGGATGAGGTGCGTGCCGATGAGGAGCTGGGTCTGGCCGTTGGCCAGTTTGCGCACGGAGTGGGCTTCCCAGACTTTTTCGAAGAGCGATTTGGGTTGGGCGGACATGGTCGTGGAGATCGTAGGGCGGACAGAATAGCACGACGCTTGCGTTGCCGGGAAGTGCTTGTTTTTGTGCCGGTGATGCCTCGCGAGTATCAGTTTGATTTCGAGCTGCGCCACCTGGTGTATTTTCGGGAGGTGGCGCGGGCGCTGCATTTTCGGCGGGCGGCGGAGACGCTGGCCGTGGCCCAGCCGGCGCTCAGCCGGCAGATCGCGCAGTTGGAGGAGGCGCTGGGCGTGACCCTGTTCGAGCGCTCGCGGCGAAAGGTCGAGCTGACGGCGGCGGGCCGCGCCCTGGCCGAGCGGATCGAGCCGTTGCTGCGCGGCCTGGCGGCCGTGCCGGACGAGCTGCGCGCGCTGACCGACGGCCAGACCGGCCAGGTGAAGGTGGCGTTCACCGGCCTGGCAATGGCGACGGTGCTGCCCGGCATCCTGCGCGAATTTCACCGCCGTTTCCCGAAGATCCGCCTGGAGTTGAACGAATCCCCGACCTCGGCCCAGCTCGCGGCGCTGGCGGCGGGCGAGATCGCCTGCGGTTTTTTTCATCCCGACGCGACCACGCCCGGACTGCGCACGCGGGAACTGCTTCGGGAAAAAAACGGCGTGCTGCTGCCCGCCGACCATGCGCTGGCGCGCCGCGAATCGCTCCGGCTGAAAGAACTGGCGCAGACTCCCTGGGTGATGTTTCCCCGCGCGCACAACCCGGGGTTTTACGACCGGGTGCTGGCGGCCTTCGCGAAGGCGGGGGTGACGCCGCGAATCGCCGAGGAAGTCTGGCCCCGCGCCAACGCGGTGGGTCTGGTGCGCGCCGGGCTGGGCGCGACCTTCATGTGCCCGAGCGAGGCGAGGCCGCTGCCCGAAGGGGTGGCGTTTCGGCCCCTCGAGGGGCCGGCGCCGGAGAGCAGGTTGGTGGTCGGCTGGCGCGCGGCGGACGCGCCGGGGGAGGCGGCGGGCGCGACGGCGAACCCGGCGCTGGCCTCGTTTCTTTCGGTCGCGGCGGGGCGCGCGGACTCCGCGGCCTGACCGCGATCAGTCGCGCGAAAGGTGGCGCGAAAAGAAAATGCGTCCGTTGCCCGAGGGCATGATGCCGATGATCTCGGCGCGCACGCGGCGGCCGATCGAGGCGGCGCCCTCGTTCACCACCACCATGGAGCCGTCGGGCAGGTAGCCGACGGCCTGGCCCTCTTCCTTTCCGGCCTTGGTCAGATCGATGTCGATCACTTCGCCGACGGCGTAGACCGGTTGAAGGGCGCGGGCCAGCTCGGCGGGATGCAGGCCGGGAACGCCGTGAAAATCGGCCAGCTTGGCGAGATTTTCGTCCACGGTGAGCAGCTTGGCCTTCATAGAGGTGGCGAGAAAGACGAGCTTGGCGTCGACCTCGCCCCGCTTGGCCTCGCTCTCGTGGATGCGGAGGTCGAGCCGCTTGATGCGGCGCAGCTCGTTGAGCGTATCCAATCCGCGGCGACCGCGCGCCCGCCGGGCCGGCTCGGCGGCGTCGGCGATGGCCTGCAGCTCGTGCAGCACGAAGCGAGGGATGATAAGCGCGCCGGGGATAAAGCCGCTTTCGCAAATCCGCGCGATGCGCCCGTCGATGAGCGCGCTCGTGTCGACGACGACCAGGGGCACGTCGACCTCGTGAGGCACGAAGCGGACATAGGGGATCACGAGGTTGAACTCATCTTTGCCGCGCAGGGCGATGACGGTGCAAAGATAGGTGGCGCCCAAGAATAGCCCGAGGCGGACCAGAAACTTGGTCTGCTCGTCGCCGGCCTCCAGAAGGGGCGAGACGCTGACGAGGTGGGACATCAAGGTGCCCACCGCCAGGCCGAAGGTGAGGGCGGAGAGCCC
>JAIXVP010000244.1 GCA_027482905.1 Opitutaceae bacterium
GCCCTCGGCAGGCACCGCCTCCCGCACCGCCAAACCCGGCGCGGCCGACACCGGCTGGATCAACCTCGGCGAGGCCGACTGGACCCTCACGCCGGACAACAAGAGCACGCCCTTCTACGCCCGCTCCTCGGGCAAGCAGATGCTCTACGACAAGATCACCACCCAGGTGGGCTTGAAGCTGAAGGGCAAACTCATGGAGATGCAGAACCTCTCCTTCCAGATGCTGCTCGGCACGCTGGCGCTGCCGGTCAGCCCCACGGCCGGCGGGCAGTTTAACCCCGGCGAGGGCGACCCCATCGTGCGCGGCTGGCTCCAGCTGCAGCAGCGCAGCGCCGCCCAGGCGCTCGTCTGCACCTACGACCTCTTCGTCGCGATGAACATCCCTGGCGACGTGAAGTTCGAGGAGGGTCCGGTCGACATCGACGTCGAGGCCGAGCTGCTCTTCTCCACCCTCAACACGGGAAGCCTGGTCTGAGCTAAAAACGCGGAAAAGCGGAAAGCGGAAACGCTAAAACCCGATCCCTCCGGCCTCCGTCATTTCAGCATTTTCGCATTTCAGCTTTCCGCTTTTCCCCACCATGCCCTCCACCGCGCTCGACTTCACGTTCAGCAACACCGCGCCCTCGGCGATCAGCGTCGCCGCCTTCGCCGGCACCGGATCCTCGCCCGCTGCGGTGGCGGGCGCGGCCTTCACGCCCAGCAACACCGCGCCGAGCGCGATCACGCCGCCCTCGGTGGCGGGCACCGGATCCGCGCCGGTGGCGGTGGCGCTGGCGAGCTTCGCGCCGGACAACACCGCGCCGGCGGCGGTGGCGCTGGCGGCCTTCGCCGGCACCGGCGCGGAGCCGGCGGCGCTGGCCGTCCCGCTGGCTGCCACCGTCACGCCGCAGGTCCCGCAGTTGGTGGGCTTCACGCCCGATCTCTCCTCCGAAACCGATTTAACCATGCACACTCCCTCCCTCTCCTTCGCGGGCGAACTCACCGTCGCCCAGCCCTTCGGCCTCTATAAGCCGATCACCGTCATCGCCGTCAAAGGCGTGCAACTCTCCGCCCAGGTCGCGCCGGTGGGCGCGGCCGCGATCATCGAGCTGATCGACTCCACCGGCGCATCGCTCGGCCGCACCGCCACGCTGCCGGACGGCTCGACCTTCGCCGACGTGACCTTCGTCACGCCGCTGGCGCTCAACGCCGGCACCCTCGTTCGCGCCAAGCTCACCCAGGTGGGCTCGACCACGCCCGGTAGCTTCCTCACCGCGACCCTGATCGCGCAAACCGTCCCTTGAACCCTCCCTGCAACCGTCCTGCACCCACCATGAAACGCTTCCTCCTCATCCTCCTTTCCGTCCTCGCCTGGGCCGCTCCGGCCGTGGCGCAGGTGAATATTAACGCCTCGCAGATCACCAGCGGCACGCTTAGTTCAGCCCGGCTGCCGGCCCGCGACGACATCATCGACGCCGCCGCGACACTCCTACCCGCCGAGAGTTCCGACCGGCCCACGATCACCGTCGTGGACGGCGAAGGGACCGCGCTTTCCTCGCCGGTCGTCTACCGCCCCTACATCTGCAACACCGGGGTCGCGATCTCCAACAGCGACGGCCAGGGCGATAGCAACATCCGCTTCGGCGCCGGGACTTATAACACCTCAAACGGGGCGAACGGCGACCTGGGCATGTATGGAAGCATCAAACCTGGCGGGGACGCCCAGTTTGCCCGCTGGCCCATTTTCGCAGAGTTCATTACCTCCTCCGCCAACACCACGGTCGAGGTGGGTTTTTATTCGCTCACCACCTCTCAGGATACTCCACTGATCGAGGTCGGCGGCAGACTGGTCTCCGACATCGCGCCACGCCGAAGCGGGACCAACGGCTGGAAGATGACGCTCACTTTCCCAACGGCGTCGGCCCGCCGAATCAAGCTGCACCTGAGCGGCGGCGTCGGGCTCACCGCGATTCGAGTTCCGACCGGGCAGAGCATCACGAAGCCAAGCGGCACCATCGTCCGACGCATAGCTTTCGCAGGCGACTCCTATTGCAACGGCTCCGGGGACGGCACTATCGGCGGCGCGCTCGACCGGGAGACCTTCGCTCCGCGCCTTGCCCGGTTGCTCGGCGCGGATGACGTGCTGCTCGCCGGAATCGGAGGCACCGGTTTTGTGACCGGGGGCGCGACAAACAAATACGCCACGCGCGCCAGCTATATCGTCGGCAAGTCTCCGCACATCCTGATCGTGAACGGTTCGATCAACGACGGCACGGCGGCCGGCACCATCGGGACCGAAGCGGCGGCGTTTTTTTCCGCCACCTCCGCCATCCCGCGCGTGATCGTCATCGGCACGATGGTGGCCGGCTACGAGGCCAACCACGACGCGTTGAAGGCCGCGACCCTCGCCGCCGGCCGTGAGTTCATCGACATGAAGGCGTTTATCTCCGGCACCGGCAGCATCTTGACCCCGAAGGGCGACGGCACCGGCGACTTCTACCGCTGGTCTGACGGGGTGCATCCGACCACCGAGGCCCACCGCGCCATCGCCCGCGCCGTTTACCGCAAGCTGAACTGACCCCTCCATGTCCACCCCCGCCCACACCCTGGTCAACGCCAGCCCCGTCGAGGTCGAGCATCTCGACGGCCGGCGCGAGACGGTGCAGCTTTCCCGGCTCTCGATCCGGCAGCTTTACCTGTTCTGCACGCACCTGGCGGCCGTCGCCGGGCCGGATCTCGCCGCGCTCTGCACCGGCCGCCCCCTCGACTGGGTGGACACCCTGACACCGGAGAGCTTTGGCGCGCTGCACAAACGCTGCATCGAGCTAAATTTTCCGAAGGCGGGCGAGGTGGCCAAGGGCGACCCTCGGCTCGCGGCCAAGCTGATGCCCTTTCTCCAGGACCAGCAGATGCTGATGCTGATCGCGATGGGGGCGGTGCTTGGGCTCGACTCGAAACCCTCGTCGAGCACGCCGCAGCCCTCGGAGTCGAAGGCGGCAGCTACGAGCGATGCCTCGACCTCACCCCCGAGCGGCTCGGCCGCCTCGTCGCCGCCCGTGAACGCCTCCGCGCCCGCGACCAGCTGAATCTGCTCGTCACCATGAACCACGCCTTCGCGGGCGGTCCCGCCGCCCAGACCCTCGCCGGCGAACTGGCGGCGGCCGCCCGCCCGAGCGAAGAAGCGGCCGCCGGCAGACGCTGGCGCAAATCCGCCGGCAAGACCAAGGCGCGCCCGGCCTAGAACTTCGCCCAACGCGGCCGAGCCGAAAGAATCAACGCGCCCACGCCGGCCAACATCAGGAACGGCTCGACCAGCCCGGTGGCCAGCGCCCCGAAGATCCCGAAAACAAAAAGCACGGCACCAAACATAGCCACCTTCCATGGCCAAGAACGACCTCCAGATCAAGATCAGCGTCGAAGCGCAGCTCGGGCAACTGCGCGCCATGGAGTCGCAGCTGCAGCGCCAGATCGTGCAACTGCGCACCCTCGGCGACACCGGGTCGACCGCGCTGAAGGATCTCGAGCGCAACCTCGGCATGGTCCGCACCGCGCTGGGCAACATCGACAAGGGCGATAAGTTCTCCACCGCGCTCGGGGACATGTTGAAAAACATCCCGGCGGTGGGCGCGGGCATGCAGGCGCTCAACGGCACGGCCGTGCCGGTGGCGGCGGCCTTCGGCGTCGCGGTGGGCGCGGTCCGGCAGTTCCAGGTCGCGCTGGATTTCGCGGACCAGCTCCAGGACACGTCCGAGCAGCTCAACGTGACGGCGTCCTCCCTGCAGGCGCTGAACGCCCATTTCGGCGACGCCGGCGTCAAGGCACCGCAGGTCGCGCAGACCATCCTGAAGCTCAAGCAATCCCTGGCCGAGGCGGCGGCGGGGAGCGAGCCGCTCAGCGCCGCCTTCGCCGCGCTGAATCTCAACGTGGCCGAGCTGCGCGACCTCGCCCCGGACGAGGCGCTCGCCCGCGTGGGCCGCGCTCTCGCCGCAAAGGCCGGCTCTGCCGCCGCCGCCGCCGCCGCGCAGGACATCCTCGGCCGGGGCACGGGCCGGCTCGCCAACGCGCTGCGCGACCTCGGCACGCAGGGCCTCGGCAAGATCAAGGAGGACATGACGGACGCCGGCCGCGTGCTCGACGACGCCCTGGTCCAGCGCCTCGCGGCCGCCAACCAGCAATGGGAGGCGCTCCTGGGGCGCATGGCGGTGTTTCGCGGCGAGCTGGCGGGCGTGGCCATGCGCCGCGCGGACAACGCCACCGGATCAGTCGGCGGCGCCGCCGAGGAGGCCGCGCGTTTCGTCAACCCTGCGGCCGGCGACGCGGTGGGCGCGGCGCGCGCCTATCTCGACCGCGAGCGGCAGCAGGCCGATGAGGCCCGGCAACAGGCCCGGCAGCGCGAGATCGAGCGCGGTGCGCAGCGCGCCGGCCCGCGCGAGGCGGCGGCAGCCCGCGCGGCGGAGGCGGCGGCGGCCGAGGTGAAGAAGAACGAGCAGCTGGCGGTGATCGCCACCGAGCAGGCGGCGCTCGATGAGCAAATGCTGGCGGCGCACACGGCCCGCCTCGCCGTGGCCGATCAGATCGCCGTGGCCGAGGAAAAGCTCGCCCGCCTGCGCGGCCAGATGCCGGCGGAGGATGACGCCTCGGTGGAGGCGGCGCGCCGGAAGGTCGAGCTGGGCAAACAGATCCTCGCCCAGGACGAGGCGCTGCAGGCGCTCAAGACCAAGCAGGCGGCCGAGACGGCAAAACTCGCCGAAGAAAACGAACGCAGCCTGGCCGCCACCCGCCAAGCCGCCGCGATCACCGCCGCCTCGGCCGTGGCCCAGCTCGAAACCGAGCGGCAACTGCTCGCGTCGAACGCGAACCTTGACCCGGTGTTCAAGGCGTCGCGCCTGGCCGAGCTGACGGAGCGCCTGCGTAAGGCCCAGGAACAAGTCGTCGCGCTGAAGCGGGCCGAAATCGCCCTGGCGGCAAATCCGCTGGACGAGGCGCGCGCCAAGGCCGCGCTCGCCGATGCGGAGTCCAAGCTGGCCGGCATCGGCGCCGGCTCCGCTCCGGACCCCCGCACCATCGACAGCCTGCGGGCCGCCAACGCCGAAGCCAACGGGCCGCGATCGCTCACCGTCGGCGAGGCTCCGGAGGCGGCGTCGCTGCGCATGCTCAACCAATTTGGCAGCGACGGGGAAATCGTCGCGCGAGGCGTGGGCACGGCGTTCCAGGGCGTCTTCGACGGCCTGCGTGGCAGCATCCAGGGCCTGATCGAGGGCACGATGACCTGGGGCGACGCCCTGCGGAACATCGGCTCCTCCATCCTGTCCGGCGTGATCTCGGCCATCTCCGAGATGTTCGCGACCTGGATCGCGAAGCGCATCCTCATCCACACGCTCGGCCTGAGCTTCCTCGCCGCCGAGGGCGCGGCGGAGACGGCGAAGGAGGCGGCGACCCTGCCGGCGAAGACGGCCGGCGCGGCGGCGGCTGGCATCTCATCCTACGGCCTGGCCATCGCGGGCGGACTCGCGGCCGTCGCGCTGATCGCCTCGCTCTCCGGCGGCTTCGCCGAGGGCGGCGCGGTGAGCGGCCCCGGCACGGGCACGAGCGACTCGATCTTCGCCCGCCTCTCGAACGGCGAGCACGTGATGACGGCCGCCGCCGTGCAGCGCGTCGGCGGCCACGGCGTGCTCGATGCGATCAACGCCGGCCGCATCCCCGATCTGGCCTCGTTGCCAGCGGCCGGCGGCTCTTCGCCCGCCGCCGCCCCGGCCGTCTCGATGAGCAACCACTTCCACTTCGACCCCAACGAGGCCATGCGCCAGGCGCTCGCCGATCCCGCCGGCCGCCGCCTCGTCACCGATCTACTCCGCCAGATCCAATACGAAATCTAGGCCATGCTTCTCCCCGTCACGCTGCCCGACGCCACCGCCGCCCTGCTGCTCCTCGCCGGGCCGGATGCTTCGCCCTTGCAGGTCTCGTGCATGGCCAAGGCCGACCAGGTAAGCAGCCTGACCGCGCGTGAGGAACGCCGTCCGCTCGCGCCGGGCTTCACCGTCGCCATGAAGTGGAAAGCGGTGCTGCCGCGCGCCGCCGGCCGCGCCTTCCGCGCCGGGCTGCTCGGCCTCGGCCGGACCGAGCCGGGCGTGGACGGCACCGAGGCCGCCTTGCAGCCCATCCTCTGCCCTTTCTGGCCAGAAGTCGCCCCCGCCACCGGCGTGATCGTGCCCGGCCGGATGAACGCCACCTTGCGGGCGGTGTGGGAGCCTGACGGCACCCGTGCAGCGCTGTTCACGGACACCTGGCCCGGCGGCTACACCCTCACCGCCGAGTCGCTCACCGGCCCGGTGCTGCAAGGCCGCTTCAAGGACTGGCCCGAGCCGGACGCGACGACCGACGAATTGGCCGAGCTCGCCCTGGAGTGGATCGAGAACGGGCCGCTGGACCGCGCCCTCACGATCTCCGCCTTCGGTCTCGGCCTGCCCACCGGCCCCACGCTCCACGGCACGGCCTGGCCGCTCCTGCCCTGCGCGGTGCGCGTCGCCTCGGCCAATGCCGGCGGCGTCGACGTGCGCGTGGCGCGTCGCCAGCTCGGCTACGGCCGGGAGGAGGCCGAGACCCACCACCCGCAGGTGCCGGCGCGCACCCTCGAGCTGGCTCACGACCTCGATGCGCTGGAGGCCGCCCGCCTGATCTACCACTGGCAGCTCGGCGGCGGCGGTGTCTCGCCCTTCTGGGCGCCGGCCGCGACCAGCCCCTGCCGCCTGGCCACCGCCGCCACCTCCGCCGCCACCACCCTGACCCTCGACGACGCGGAAGCTCTGCTCGGCCACGCCCACCTCTGGATCGGCTCGCCCGACGGATCCTGGGCGGCGCGGCGCATCACCGGCATCGCCGGCAACGTCGTGACGCTCGACGCCGCCCTGGGCTTCGCCGCCGCGCCGTGGCACACCGTCGTGCAGCCCCTGCTCTTTGTCCGCTTCGCGCGCCAGGAGCTGGTCCTGAAGCACAAATCCGGCGTGTGGGCCGCGACCTGCCAACTGCGCGAACTCCCGGCCGAATACGGCACCGCGAGCGGCGAGACCCTCGGCACGAACCACGGCCCGCTGGCCGGCCTGGCCTGGTGCTACACCTTCACCGACGGCACCGAGACCTGGCGGGTGACCAGCTACGCCTCGGCGCTCACCCTTTCGGGCAACACCTTCGCACCCGCGCGCATCGAGCACGGCGAGATGAAGGAGCGGCTCAACCTCGACGCCTCGGAATGCACGGTGACCCTGCGCGACTGGCCCGACAGCCCCTTCGCCCGCTACCGCCTGGAGCGCGCCCCGGCGCCGCTCATCTTGACCGTCCACGAGGGCGTGCCGTCGGCCGGGGCTTTGACCTCGGCCGCGCCGATCTGGACGGGCCGGGTGCGCTCGCCGAAGTGGGCCGGTCCCATCCTCACCCTCGCGGTCGGGGGCTTCGGCACGCAGCTCGAACAGCCCGCCCCGCGCTGGCTGGTGCAGCCCACCTGCTCGGCGGCGCTCTTTGACCAGGCCTGCGGTCTCAGCCGCGCCACCTGGACCTACACGGCCAGCCGCGCGGTGCAGGCGGCCGGCTACACCCACGCCCTGAGCGGGCTGAGCGGCATCGTCACGCCGGTGGCGGCGCAGTGGTTTGCCGGCGGCTACGTGGTCCGGCCGCGTGGCTCGGCCGCGCCGCAGATGATCTCCATCTTGGCGTCCACCAGCTCGCTCGGCGGGGCCTTGACCATCACCCTGTCGGCTCCGCTCTCGCCTGCGCCGTCTACGACCGAGACGTGGAGCCTCATCCCCGGTTGCGACGGCCAGGCGGCGACCTGCCGCGACAAGTTCAACAACCTGGCGAAGCACCGGGGATTCCCCGGCCTGCCGACCACCAATCCGAGCATAAACATCCGCCGCAAGACCGACACCGGCGCGAAGAAGTAACCATGCCCGCCACCGCCTACTTTTTCACCCCGGAGCGCCTCGCCGCGCTCACCGCCGCCGGGCAAGCCTGGATCGGGACGCCCTTCGCGCACAACGGCATCGTCTGCGGCCCGCAGGGCGGGGCCTCCTGCCACGGCCTGGTGGTCGGCGTGCTGGCCGAGGCCGGCTGGTCGCTCGGCGAGGATTTCCCGCTCGGGCAGGCCGGGCACGCGCGGCACTCGCGCGCCGAGGTGATCCTGCCCTGGCTGCGGGCGCGGCCGGAAAAGTTCGCCGAGATCTCGCCGGTCGCGGTGGGCTCGCTCCTGCCCGGCGATATCACCACGCACCGCCTCGGCCTCTGCTCCCACCACGTCGCCCTGGTGCTACCGGGCGCCTGGCTGCTGGAGGTCTGGAGCAGCCGGACGGCGGGCGTCCGCTCGCTCCTCGACGCCGACGCCACCAAGCGCATGACCGGCATCTTCCGCCCGCTCTCCGCCTAGCTCCCGACCCATGGCCTCCACGCCCAAACAACAGCCCACCGAACTGGCCGACGTGCCGACCGCGCCGGAGAGCCTCGCCACCGCCCAGCAGGCGGTCCCGCTGCCGCTCTTCACCGGAGAGCGGAAGATCGCCGTGCGCTGGATCACGCCGGTGCTGAAATGGTCCACCTACCCCGCGCCTTCCAGCGGCGGCAAGAAAGGCTGAACCATGGCCGACGGCAAAAGCGGATCCGCTGCAAAGCAGGACAACTACTACGGCACCCTCGCGGGCGCGATCTGCGTGGGGCCGGTCGACGCACTCGTCGCGGTCGTGCTCGGCGGGAAGTATTTCTACAAGCCCGCGTCGCCGCTCCTGCGCTCGTCGGCGAATGCGTTTGGCTACACGGACATCGTGGACACGCGGGCCGGGGCGCGCGGTGGCATCCTGCGCTTTTACTGGGGAACGGAGACGCAGACGACCGATGCCGTGCTGAGCGCGCTGGCGCCGGACACGCCGCCCTACGCGGGCGTGTGCTACTTCGTGCTGGTGGAGTTTCTTTTCGGCACGGCGGTGGGCAGCGCGCCCAACCTGGAATTCATCGTGCGGAGGTCGCCGCAGCAGAGCGTCGTCACGGGTTCGGCGGCGGTCCTGGACGCCGCGCAGCAGGCCAACCCGGTGGCTACGGCGGCGGAGGTGCTCACCGCCTGGCACGGGCTCAATCTGCCGGCCTCGGCCCTGGACGGCGCGGGCTGGCAAAGCCTGGCGGCCGCGATCCAGGCCGACGCCACGGTGCGGGCTCTGGCGGACTGCTCCGCATTCTGGACCTCGCAGGCGGCCGCGCGCTCGCTGCTCCTCGATCTCGGCGCGCCCGGCGACCTTTGGTTTCGCCTGGGATCGACCGGCCTGGTCGAGGTGGGCCGTTGGGCGGAGACCGGCCCGGCCGGCGCGATCACGACGCTCGATGCCAACGCGCTCGCGGCCGAGCTCGATCTGGCGGCGGCGGCGGTGGACGAGCTGCCGACCGGCATCTCGGTGGACTTTTCCGACCGCGACTACGCCTACGCGGACTCGGCCGAGAAGGTGGACGATCTGGCCCTCCTGCGGCAGCAGGGACGCCCCACGGTGCGGAAACTGAGCCGCAAGCAGGTGACGATCCGCAGCCAGGCGCGGGCACAGGGCGCGGCCGAGCTGCGGCGGGTCGGGCGAGTGGTCCTGAAGGGGTCGATCAAGGTCCGGCGGGCGCGAGCGGTTAACCCCTCGGGAACGCCGATCCGGCCGGGCGACTGGTTCAACCTGGACGTGGATCCGGAGCCGGGTGGCGGTGGCGTGGCGCTGCTCTGCCGCTGCACCGGCCGCCTGGTCGGGCCGACCGGACCGGTGACCCTCGAATACGAGACCGATCCGGGCGCGGTGCCCGAGAGCTACCTGCCAGGCTACGCCATCGGCGAACCGGAGCCGGAGGCCATCGGCCCGCTGGACGAGTTTCAGCTCATCACGCTGCCCTTTGACGGCTCGGGCGGCCCTTGGATCAGCCTGCTCGCGGTGCGCCCGGAACCGACATGGGAGCGGGTCGAGGTATTTTACTCCGGCGTGGACTGGGACGGGGGGACGGACTTCACATCCATCGGCTCTCAATTCGGCTTCGCGTGCCCGGCGACGTTGGTCAACCCGCTGGCCTTTGACGACGGCGTAGTGCGGCTCGCGCTGATCTCCACGCTCGGCGGCGGGATCGGGCCGACCTTCGACGCCACCATCGACGCCAACCTGCTCCGGGAGGCGACGGGGACGGGTGTCGATCTGACGGGCCGCAACGACGAGCTGCTCCTCGTGCTGGTGGCGATAGACCCGAGCAGCGGGACAATCCGCGCGAACGGCAATCTGGAGTGGGTGGAGGTCTGCTCGGTGGTGGACGTCGCGCCGGTCTCGGCCGGGGTTTACGATGTCACGATCCTCCGTGGTCGCCTGGGCACGCGGCCGCTGGACTTTGGCACCTTCGGCGGGACGGTATCCTTCCCGGCGGCCTGGAACCGCCACCAGGCCTACGTGCTGCCCCGGTCGAGGTTGAGCGAGCTGACCCACGCCGACTTCGCGGACCTGTTGCTCAAGCAGACGGCGGGGCTGTTTCACTTCGCGCCATCGTCGGCCTCCGCCGTTTACGACCCGGTGACGGCCTTTGACGCCGGCCTGCAAGGCGCGGACACGTGGTCAGACTTCTATTATTCCCTGCCGGCCGGACTGGCGCGGGCGCCGCAAATCACCCTGACCAGCCCGGCCAATGGTGGATCGGTGCCTACCAGTGGCTCGATGGCCCTGGATTTGACGGTGACGGATAACGAAAACGACCTCATCGAGGTGCTGGTGTTTTCGGTCGTGGAGGCCACGGGGGCGACGACCGAGCACCTCCGTCGAGCCCGGCGAAGGGGCGGCGCGGCTTTCAGCTACGCCGCCACCGTCACGTTGCCGGCGGTCGAGGGAAACCACCGCGTGGTGGTGCAAGCGGCCGACCAGGGCGGGCGAGTGGTCCAGGCGGACGCGCTGGTGTTTCGCTTCACGACGTCGACGCCGGTCCCGCTGGTGGTCGCGACCTGGCTGGGCAAGGCCTACTACGTGAAGAGCACGTTGGCGGGCATCACGGCGGGCGATAAGATCCAGTTTGAGATCACCCGGCCGGCGGGCATCGACTACGGGGCCGTGCCGCACACGATCCAGCGGCGGAAGAAGGCGGGGGACGGCAGCTGGGGATCGTGGGCGACCTTCGTGCCGAATGCGGCCCTAGTGAGCCCGGTGAACTTCATCCTCGGCACGGGGGAGACGTGGGAGTTCCAGCTCAAGCGGGATAGCGATGGCCACGTGTCGGCCGCCACGCAGCTGGTCTACGCTGAATGGCTTTACGCCGGTGGGGTGCTCTAGCGTCGCGCACCGAGCCGGAATAGGCCTTGCAGGCGGCCTGCAAGGTGCCCGCCGGCTGGGGCGGCGGAACGGGTTTTGATCAAACCATTGCGGGGCGTGATCAAATTCGATTTGGCCTTACAACGCCCAGGCTTGCCCGAGGTATTCACGCCAGGCGCGGGTGGTGTTGGACAGGGACTCGGCGTCCCAGGTCAGCCAGGCCGCGGGCGGGATGGCGGCGTCGCGGCCGCCGAGGTAGTCGGCCGGGCAGGGAAGGGCGTGAAGGCCGGCGGCGGCGGCGAGTTTCATCGCGCGCGGCAGGTGCCAGGCGGAGGTGACGAGCGCGACCGGCTCGGGGCCCGCGAGCAGGGCGAGCGCGGTGGTCTCCTCGGCGGTGTCGCGGGCCGAGTCGATCTCGACGATGCGATCGCGGGGGAACCCCAGCTCCACGGCGGCGTCGGCCAGCACGCGGGCGTGGGTGGGCAGGTTCGGGTTTTCGCCGTCGTTGCCGGGGCCCGAGACGACCAGCCAGGCGGCGGGCAGGCCGCGCGCGAGGCGCACGCCCTCGATCAGGCGGGCGCGGGCGGAGCCGCTCAGGCGTTGGCCGGCCGACAGTCCCGGGGCGTCGCCGTGGCCGCCGCCGAGCACGGCCACAAAGGTCGCCGCGCGCAGGGCGGCGGGCGGGCCGGCGGGTTCGGCGAAGGGCGGCACGGACGGGTAGGTGTTTTCCAGCGAGGCGGTGAGCGCGATGGCGACACCGCGGTTGGCCGCGCCGAGCAGGACCATCCAGCCGAACAGCAGCGCGAGCCAGCCGCGAACCCGGCGGCGGGACCAAAGCAGCAGGATGCCCAGGGATACCAGGCCGAGGCCAAGGGGCATGGGCATGAGGAGGTGGCCGAGGATTTTTTTCAGGATGAACATGGGCGGGGGCGGAATGCGCGGTCACGGGCGGCGGAGCCGAAACCAGTTCGCGCCGCCCCGGGGCGGCGGGCAAGAAGAAGGGTTGACAGAGGCGCGGGGCTCTTTCGTTTTCATCCCTCCCCTCACGGCGGCCATAGCTCAGTTGGTTAGAGCACAAGATTGTGATTCTTGGGGTCGCGGGTTCGAATCCCGTTGGCCGCCCCATTTTTGCCCGAGGGTGCCCGCAGACGCATGAACCGGCTTCGCCTCGTAACCTACAACATCGCCCACGGCAGAGGCTTGCGTCCGATCCAGGGATTCCAGAGCAAGCGCTCCATGCAGGCCCACCTGCGACGGATCGCGGCGCTGCTGGTCCGGCTCGACGCCGACGTGGTGGCTTTGCAGGAGATCGACCAGGATTCGCGTTGGGCGGGGAATTTCGACCACCTCGAATACCTGCGCCAGCACGCCGGCTACCCCTTCGCGCTGCACGGGGTGACAACGCGGCGGACCGGTTTGTTCAACCTTTGTTACGGTAACGCCTTTCTTTCCCGGCACCCGTTGGAGGAAAGCGAGGCGGTGGCCTTCGGGCGGCGGACGGTGGGTGAGAAAGGGTTTTTGTTCGCGGAGATCACGGTCGGCGAGCGGCGCGTGCCGTTGATCAACCTCCACCTCCACTACCGCTCGCGCGCGGCCCGGCTGCGGCAGGTCGGCGAGGTGTTTCGCTACCTGGAGAAACGCCACAACGCCCGCGCGCCGTTCTGGGCCGTGCCGCCGCTGGTGTGCGGAGATTTCAACACCTCGGGCAAGGCGAGCGACGCGGCGGCCGGGCTGCGGGCCGAGCTGGCGTATTTCGCGCCGTATGCGCTGCACCCGGAGAACGGGCGGACCTTTCCTTCGCCGCTCCCGACCCGCGCGCTGGATTTCGTGCTGGTGCCCGAGGGGGTGGCGGTGACGCGCTGCGAAGTGGTGCGCTCGTGGCTCTCCGACCACCGGCCGGTGCTGGCCGAGGTGGAGTTGGGCCGGGCGGGTTAGTGCCGTCCGAGGCGAAAAAGCACTTTGCGGTAGAGCGAGTAGAGGACCGGTCGTAGGGGGCCGGAGTCCGGCGGATAACGTCGAAAAAAGCGAGGGACGGGGCGCACCCGACCCCGGTAGGAGAGGCCGTGCCAAAGAAGCCTGCCGTGGCCCCGGAAGTGGATGGAGCCGTCCAAACCGCAGAAAACGTGGGTCACGCCGGAGAGATCCTCGCGCAGCGCGGCCTCGGAGTTGTCCGCCAGGCCGAAGGCGGGCAGGTCGACGCGGCGCACGAAGAGTCCGTTGCAAAAGGTGGCGGCGACCAGTTCGTAGCCCTTGGCGCGGCCGAGGCGGATCAAGGCGGCGAGGCTCGCGCCCTGCTGCACGGCCGGGTCGGCGGCTTGGGAAAAATCTATGCCCACGGGGATCGTCGGATTGAATTCGATACAGACGACCTTGGGCGCGTAGTCGGCGAGGGCGGACCAGACGTGGTAGTCGTTGCCGTCGATGTCGATCGAGAGCAGGTCGAAATCCCGGGGCAGGGCGGTGCGGGCGAGCAGGGCGTCGAGGCGGTTCGGGCCGTCCCAGCCGACGAAGGCGTGGATGGCGGTGGTGCCGGGATCGCGCGTGGCGCGGCGGGCGAGGTCGGCGTGGCGGGCGGCGTCGCCCTCGATCAGAACCGCGCGATAGCCTTGGGAATCGATCAGGTGGCGGGTGTTGCTCAGGTGGACGCCGTCCCACGCACCAAACTCGACGCACCAGCGGTCGCGCGCGCCGAGGGTGGCGAGAGTTTTTTCGAGGATGCCGTCTTCGCCGAACTGCGAATGAACGTCGCGGGCGTGGTCGAGGAGTCTCATGGTGGGGAAGCGTCGAGCGCGGCGCGGGCGGCGTGCCAGGCGAGGCGGGCGCAGGCATGGCGGGCGGGGAAGGCGTGGGCGGCGGCGAAGGCGGCGAGATCGCCGAGCGGGGCGGCGGACGAGGCGCCGGTGCGTATCAAGTCTTCAACGACACCGGAGAGAGAGCGCGCCTCGGCGACGGTGCGGCCGGTCAGGGCGGCCGCGAGCAGCGAGGCGGAAGCCTGGGAAAGGGCGCACCCGGCGCCGGTGAAGCCGACGGCGAGGACGCGCGCGGCGGGATCGACGGCGGTGTCCGGCGGCGGGGGCGGGTCGAATTGAAACTGAACCGTGCAGACGTCGCCGCAGGCGGGGTTCTCGCGGCGGGCGGCGCGGTGGGCGACGGGCAGCGGGCCGCGGTGGCGCGGGCGGCGGCGGTGCTCCTCGATCACGGCCTGGTAGAGCTCGGCGGGGTCGGGCATGGCGCACGAGTTTAGAGCAGGCTGCCCTGGGCGTCGCCGGGGGCGGGGCTGAGGCCGACGGCGTGGTAGCCCTTGGCGGTGAGCATGCGGCCCTGCGGGGTGCGTTGCAGGTAGCCTTCCTGGATGAGGAAGGGTTCGTGGACCTCCTCGAGGGTGTCGGCGTCCTCGCTGACGGCCATGGCGACGGTGCCGAGGCCGACCGGGCCGCCGCGGTAGTTTTCGGCCATGATGCGCAGGATGCGTTTATCCATCTCGTCGAGGCCCTTGGCGTCGATCTCGAGCAGCTCGAGGGCGGCGGCGGCGGCGGTTTGAGTGATGCGGCCGTCGCCGCGCTGCTGGGCGTAGTCGCGGGAGAAGTTGATCAAGTTGTTCGCGATTCGGGGCGTGCCGCGCGAGCGGGTGGCGATCTCGCGGGCGCCGCCTTCGTCGAGCGGGACCTGGAGCAGTCCGCAGGAGCGTTTGATGATGCCGGTGAGGGTGGCGACGTCGTAGTAATCGAGGCGCGTCTGGAGCGTGAAACGCGAGCGCAGCGGGGCGGTGAGCATGCCGGCGCGGGTGGTGGCGCCGACGAGGGTGAAGCGCGGCAGCGACAGGCGGACGGAGCGGGCGTTCGGGCCCTGGTCGATCATGATGTCGAGGCGGAAGTCCTCCATCGCGCTGTAGAGGTATTCCTCGACCGTCTTGGGGATGCGGTGGATCTCGTCAATGAAGAGGATGTCGCCCTCTTCGAGACTGGTGAGC
>JAIXVP010000288.1 GCA_027482905.1 Opitutaceae bacterium
ACCAGCGGATACGGAGGCTACGCCGGTGGCTACTTGGGCAGGGGTCGTGCGGTAAGCAGTGGAGCCGTCGCCGAACTGGCCGGAGGCGTTATATCCCATGGCCCAGAGGGAGCCGTCGGTCTTGACGAAGAGGGAACGGCAAGAACCGGCAGATACGGACGCGACGTCGGTGGCGATCTGGACGGGGGTGGAGCGGTTGGTGGTGTAGTCTTCGCCAAACACACCGGATCCATATATGCCCATGGCCCAAAGGGAGCCGTCGGTCTTGATGAAGTGCGTGAATCCTTTTCCCGCGGAAACGGAGGCGACGTCGGTGGCGACTTGGACCGGGGTGTTGCGGTTGGTGGTGGAGCCATCGCCTAGTCCGCCGGAGCCGTTGTAGCCCATAGCCCATAGAGAGCCGTCGGTTTTGATGAATAGCGTTTGGGAAGTGCCTACCGCGACGGAGGCGACGCCGGTGGCGACTTGGACTGGGGTGGTGCGGTCAGTGGTGGAGCCATCGCCGAGCTGGCCGGAGTCATTGGAGCCCATCGCCCAGAGGGAACCATCGAGCCTAATGAATAGAGCATGAGAGGAGCCGGCGGAGAATGAGACAATGCCGGTGGTCGTGAGGACGGGTGAGGCTCGGTTGGTGGTGGAGCCATCGCCAAGTTGCCCCTTGGAGTTCTCGCCCATGGCAAACAAGGCCAATGGCTCGGACTGGGCTATCGTGGCCGACGCGGTCAAGCTATCAACCGAGAGTCCCGAGTCGGTTACCCGCACCCAAAAACGCGCGTCGGCGCGGAGGGGGAGGGTGACCAGCAGGGGGCCGGTCGCGCCCTGGACCGGCGCGGACACGTCGCCGGACTCGCCGCGATACCACTGGTAGGTCAGGGACCCGGTGCCGGTGGCGGTGACGGAAAAGACGCCTGATTCACCGGGGGCGCGGGTGATGGATGCCGGCGCGTTCGTGATGACGGGGGCGGTTTGGGCGTGGGCGGGAGCCGTCCCGCCTGCGACGCAGAGCAACCACAGAACGGCGAAAACCAGCATACCGCCGAAGCGAGGTTTCATGGGTGAGAGCGCGTAAGTGGAGCGAGACGGCGCCGTGTTTAACTCTAGGCAACAGGATCGCGAACGATCGGCGGGGATGGGGTGGGTCTCGGGCATGGGAAGACGCTGGCCGGGTTGAGTTCTAGCGATGAATAGCGTCGTGCGCGGTTCGGTGGTGAATTTCGGTCGGTATTGGGTGATAGCTTAGTAATTACTGGTATGGGGCGGTTGGCGTGCAAGCTTTCAGCCAAGGGAAAAGCGACGGGCGCGTGACTTCGCTGCGGCTCGGTCCGCGGCGGGCGGGTTCGGACGCGAAGGGGGACCGGGTGGGGGTTGACACCCGGCGCTTCCCGCATGGCCTCCGGCGCATGCAGGAAACGGTTTCCAAATCGAGCGGGGCGGGGGCGGCCGGGCCGGCGGCGGCGGGCGGCTTCGCGGGTTGGTGCGCCCGGGTGACGAGCGCACCGGGGTTTCAGCGCGCGGTGATCGCGCTTATTCTCTTTGCCGGACTCCTCGTGGGGGCGGAGACGCACCGGCCCTGGATGGAGGCGCACGGGAATTTTTTCCACGGACTTGATCGGCTCGTGCTGCTGCTCTTCGTGGCGGAGCTTGCCCTGCGGGTCGGGGCGCAGGGGGCGCGGCCGTGGCGGTTTTTGCACGATCCGTGGAACGTCTTCGACGCGGTGATCGTGGGCGTGTGCCTGCTGCCCTTCCACACCGAGTTCGCGGCCGTGTTGCGCCTCGTCCGGGTGTTGCGGGTGCTGCGGCTGGTCACGGCGGTCCCTCGGCTCCAGCTCCTCGTCGGCGCGCTGATCAAGAGCATCCCCTCGATGACCTATGTGGCGTTGTTGTTGAGCCTGGTTTTCTACGTCTACGCGGTGGCGGGGGTGGCGGTGTTTGGCGCGGGGGATCCGGCGCATTTCGGGACCCTGCCGTCGGCGGCGCTGACGCTTTTCCAGGTGGTGACGATGGAGGGGTGGACGGAGATCATGCACGCCCAGTTCGAGGCCCATCCCGGGCGGGTGCTACCGGTGGCGTATTTCCTGAGTTTTATCCTGTTGGGCACGATGATCATTTTGAACCTGTTCATCGGCGTGATCGTGAACGGCATGGAAGAGGCGCGGCAGGAAATGGCGGATGAGGAGCGGGCGCGGCACATGGCGGCGACCGGCCGGGTCTCGGTGGGTGACGACGTCGCCGCGCTGCGCAAACAACTCGCGGCCATGCAGGAGGGGCTGTCCGCGTTGGAGCGGCGTTTGAAGGAGCGGGAGTAGGGCGAAAAGGGCGGGGCGCGGGCGGACGGGTCGCCCTTACGGCCAGCGCTGCACGGCGCAGCCGCGGAAGACCAACGCGGCGCCGAGCAGGGCATGGGCTCCGAGCACGGCGAGGGCGGCGGGGGCGTCGGCCAGCCAGCCCGGATCGAGCAGCAGGACGGCGTCGTAGAAACGCGAGTCGCGCATCGCGGTGAGGTAGCCGGCCCAGCCCCAGTAGGTGGCGATGAAGGGCCGCACCGCCCACACCAGCGCGGCGGGCAGGGCCAGGACCACGCCGGAGAGCGGGAGTTGAAAGCCCACCAGGTAGATCGAGAGCAGGGAGGCGCGTTCGGGCGAGCTCAGCAGGGCGGACAAGCCGAGGCAGACCACGCTCATCGAGGCGCCGGCGGCGGCGAGCACGGCGAGCTGAGGCGCCCATGCGCCAGGGAAGGCGCAGAGGAGTTTCACGAACACCGTCATCCACGCGCCCTGGGCGGCGCCGAGCAGGGCGACCCAGGCGATCTTGGCGCTGGCGTAGGCGGCGGGGCGGAGGCCGGCCATTCGCTCCTTTTCATAGAGGGCGCGTTCGCCGGCGATCTCGCGGGCGCCGTTGTTGCTGCCCATCAGGCAGAGCAGGATGACCTGGAAGAGAATGAGCCCGGAGACGAGCGTGGCGGTGTCGGCGGCCTGGCGGCGGAACTCGGCGCGGGCTTGGAGCGACTCAAGGATGCCGCCGGTGGGCTGGAGCTCGAGGCCGCGCAGCTGGGGCAGGCCGCCGAGGGCGAAGACGACCACGAGGCAGGGGAAGCCGAAGGTGATCGCCGCGGTCAGCGCGAGCGTGCCGCGATCCCGCGTGAAGAGCCGCCAGCGGCGGGCGAGCAGGGTGAGGAACTGCGAGGCAAAACCGGGCCGCCGGTCAGGCGGCGGCGGGGTGGGGGAGGCGGTTGGGGTGGCGGCGGCGCGTTTGTCGGCGAGGGGCGCGGCGGTCGCGGACGGGCGGAGGGCGAGCCAGGTTGCGACGGGCTGCTCGGCGAGGCGGTCGTAGAGGGCGAGGGCGTCGGCGATGCCGAATTGGGCGAGCAGGGCGGGGAGAGGGCCCTGGAAAACCACCGCGCCCTCGTAGACGACGGTGATGACGTCGAAGCGGTCGAGTTTGGCGAGGTTGTGGATGACGCAGAGCACGGTGCGGTCCTGCTCGGCCACGAGGCGGCGCAACACGTCGAGAATCTGGTCCTCGGAGCGGGGGTCGAGGCCGCTGGTGACCTCGTCGCACAGCAGGCAGGCGGGCTCGGTGGCGAGCTCGAGGGCGAGGCCGAGGCGGCGGAGCTGTCCGCCGGAGAGTTTCTCCACCGCCGTGCCGGCCCGGTCGGCCAGGCCGACGAGGGCGAGCAGGGCGGCTAGGCGGGAGTCGCGGGCGGGGGCGTCGGGGTTTTCCCGATACAGCCGCAGGGCGGCGGCGAGGGCCTCGGCGGCGGTGAGTTTGCCGTGGGCGATGCTGAACTGAGGCGCGAAGGCGACCTCGCGGCGCAGGGCGTCGCGATCGGGCGCGGGCGCGCCGCGCAGGAGGATTTCCCCGCGGGTGGGGAGGATGCCGAGGAGGCCCTTGAGCAGGGTGGTCTTGCCGCAGCCGGAGGGGCCGATGAGGGCGTGCAGGCGGCCGGCGGCGAAGTCGGCGTCGGCCGCGCGCACGAGGGGCGTGGCCCCGGGGCGGGGGAGGACGTCGAGCGAACGGCAGGCGAGCATGCGCGGCCCACCAAGGCGGGGCTGCGCGCGGCTGGCGAGCTTTTGGCACGCGCGCGGGCGGCGGAAAAACCCGTTGCGCCGCGTGGGCCCCTGCGCGTCCATGCGCGTTTCCGTCCCGTGTCTCGTCCAGCGCTTCGCAGCGCTTGTTTTCCGCTTCGTTTCCCGTTTTCCCCTCCTGTTTCCAGTCTTCCACATTTACTCCGCCCTTCCCCCTGTCCCTCATCGCACCATGGACCGCATCGCCTCCGCCTTCGCCCGCGCCCGCTCCGAGAACCGCGCCGCCTTCGTCGCCTACCTCTGCGCGGGCGACCCGGACTTCGCCACCTCGCTGGACGCCTGCCGGGCGCTGCTGCGCAACGGCGTGGACATCCTCGAGCTCGGCGTCCCGTTTTCCGATCCGTTGGCGGACGGGTTGACCAATCAGCTCGCGGCCCAGCGCGCGCTTGAGGGCGGCATGACGATGGCTCGGGTCAACGATCTCGTCCGCGCGCTTCGGGCGGAGTTTCCGGACGCGCCGCTGGTCTTCTACACCTACTATAATCTGGTCTTCTCGAACGGCATCGACGCCTACGTGGACGCGGCGGCGGAGGCCGGGCTGGACGGCATGCTGGTGCTGGACCTGCCTCCCGAGGAGTCCTCCGACGTGGCGGTGGCCTGCGCGCGGGCGGGCTTGAAGAGCGTCTTCATCGTGGCCCCGACCACGCCGGCGGCGCGTCTGCCCCGGATCGCGGCGGCGGCGACCGGGTTCATCTACTACGTCTCGCGCGAGGGTGTCACCGGAGTGCGAGACGCGGTCGCGACCGGCATCCCCGAGGCGGTGGCGGCGATCAAGGCCGGCACGGCGCTCCCGGTGGTGGTGGGCTTCGGAATCGGCACCCGCGCGCACGTCGCCGAGGTGGCCCGGCACGCCGACGGCGTGGTGGTGGGCAGCGCTTTGGTGAACGTTATTCGCGACCATCTGGCGGACCGCCCGGCGATCGCGGCCGCCATGGCCGCGAAGGCGGCTGACCTGACGGCTGGCACGCGACGGGCTTGAGCGGGCCTTGCCATGATGCCAATCGCGCTTGGGTGCATTTCGTTGGTCAGTCGGAATAAGGGCCCGCGCTCCGCATATTTTGCCATGCTTCTATGTTTTCACCCCGGCGCTAGTTCCGTGGAGTTTTTGTTTTACTTTGGAATCCCCGGCCGCTCAGGTGCGCGGCGACTTTAACCCAATTCCGAACCACGTGAGCAATCAACATACGCGAAAGACGTTTTTCGCCAAGGCCCTCGCCGGTCTGGCGGGCCTGGGCCTTCTGGGTGGCGCCCGGCTCGCGGCCAAACCCGCCGCCGGGGCCGCCTCCAACGGCGACGCCGCCAAGTCGCCCTTCCGCATCGAGTCCGATCCTCGCTCCGTCGCCCGCGAGGCGAATTCCCTTTAACCGCCCGCGCGTTCGCAGCCGCCAATCCTCCGGACCATGTCCAACCTGTTTCCCAAGTCGGCCAACAAACTCCCGCTCCAGATCCTGATCTTCATCGGGCTCACCACCGGGATCGTCCTTGCCGGCGTCACCTACTACGCGACGCCCAAATACACCCGCGTCGGCTACGCGCCGACCCAGCCGGTGCCCTTCAGCCACGCGCTCCACGCCGGCCAGCTGGGCATGGATTGCCGCTACTGCCACAGCAACGTCGAGAAGTCCGGCCACTCCAACGTGCCGACCGCGCAGACGTGCATGAACTGTCACAACCAGATCAAGACCGACAGCCCCCTGCTCGCCCCGGTGCGCGAGAGCTACGCCTCAGGCAACCCTGTGCCCTGGGCCAAGATCCACCAAGCCCCCGACTACGTTTATTTCAACCACTCCGTGCACGTCGCCCGCGGTGTTTCCTGCGTGAGCTGCCACGGCCAGATCAACGAGATGGAAGTCGTGCACCACGCCAAGCCCCTCTCCATGGGTTGGTGTCTGGAGTGCCATCGCGAACCCGAGAAATTTGTCCGCGACCCGAAACTCGTGACCAACCTGGACTGGAAGCACCCCGGCGGCGACGCCGGCCAGCTCGAGCAAGGCAAGAAATTCGTCCACGACTGGAACATCCAACCTCCCCAGAGCTGCTCCGGCTGCCACCGCTGATCGCCATCCCAGACGATGAAACGCAAATTCGACCATTCCGCGCCCGCCAACTCCGAGTCCCTCGCGACCGGTCCGCGTTACTGGCGCAGCCTTGATGACCTCGCCGCCAACCCGGCGGTGCAGGCCCAGCTGGAGCGCGAGTTCCCCGAAGGCGCGGACAACCTGAACGGCGTCGATCGCCGCAAGTTTTTCAAGTTGATGGCCGCCTCCTTCGCGCTCGGTGGCGTCGGTCTGGCCGCCGGCTGCCGCCGACCCGAGGCCCATATCCTCGCCTACGGCAAGTCGGTCGAAAACATCATCCCCGGCCTGCCGCTCTACTACGCGAGCGCCTTCCCGATCCGTCGCAACGCCATCCCGGTCCTGGCCGAGACCCATCAGGGTCGTCCGACCAAACTTGAGGGCAACCCGACCTTCACGCCCTATGGCGGTGCCACCAACGCGCTCGTCCAGGCCTCGGTGCTCGATCTCTACGACGTGGATCGCGCGACCACCTCCACCTTCAAGGGCTCCGCCGCCACGGCCGCGCAGGTCAACGACCTGCTCGCCACCGTCGGGACCGAAGCCAAGGCCGCCAAGGGTGACGGTCTGGTGTTCCTCGCCGAGTCCTCCGCTTCGCCCACCCGCGCCCGCCTCGTGGCCAAGTTGAAGGCCGCCTTGCCCAAGGCCGTTTGGGCCGAGTATGAGCCGGTCGCCGACGAAGCCCCCGCCGCAGCCGCCGAAGCCGCCTTCGGCCGCGCCGACGTCAAGCCGGTCTACCGCTTTGCCAAGGCCAAGCGCATCCTTTCGCTTGACGCCGACTTCTTCGCCGCCGAGGCCGGCGCGCTGGCCTACGCCCGCGACTTCGCCAAGGGCCGCAAGGCCCTCACCAAGGACGCCGACCTCAACCGCCTCTACGCGGTCGAGAGCACCTTCACCCTCACCGGTTCGATGGCGGACCACCGCCTGCGCCTCGCCAGCAGCCACCTTCTGGCCTTCGCCGCCGCGCTGGCTGGCCCTGTCACCGGCCTGGACATCTTCTCCAGCCTGGCCCAAGGCCTTGATTTCAAGGACAAGGACAAGTGGCTCGCCGCCGCCGCCGCCGACCTGTTGGCCCACAAGGGCGAGAGCGTGGTGATTGCGGGCGCCCACCTGCCCGCCGAGGTCCACGCCATCGTCTACGCGATCAACGTCGCGCTCGGCGCCATCGGCCACACCGTTGATTTTGTCGCGGTTCCCGCCTCGGCTCCCGCCGGCATCACCGAGGTCACCAAGCTGCTTGCGAGCGGCGCGGTCAAGACCCTCGTCCTCCTCGGCGGCAATCCCGCCTACAACGCTCCCGCCGACCTCGGTTTCGCCGCCGCCATCGCGAAGGCCGGCCAGGTGATCCGCCTCGGTTACCACGTCGATGAGACCGCCGCCGCCGCGCCCGCCGGGGTGTTCCTCGCCGCCGCCCACTACCTCGAGTCGTGGGGTGACGCCCGCACCGCCGATGGCACCATCGTGCCGATTCAGCCGATGATCCTGCCATTGTTCGGTGGCGTCACCGAAATCGAGGTGCTGGCCCGCATCCTCGGCGAGGCGAAGCCGGACGGCTATTCCCTCGTCTACGAGACCATCACCACCCTGCCCGGCGTCGCCGGCGACAAGGGTTTCCGCCAGTTCCTGCACGATGGTCTGCTCGCCGACTCGGTCTATCCGAAGGTCTCCGTCGCCTTCTCCGCCCGCGGTGTGAGCAAGCTCCTCGCCGCCGCCGCCGCGCCTGCGGTCGTGAGCGAGGAGAGCCTCGAGGTTCGTTTCGTGTTCGACGCCAAGGTAGACGACGGCCGCTTCGCCAACAACGGCTGGCTCCAGGAGTGCCCCGAGCCCATCACCAAGATCGCTTGGGATAACTCCATTCTCGTCTCGCCCCGTCTCGCCAAGAAGCTCGGCATCGAGCCCGGCGGTTCGATGATCCAGGTCGCCCGCAAGGAAAACGCGAACTATACCCAAGGTAAGGAGAAGGCCTTCATCGGCGAGCTTGTGGTCGGCGGTCGCACCGTGCGCGGCCCGATCCATATTCAGCCCGGTCTGTCCAACTGGACCGTCGCGGTGACCCTCGGCTACGGCCGCAAGGTGGTCGGTCGCGTCGGCCAGGGTGTCGGTTTCGACGGTTATGCCCTGCGCGGCACCGATGGCCTGAACGTGGCCACGGGTGCCAAGCTCAGTGTCGTCCCCGGCGAATTCTACCTCCTCGCCAACACCCAGGAACACTGGTCCATGGAAGGCCGCGACATCGTGCGCGAGGCCAACCTGGAAGAGTTCCGCGCCAATCCCGGCTTCGCCGCCGAGATGGGCATGGAGTCCCATGTGCCCCCGACCTACGGCGATCTCACCCCGTCGGAATTTGCCAAACTCTCCCGCGAGGAGCGCGCCAAGATCACGGCCGAGCGCGCCGGCACCACCCCGCGCGGCGGCTCGTTGATGGAGTCCCCGGATTTCTCCGGTCCCAAAGCCTTCCTCGACGGCGTGCACCAGTGGGGCATGTCCATCGACCTCAACACCTGCATCGGTTGCAGCGCTTGCGTGATCGCCTGCCAGGCGGAAAACAACATTCCCATCGTCGGCAAGGACCAGGTCCTCCGCGGTCGCGAGATG
>JAIXVP010000233.1 GCA_027482905.1 Opitutaceae bacterium
GACGGTCACGGTGCCGGCCGTGCCGGTCAGGGTGAGCGTGCTGCCGGACAAGGTGGCGGGGCCGGAGACGGTGAAGGTGACCGGCAGGCCGGAGCTGGCGGTGGCGGACAGGGTGAAGGGCGCGGCGTCGGCGGACTGGTTGGCCAAGGGAGCGAAGGTGATCGTCTGGCTGGCCGGCGAGACGGTGAAAGTGCGGCTGACGGGGGTCGCGGTCGCGTAGGTGGTGTTGCCGGCCTGGGTGGCCTGGACGGTTACGGAACCCGCGCCGGTCATGGTCAGCGTGGTGCCGCTGAGCGTGGCGGGGCCGGAGATTACGGTGTAGCTGACGGAAAGACTCGAACTGGCGGTGGCACCGAGCGTTAGGGTGTTGGCGGCCGGATCGTAGGCGCGATCCGCGATCGCCGGGAAGGTGATCGTCTGCGTGGCGAGCGCGGGACCGGAGGAAACGGTGAAGGTGCGCTCGACGAAGGAAGCGGGGGCGTAGGTGGTGTTGCCGGTTTGGGTTGCGCGGATGGTCACGGTGCCGGCGCCGGCGACGGTGACCAGGCCGGTGGTGCCGTCGCGGGAGGCGATGCCGGAGCCGGCGACGATGCTGAAGCTTACGGCGAGGCCGGATGAGGCGGTGGCGGTGGGCGTGAAGGTGAGCGGAGAGCCCGAATAGCTGAGGTTGGGCAGGGCCGCGAAGTCGATGGTCTGGGCGACGCGCGGGACGGCGTTGATGCTGGTGGTGAAGGTCGCGGGCGCGAAGGAGGCGTCGCCCGCCTGGGTGGCACGGACGACGACGATGCCGGTGCCCGTGTAGGTGATGGAGTTGCCGGAGAGGGTGGCGGGGCCTGAGACGATCTCGAGGGAGACGGGAAGGCCGGAAGTGGAGGCGGGCGCGAGGGCCACCGGGGTGTTGATGGCACCGGTGTAGCGGAAGGGCGGGATGTTCGCGAGGCCCGTGATGGAGAGGGCCTGGGGAGCCGGGCCGGTGGCGATGCCGAGCGGGAGGACGGCGAGGCCGCGCAGGCCGGCGCGGTCTTCGATGAGGGTGACGGGGGCGGAGCCGTCGAGGTTGGCGCGGCGGATGCGGCCGGCGCTGGCGGAGAACTCGCTCCAGTAGATGTGGGTATCGGTGACGTCGATACCGTTGGGAAAGTTGGCGTCGGTGACGAGGGTGACGAGGCCGGTGCCGTCGGTGTTGACGCGCTGGATGGTGTTGTTGGCGATGTTGCCGAAGTAGATCTTATCACCCACGACCTCGAAGTCGTAGATGGAGGGCGCGCCCGCGGTGTGGACCGGCGAAACGGCGTTGGTCGCGAGATCGAGGACGTGTAGACCGACCGGCGAGGTGGTGGAGGAGCTGAAATAAACCAGGTCGCCGACGGCCTGGACGGCGTTGGTGAAAAAGCCGGTGCTGTTGGCCAGACTGACCTGGTTGGCGGCGGTGCCGTAGGTGCGGTCATAAACGCCGGTGCCGGTTACCGTGGAAGAAGTGTTGCTCTTGACCAGCGTGTTGCCGCCGCCGGTGGCCTGCCAGAGGAAGCCCGGGGTGGCGTCGAGATCGTAGGCGGCGACGTTGCTCACGATGATGGGGCTGTAACGTGGGTCCTGCACGCGGGTGCCGCCGGTGCCTTGGTTGGCGAGGAGGATGAGGCCGTTGGCGTATTCGACGCCGTTGAAGCCGGCGTTGGCTCCGGTCTGGGTGACGATGTCGATGATGCCGGTGCCGTTGTCGTAGGCGAGGCGTAGAACGGAGTTGGCTTTGAAGGCCTGGGTCTGCGGGAGATCCTCGGTCCAGACGAGGGCGACGGTGGCTGGTGGCGGGGGGGGCGGCGGAGGGGCGTTGAAGTCGAGCAACCAGGCCTGCGTGACGCCGTTTTTGTCGCTGCCGTAGCCCACGATTTTCGAGCCGTCGGCGGAGACGCCGGTGGCGGCGGCGATGGCCCAATCTTTGGCGAGGCCGGCGGCGGTGAGAAGTGCGCGGATGCTGCGCAGGCCGTTGGTGGCGTCCCAGACAAAGGCGTTGTCGCCGAGGTTGGCGCCTTCGGCGGTGCCCACGACGACTGAACCGTCGGCGGAGACGGCGAGGGCCTCGGCGCGGGTGCGGCCGCCGGGGAGGTCGCCCAGGCTGACCAGGCCGGTGGCGGCGGTCCAGCGGAAGGCCTCGCGGCCGAAGATCGAGGGCTGGTAGGCGCTACCCACCACGACGGTGCCGTCTGAGTTGGCGGCGTAGGCGGTCGATGAGTCGCCAAACGACCCGAGGTTGACGAAGCCGTCGGCCTGGCTCCACCGGAAGGCGTTGCGCAAGCCGGTGGAAAGGGTCGCGTCGCCGACGATCATGGAGCCATCGGCGGAGATGCCCTTAGCGGCGCTGGAGTTGCCGCCCGGGAGGAAGCCGAGGCCGGTCGAGCCGTTGGCGGCGGTCCAGCGCAAGGCCTCGCCAAAGGCGGTGGCGTTGCGGCCGCCGCCTACGACGACGGTGCCGTCGCCCGAGACGCCGTAGGCGTTGCTGGACGAGATGCCGCCGGGGATGTCGCCCAGGCTTTCGAGCCCTCCGGCGGCGGTCCAGCGGTAGGCTTCCTGGAAGCCGGAGGCGACGGTGCCGTAGCCCACCACGACGCTGCCGTCCGCGGAGACGGCGGTCGCGCGACTGCTGGCGCGACCGCCGGGCAGATCGCCGAGCTCGGTGAAGCCGGTGGTGCCGGACCAGCGCAGGGACTGTTCATCAAAGCTGGAGTCGTAGCTATAGCCTACGATGGTCGAGCCATCGGCGGAGATGCCCGTGGCATACGCGGCCACGCCCGCGGTGGGTTTGGCGAGCGGGGTGAAGCCGAGGTCGGCGAAGAGCGAGTTGCCCGAGGCGAGCAAGGCGGCGACAAACGAGGCGAGGCGTGCGAGGCTAAGCGGGAGCATGTTAGAAAATCGTAAGAGCCAAGGACAGGGGCAGCTTACGGAGACGCGCAAGTCCGTTTGCAAGCAGGCTGCGATTATTTGGCGACCTTATGTTCACCGTTTTCTGCGGGGTGCGTCGCGCCCGCTTTGCAACGGGCGGTCACGGGGGATCGCTCCGGCGTATAGCGGGGGCATCGGGAAGGACGCCATCGGGGTTGGGTGCGGGAACCCGCCAGACGAGATCGCCGGTGGTGTAGTTGGCGCGGTCACCCGCGGTCGAGGAGAAGGTGCCGGGGTAGGCGCCGCCGTCGTCGCGGAGATTTTGGCCGACGCCCCAAAGGGTGAAGCCGCCGTCGGGGTCGCGGCGGTAGCGGTAGGGTTGGCCGTCGTAGGGATCGTGGAGGGCGGCGAGGGCGGGGTCTGCGGCGAGGACGGGCGCGAGCGAGTCAGGGTAAACGTCGTGGGTAAGGAGGTGTTTTTCCAAGGAGACGGCGAGGCGGGCGAGATCGTGGTTGGTCTTGGACCGGCCGACGGCGAACGGGAATGTGTTGACGCTGGGGATCATGATGTCGGCGATGGCCGAATAGGGCCGAAGCGGGGAGGCAGGATCGTCGCGCCGCCGGATTTTTTCCGGATAAACGCGAGCGCCCGTCGTATCGATGGAAGGAAGCACCTCGTCGAGGTAGTAGCGGCCCATGATCGTGGCGTTTTGGTAAAGCCAGCCGGACGGCGCCCAAAGCACTAGGGGACGGATGGATCGGGTGGTGCGATCATCGGCGAAGGAGTAACCGGGGGTGCGCAGCGATTCGGGGAGTTGGAGGAGAATGGTGATGCCCCAGGCCGCTTCGCTGGCGTAGGCGTTGCGGAAGGAATCGAGGATTTTGTCGTCGGCGAGGAGCCGGGAAATGAGATCGAGCTCTGCGGTGGTCCAAAGGTGGTCTAGCTGGCCCTCCCAGACGGCGCCCGTGCTGATGTTTTCGATGGCGAATGCGAGGAGTTGAGAAATCACTAGTGGATCGCGTTGAACCGCGGAGCGAAGACGCAGCGGAATCGTGAGGGAATGAGCGGCGTCGGCGGGTCGGTTGTTTTCAAGGTGGACGAGCGCTTGCAGGGTGGCGATTTGGGCGAGGGTTCGGATCTGACCGAACTGGGGAATCTCGATATCCATGGGCTTTGCCCAATTGTAGTCGTAGCGCATGTAGGGGCGCTTGGTGGTGGCTTCGTTTAAGTCAGCCAACAGGGGGGCGAGACGGGAGAGATAGGCGTCGAAAGTCTCCTGGTTGTTGTTCGTAGAGAGCGTGTCTATCTCGGCGCGCAGGGCGGTGAGATCAGCGGGGCGGTTTTCAAAGGCGCGGCTGACGGTGTAGGGCAGGTAGTTGGGAGTGGTGCGAGTGGTGCCGTCCCGGCGTTGTGGATTCAGAGTGGTATCAAGTTTGTTCCAAAATTCCCGCCGTGCGTTCGGTTCGTCGGGAGCGTCGAATAGGGGGATTTTGGCGAGGTTTTGGTCGTCGGACACGGGCGGCTGGGCCCGGTCCCCGAGGTTGAAGGAGAGTTCGGCGGCGGCGGCTTCGCGGGTGATCGCGGCGAAGGCGCGGCGGCCGCGCCAGTTTTCCACGGTGTAGAATAGGCCGATGAGGGTCGCGAGGACGGCGCTGCCGAGAAGGAGGCGGCGGGTGAAGCGCCACGTCCACCAGCGAAAGGCGATTAGGTGAAGGGCGAAGCGCGCGGCGGTGCGGAGGTCGTCGGACAGAGTGGGGTAGACACGGAAAAACGTGGGGAAAGCGGTGCGCAGGGACATGGCGGGTGGGTGAAGAATCAGGCGAGGGCGAGGCGGGCGGGGGCGCGCGCGATGCAGCCGAGGGGGCGGGGTGATCCCGGTGGCGGAAGGGCTTCGCGGGCGGGAGCGGGTTGGAGGGGGGTATCGGCGGCGAGGGCGGCGAGGATTCGGCGCTGTTCGAGCCAGAGGGCGAGAAGCGAGATATCGACTCGGGTGGCGGAGGAGGCGTGGCGGCCGGTGGCAAAGGGTGGAGCGACGAGGCGGTCGAGTTGTTGGAAGGCGAGGATGGCGATCCAGGCGGTGGCGAGCATGGCCCAGGTGCGGCGGTAGGGAGCGTAGAGTTCGCGGTGGAGGACCGCGAAGAAGGCGAAGGGCGAAAGACGGGCGGCGGGACGGGAAGAGGTGAACCGGGCGAGGAGGGCGGCGTGTTGGGCGTCGAGGGCCGGGCGGGCGGAGGCGTGGCGGGCGAGGAGGATTTCGCGCGGGGTGCGTGGTATGTTCATGGGCGGGCGGCGGTGACGGAGTCGCCGGATTGAAGGGGAAGCTGAAGATGAAGGTCGGCGGTGGCGGTCAGGCGTTCGCGGAGGGTGCGGCGGGCGTGGAAGAGGCGGGATTTGACGGTGCCGAGCGGGGCGGCGGTGATTTCGGCGATGGCTTCGAGCGGAAAGTCCTCGACGAGGTGGAGCAGGAGGACGGCGCGTTGGGGCGGAGGGAGTTCGTCGATGAGAGCGAGGAGGGCGACGGCTTGTTCGGCGCGGAGCATGCCGTCGCGGGGATCGGGCGCGAGGTCGTCGGGCGTGGCGGCGAGGGCGTCGCCGTCGAGCGGCTCCTCGCGGCCGGCGCGGCGCCAGTGCTGGACGACTTTTTGGTGGGCGATGGCGAAGAGCCAGGAGCCGAAGCGGGCGTCGTCGCGGAGGGTGGCGAGGTTGTGGTGGGCGGCGACGAAGGTGTCCTGCACGAGATCGAGCGCGGCGGTCTCGTGGTGGATGAGTTCCTGGGCGTAGGTGAAGAGCGGGAGTTGGTAGCGGTCGAGGAGGGCGCTCCAGCCGGCGGTCTGTCCGGTGCGCGCGGCGGCCACGGCGGAAGCGAGGTCGCGGGCGGAAGGAGCGGTGGGTCGGGGCATCGGGGCGTGCGCGAGGTTCAAGAATTGGAATGGGCGTGCGCGGAAAAGGTTCAACGGGGCCGCGAGATTTTCTGATTTCCCCGAGGCGGCCCCGAGGTGCGCGGCGGGGAGGGGAAAAGGCCGGATGCTTGCCGCCGAGGGCCGAATCGTCGGAGAGAACGACGATGTTAAGCGGGCAGCGGGAAAGGACGCCGTTGGAAAAGGGAGGGGCGAACAAACCGCCGGTCGGAAGGAGACGCTGGAGAGCAGGGGCTCCCGATTAAAGGATACGGACGCGGGGTCGGACGCCGGGTCCGTTCGATTACGACGTTTGCGCAGGGTAGCCGTTTTGGCGTTCAGCCAAGGACTATGATCAAGACGCCCATGCTTGATGGCGCGCTTTGGAGATCGCCCGCTTTCAGTCCAATGTCGCGTTGGCGGCGAGACGCCGGAGCAGCGTCGCCTGGGCGGCGGATAAGGCCACTTGCCGTTTCTCCGGCCAGGCGGCGACCAGGAGGGAGCTACCGGTCCCCTTGGCCACGGGCACCAAGGCGAAGGAGGGCGGAGCGAAAGGCAGAGTCGGCCACCAGGCGGGCAGGTAGGCGCGCAGAGTCGGGGCGGTCGCGTCGTGGATGAGCACGACCTCGCCCTTGTCGACGGCGAGGCTGAAGACGTTGCGTTCCCCGGAAGGAACGGAGGCGGACGACGGCACGTCGTTCCACACGGCACCCAGTCCGCGGTGGCGGGCGAAAAGTTCTCCCTTTTGCCCGGAGCGAAACCACCAGAGCTCGGACGAGCCCGCGGCGGCGCGCATCAGCTCGAGGGTTTCATCCTCCGTCGAGTCGGTGACAGGGGCGGGGGAAGAGACCGAAATAATGGCGGATTCCGGCAGGGAATCCGTCCAGTCGGTGGTGGGCGCGGGTTCGGTCGCGGTGGCCGGCGCTGTCGGCGGCGGGGGCGTCTCCGGTTCGGCGGGGACGGAATCCTGGGGCGCCGGTTCCGCCGGTGGAGGCGCGGCGTGGTTCGGATTGACTGCGGGCGGAGGCTCGCCGGCGGGGTCCGGGATCCCGGCGGCGGTGAAGCGGACCGGAATTTGTTCCGCGCGCTCGGCCGCGCCGGCTTCTCCCGGTGCGAGCACCTCCAGGCGGTGCCGGATGCGTTGCAGGTTACCGAGAGGCAGGGCTTCGCCCGCGCCGCCGCGCATGTAGGCGCGCAGTTGCGCGTTGGCGCCGATAAGCGCGGGCACGGCGACGTCCTCGAGGCCCGGCAGATTTCGTCGATATCGCTTCGCGAGCTGGGTGACCTTGCGCACGAAGCCTTGGTCGGGCTCGCGGGAGTCGAGCACGAGGGCGGCCAGGCGGCACGCGTAGTCCGCGAGGGCCAGTAGGTGGGCGTCTTGCGTGCCGGGGGTGCCGGGCAATGTTTCCGGTTCGCCGTCGCGCAGGGCCTGGACGGCCAGTTCGGGCAGCTTGTGGTCCGCTGTGACTTTTCGGCCAAGCTCGAGCGTGCCCAGGCCGAAACATCGGCGAAACCCATCGACGGGCGGGGTGCGCCGACCCAGCTCGACCGCTTCGCGGTAGAGTCGGGGAGAGATGGCGGCCATGAGGATGCGGCCGAGATTGCGCAGGGA
>JAIXVP010000403.1 GCA_027482905.1 Opitutaceae bacterium
CTGGGCGGAGGAGCGCAGGATCTCCACCTGGTCGCCGTTGTTGAGGCGGGTGCGCAGCGGCACGACCTTGCCGTTGACGCGGGACCACGCCTCGGCGGCGAACACGCCTCCCTGTTCGTGGCGAGGGAGGATGACGCGGACGTCGCTGCGGCGGGCGAAGGCCTGGTGGAGCTCCTGGGACGCGCCGCCCGGGTAGGCGAAGATCACGTCGATGCCCTCGCGGGCGAGGCACTCGACGACCACGTCCGCACCGTTCATGGCACGGCCGATTTCAGGCTGGGGGAACGTGGTGGCGGCGGGGGACGTTTTCATGGGCGTAGAGTGGAGGGGAAAACGGGTAGGACAGCGTGGCGGCGGGCCGGCTGGCAAGAGCGAAGGCGCGGTCGGGTGCGGCACGCGCCTCTCGGCGTGCCCGGCGGGGAAACGGCGGAGCGCGGAGAATCAGGTCGGCAGGGCTGGCGCAGGTTGGTCGTCCTTGAGCGCGACGCCGCTGCGGCCGGTGCGGGCGGATTCCAGCAGGAGCCAGGCGAGCTTCGCGGCGGCCTGGACGGGTGGCAGGCCCTCCGGACGGATGTTCGAGACACAGTTGCGGTCGGCGTCGGTGCACGCGGGGCCTGGACTCGCGGTGAAGTAGGCTCCGAGGCTGTCGGGCGAACCGAGGCCGGGGCGTTCGCCGAGCAGCATTAGGGAGAACCGCGCGCCGAGGGCGGCGCCGATCTCGTCCTGAAGTTTTACGCGGGCGAGGGGCACGACGACGATCGGGGCGAGGCGCCAGCCGGCGGCGCGCAGGGCGGAGGCCAGCGGGATCACGGTGGCGGCGGCGTGGCGTTCGGAGGCCTGGGCGGCAAGGCCGTCCGAGACGACGATCACGAGGTCGGGCGGGACGTGGTCGGGGGCGGCCGCGAGCGCGGCGAGGGTTTCCCGCGAGGCGGAGTCGAGGCGGCGGCCGAGGTCGGGGCGGAGCAGGTAGGCTCGACGGTCGGCCACGGCGGTGGCGAGGGCGCGGGTGGGCAGATCGGCGGCGGCGAGTTCGGCGGCGACGGTCGAGGAGTCGAAAGGGGTGAGGACGGCGTCGCGGGCGCGGGCGTGGGCGAGGCGGAAGGCGAGGACGTTTTCCGTGCGCTGGCTGCCGCCGGTGCGGCCCAGGGCGATGCGGGCGGAGGTGAAGCGGCGAAGGTGGAGCCAGGGGTCGCCGGAGGGCGAAGCGGAGTCGGCGGAGAGGGAGGTGAAAGGGGAAGGGACGGCGGACATGGTGAAGTGGCGATGAGCGTGCGGCGTGCCGATCAAGTCTTGAATTACTCCACGGGCTTGTCGCCGACGCAGGTGACGGAGACCGAACTTTTGGCGGTAGTGAAGAGGCGGTCGGGGGCGCCCTTGGCCCCGAAGCCGGCGGCGCGGAGGCGGATGTTATCGGAGCGTCAATTGGACGGATCTTGGCGACCGTCGGCCGGGTTCGGGGCCGCCGCGCAGATGGCATCGATCCAGGAAAACAACTCCGGGAGGTCGTAATCACCGGAGTGGCCTCTTTCCCAGGTAAGCGCGAAATCCACGTCGATTCCCCGAGCCTCCAGGGTCAGCGCCAGAATGGCGGGCACGGCCAGCGAGGTGTCCCGGTCAATCGTGCCGTGGCGGATGCGCCAGTGGGGCGCGGCGAGGGCGGCGGGATCGTTGAGATACGGGAGCGGATTCATCATCTTAATCAGCGCCGGATCGGCCGTCGCGCCCGCGTTCCCGGATCGGGTGATGGAATAAGTCGTGAAGTGCTTTGCGTTTATCTGGGCGTCCCCGAACAGGTCGTTTTCTCCCGAGGAGAGGTCGAGCGCGTCGAACGCGGGCGGGGTTTTCATCCGGCCTGCGTGCGCGACATAGCCGCCAAAATCGAGTCCGACCGGCTCGCCCGCCTCCAGTCTCAACCAAGGGAACGCTTCCGCCGCCGGGCCCTTGACTCCGGCCCGTCTGGCCGACGCCACCACCAACCGACCGACATAATCGCGAAAGCCACCTGAACCATCCGGGTGGAGCGTCAGGCTTTCCCCGGCTGGGTTTTTTAGGCCCAGCGAGTTCACATAGTCAGGGAAGAGGGTCCGCAACTCGACCGCCACCGCAAGTTGTTCGCCGGTGAGCCGGCCGCCGCTTCCGTGGTTGTCGTAGGTGACGACGTCGCCAAACAGCCACTCGTAGGCCGTGTCGGCGTGATCCAGATTGGTGATCGGGCAGTAGCACGAGGCCGCAAAGATATCGTCCCGGCCTGGCGCGGCGCCAAGCGCGGCCAGGTAGGGCTCGTAGTCCGGATGGTTTCCGGTCGCGCCCAGCAGAGCCGACAACGCGCCGCCCGCGCTGGTGCCGTTGGAGATGATCAGGTTGGCGTTCCCGGGCAGGTTTTGGTCGTTAAACCTGAGGAAACGGACCGCCGCCTTCAGGTCCACGATCGCGGCCGGCGCTTTGCCGGTGTTGCGCCCCGTCGCGTCCTTCAAGGTTCGCCCGCGTGTCCCGGGCGCGGCCACGACCAGCCCGTGAGCGAGCGCCGCGCTGATCGTGTCCGCCATGCCGCCGCGCCGGGTGCCGGGTTTTCCCGGTTCGGCCGGCATGTAGCCGCCGACGTTGTTCGGCAAAAAGATCGGGGCGGTTTCCGCGGTGTAGCCTCCCACCGAGCCGCCGGAGAAATACGCCTCCGGAACATAGATGTTCATCCGCTGGTAGCGCGCGTCCACCGGATGCGACACATACGGGATATTTTCAAAGGCACGGTAGACGACGCGTTGGCCGTCGAATTCGAGGACACGTTTCTCGTGCTGCGTGATGTCGACGTGCGGCGCCGCGATCGTGGCGGCGGTGGCGGTCTGCGCCCGGGTGTTTGCGACGGCGAGAGCGAGCGCGGCAGCCATTTGCAGAGCGACGCCGGCGGGTTTATCGAGTAGCTTCATGGTTTGATGAAAACACTGGTTAGACGGCTCGGTTCGCCCCGATGGGGCCATCCGGCAAGGCCTGCGAACGGGCGCGGATCAACCAAAGATAAACCGCGTAGGCGGCCGCTCCGGTCGCGAAGATGAGCGCCATGCCGAGCGAGAGGTTCAGCGCGCTGGACCAGAAAACCGGCGCCAGCGCCGCCGTCACAAACGCGTTCGAGGCGGTTTGCAGGCAGCTCATGCAAGACGAGGCCAGCCCGCGGTTTTGCGGCATAAGATCGAGCGCCATCACGGTCAGGCTGGGCGCGGCCAGCGCGCTGCCCAACACGTAGATCGAAAGCGGCAGCACGCTCCAGGGCAGGCTGGCCGGCCGCCAGGCGTGCTCGGCCAGATTCGCCCCGACCGCCAGGGCCATGATCGCGTAGGCCGTCGTCAACGCCCGGCGGTTGCTCCAGCGCGCGGCGGCGAAACTCGCCCCGCGCGCGCCGAGCACAAGTCCCGCGGTCACCGGACCGAAGAGCCAGATGAAACGCGTCTCGCTCTGGCCGAGGATGTCGACCACGAAGGCCGGGGCCGAGGCGATGTAGAGGAACACGGCGCCGAAGCTGAGCGCCAACGCCACCGCCAGAGCCATGAAGCGCGTCGAGCCAAACGTCCGCCCGTAGCCGCTCAGCACCGCCTTCGCGTTCAGGGGGCGACGCGCCGAGGCGGGCAACGTTTCCGGCAAATGACGCCGGCACAACGCCCACAGCGTGGCCGCGAACAGCACCATAAATGCGAACACCGATCGCCAGCCGAACCACGCTTGCAGCCAGCCCCCCACCAGCGGCGCCACCGCGGGCGCCAGCGCGAATACGGTCGCGATCCGGCCCATGAGCCTCCGCGCCTCCGCGCCCTCGTGAAGGTCGCGCACGATCGCGCGGCCGATCACCACGCCGGCGCCCGCGCTCATGCCCTGCAAGGCGCGGAAAACCATCAGGGAGCCGATGCTCCACGCGCACAGGCAGCCGAGCGAGGCGAGGGCGAAGGCCGCGAGCAACACGAGTGTGACGCGCCGCCGGCCGAAGGCGTCGGACACCACGCCATGCCAGAGCGTCATGGCCGCGAAAGGCACGAAGTAGGCCGTCAGC
The DNA here is from genome assembly GCA_027482905.1 of Opitutaceae bacterium. Lineage (GTDB taxonomy): Bacteria > Verrucomicrobiota > Verrucomicrobiia > Opitutales > Opitutaceae > IMCC26134_A. The sequence goes on from JAIXVP010000403.1 coordinate 4,037, forward strand.
GTCTGTTGCACCACCGCAGGCGGGGCGCCGAAGGTGTCCCCGATCGCGCGAAACGAGGGCAGATAGGCGTCGATCGAAAACGGGCCGATCGCGGAGAGCGCGGCGAGCAGCGCGGGCAGCGCCCGCGTCACCCCCTCGCCTCCGGGCGCCGCCGGCCGTCCGGGCGGCGGGGGATTTTCTTTGCAAGCTTCCATCGTCTGGTTGGATTTGTTGATAATATCCACAATGAATCAAAACAAGGTTGATAATATCAACAAAAAACCCGCCGAGGCCGCCCATGAGGTCTTCGAGGCGGTGCACGCCGTGATGCATCTTTTTCGGGCGGAGCAGTATCGAGTGCTGCGGGACGATCCGCATCCGATCGCCCACATGGAGGGCAAGCTGCTGGGCCATGTGGCGCGTCGGCCCGACTGCACGCTCGGCGATCTCGTCGCCCACTTCGCGCGGGACAAGGGCCAGCTCGCCCGTCTGATCAAAACGCTCAAGGATATGGGGCTGCTTGAGGCGGTCGTCGACCCTGCGGATCGACGCAGCATGCGTCTGCGACTCACCGCCGACGGGCGGGCCACACACCTGACGCTCCGCCGTCAGTCCGCGCGTCTCGAAAAACTGGCGGTGTCCGGTATCGACGCCGACGAATGCTCGCGTCTGGTCGGACTGCTCGGCCGCGTGAAAGCCAACCTTGAGTCCGCCACCGGCAACCCTCTTTCGACCCGATCCCCGGAAAAACGCGGTTTCCCGCCTGCGACGGCCGGATGACGGCCATTTTCTCGGGCGTTGATGATGATTTCTTTGTTAGAAAGGTGTCATCCAAGCCAATGTCGCCGGCGGGCGGGTCGCTTCTGTTCCGATGGCTCGGCCGGTTTGGCCGCTGCACGAGTGGAGGAGACGCTCGGGTGAAATCACCGCCGGAGCGCACCGCAGCGGACACGAACCGATTTTTGACGACACACGACCAGCGCGTCAGCCGCTCCTTCTCACCGGGGCGTCAGTTCGGTTTGTCGCCGACGTAGATCACGTAGGCGGAGCGTTTCGCGGTGGCGAATAGGCGGGCGGGGACGGCCTTGGCGGCGAAGCCGGCGGCGCGCAGGCGAGCCTCGAAGGTGTGGTCGGGCGCGGCGGACCAGATGGCGAGGCGGCCCCCGGGGCGGAGGCGGGATTTCAGGGTCGCGAGGCCGGCCGGGCCGTAGAGGCGGACGTTGCCGGCGCGCACCATCGGGACGGGGCCGTTGTCCACGTCGAGCAGGATGGCGTCGTAGCTGGCGGGGCGGGCGCGGGCGATGGTCGCGACCACGTCGCCGAGGCGGATTTGCACGCGCGGGTCGGCGAGCAGTTTGCCGTTGAGCGCGGCCATGAAGGTGCGGTTCCACTCCACGACCTCGGGCATGAGTTCGCCGACCTCGACTACGGCTTTGGGGCCGGCCTGGGCGAGCACGGCCTTCAAGGTGTAGCCGAGGCCGAGGCCGCCGATCAGGACGCGGCCGGCGCGGTGGGCGGCGAGCGGTTCGGCGGCGAGTTCGCCGAGCAGGATCTCGGACGCGCTGGTGACGGAGTGCATCAGGTCCTGGCCGTCGAGCCGGATGCAAAAGCTGCCGTCGTGTTCGTGCAGGGTCAGTCGCGCGCCGTCGGGCGTGCGGGTTTCGGCGAGGAGGACGGTGGGTTTCATGCTGGGTGGCGGGGTTTGCAGGCGCCGGCGCGGCGCGAACCGAAAACGCTTCGTCCGCTACCAGAGGCCGATCACAAATCCTTGCGCGGCTTTGACGGCGACGACGCTGAGGTTTTTGGCGGCGTGGGCGGCGAAACAGGGTAGGAGTGATGCGTTTTTGTTCCAAGGGCCAAAACGGCAGGCGTAGAACCAGAGCGAGCCGACAAACAAGCAACCGGTGCTGAACCAGGCTTTGAGGTCGAAGTGCCAGCTGAGGACGCCGTCCTCCCATTTCCAAAGGTGCGGATGAGCGATGGCGAAGAGAACCGAGGCGCCGATCGCTCCCCATGCCAGGGCCGGTCGGCCCTTGCCCTCGACCACGATATAGCCCCGAAACACCAGCTCTTCGATGATGGCGGCGGCGAACACGGAGTAGAGCGCGAAGAGCCAGGTGATCTCGGTTTGTTCCCCTGCCACCCCGAGCTTCAGCTCCCCCCAGGTTTCGACGGCGACGAGCAGAACGGCCCCCAGCACGCCGATGCCGATGGCGCGGGCGGTCGCGGGCAAGGCGCCGGGCAGGCCGTTGCCAAGGGTGCCTCCCGCCACCTGGTTGGCGCGAAGGTCGGCCCGCCAGAGCCAGGCGAAATAGCCGGACACTCCGAGTCCGATCAGGAGAAACAGCGGGTCGTTCATCCCGGGAGCGAAACGAACGCCGCGTCGCGTGCAACCCGGCACTCGGCGGGGCGGCGATTTGCGAACACGGCTTGGAGGTCTTGCCGAAACAGGCGGGCGGTCACAACGTAATCGTCCTAATCTCGCCATGAGCCTGCCCTACGCCCTTTCCCGTTTCCAAAGCATCCGCCGCCGCACCCGCGAGGTGAAGGTCGGCGGCGTCGGGGTGGGCGGCACCAATCCCATCCGCGTCCAGTCGATGACGACCAGCGACACCCAGGATGTCGCGGCGACGGTGCGGCAGGCGATCGCGTTGGCCGAGGTGGGCTGCGAGATCGTGCGCGTGACCGCGCCCAACGTGCAGGCCGCGCGTTGCTTGAAGCCCATCCGCGAGCAGTTCGCCGCCGCCGGGTTCGGGCATGTGCCGCTGGTGGCCGACATCCATTTCCTGCCCTCCGCCGCGATGGAGGCGGTCGAGCACGTGGAGAAGGTCCGCATCAACCCGGGCAACTACGCGGACAAAAAAAAGTTCGCGGTGCGGGAGTATTCCGACGGCGACTATGACGCCGAACTGGAGCGCATCCGCGAGGCGGTGACGCCGCTCATCCTGCGTTGCAAGCAGCTCGGTCGGGCGCTCCGCATCGGCACCAATCATGGCTCGCTCAGCGACCGCATCATGAACCGCTACGGCGACACGCCGCTCGGCATGGTGGAGAGCGCGCTGGAGTTTCTCCGCATCTGCCGGGGGCTGGGTTACGAGGACATCATCCTCTCGATGAAGGCCTCGAATCCGAAGGTCATGATCCAGGCCTACCGCCTGCTCATCGCGCGCATGGATGCCGAGGCGATGGACTATCCCTTGCATCTCGGCGTGACCGAGGCGGGCGACGGCGAAGACGGGCGCATCAAGTCCGCCGTCAGCATCGGCTCGCTGCTTTTCGACGGCCTGGGCGACACCATCCGCGTGTCGCTGACCGAGGACAGCGTTTATGAAATCCCGGTCGCGCAGGCCCTGGTGCGCAAGGCCATGGCCTGGTGGGTGAACCCGGGCGCGGGCGGCGGCGCGCCGGACCGGGTGGACCCATACGTTTACACGCGGCGGGCTACGACGGCGCTGTCGCTCGGCGCGGGCTGGACGGTCGGGGGTGACGCGCCGCCGCGGGTGATCACGCGGCTGGGCGGCCCGGGTGAAATCGCGGGCGCGGCGGGACGTTTCGCCGGGGTGCGGCTGGCGGATACGCCGCTCGAGGGGCTTTTGGTGCCGGTGCGTGACGCGGCAGAATTGGCGACGGCGACGGCGGCCGCGTGGCCGGCCGGGGTGGTCGGGGTGTTGGAGTTGGCGGCGGATTTGCAGCCGGCGGATTTGGTGGCGGTGCGGCCGGCCGGACCGCTGGTGTTGACCCGGCCCTTCGGGGCTTCGGGGGACGACGCGGGCGCGTTGGCGGGTTTCGCCAAGTGGGCCCGGGCGGGCGGACACGCGCTCGCGGTGGCGACCACGGCGGAGGCGTTGGCGGGGCCGGTGCTGGGCGACACGATTCGGCAACTCGGGGACGCGGGCTTGTTGTTCACGCTCGACGACCGGGCGCCGGATGCGGCGGGGCGACATGCGGTCGGGCGCTACCGCGCGCTGGCGGAGGCCTTGGCGGGGCTGGGCTCGCGGGCGCCGCTTTGGATCCGGGCGACGGCGGCCACGCAGGTCGCGCCGGCGCCGGACTTTTTATCGCGTTTGCTCGACGCGTCGGTGCTGGTGGGGGCCTTGCTTTGCGACGGGATCGGCGACCTCGTGAGCGTGGAGACGGAGAACGATCCGGCGCGGGCCTTGAAGCTGGCCTACAACGTCCTGCAAGGGGCCGGAACGCGCAGCACCAAGACGGAGTTCGTGGCGTGCCCGAGCTGCGGGCGGACCTTGTTTGATCTGCAAACCACGACGCAACGCATCCGCGCGCGGACGGGACATTTGAAGGGTGTGAAGCTCGCCATCATGGGCTGCATCGTGAACGGGCCGGGCGAGATGGCGGACGCGGATTTCGGCTACGTCGGCGGGGCCCCGGGCAAGATCAACCTCTACGTCGGCAAGCAGTGCGTGCAATACAACCTCCCGCAGGCGGAGGCGGACGACCGCTTGGTCGCGCTGATCAAGGAGCACGGCAAATGGGTCGAGCCGCCGGCGGACGCGGCGGTGGGTGCGGCGAGCGCGGTGGTCAGCGCGTGAGCTGGTAGAGCGCGTAGCCGGCGAGCAGGTTAGGCGCGAAGGGGCAGGGGTTTTTCCAATCGCCGCGCAGGTGGGCGCGCCGGGCCACGCGGTAGCCGGCCTCGGTGGCGAAGGCCTCGAAGTCGGCGATGGTGGCGGGGTTGGCCGGGCGGCTGCGTTGCCACGGGGCGGGGTAGACGGGGTTGACCGGTTTGCGGCCGAGCAGGAGGGTGGCGTAGCGGTTTTTCCAATAGCCGTGGTTGGCGAAACCGACGGTCACGGCGCGGCCGACGCGGAGGGCCTCGGCGATGACGGCGGCGGGGTCGGGAACTTCCTCTAGGGTGCGGGAGCAGACGACGTGGTCGAAATGGCCGTCGGGCAGGGCGCGCATGTAGCCGAGCATGTCGCCCTGGTAGGCGGAGAGGCCGCGGCGGACGCACGCGGTGATCTTGGCGAAATCGAGGTCGACGCCGAAAGCGCGGGCGCGGCGGGTCTGGGCGAGGAATTCGAGGAGGACGCCGCGGCCGCAGCCGAGGTCGAGCACGCGGGCGTCCGGCTCGATCCAGTCGGCGAGGACCTGCATGTCGATGGTGCGTTTGGCGGCGGCGGGAGTCATCCGGGAGGGCGGGAGGCGAAGGGAGAAGGGGCGAATGACGCCGTTTGGGGCCGGACGCAAGTCGCGGCCGGAACGGGCGCAACGAGCGGGAAACAATTCCCGTCGAGGCAGATGGTCGGGGTGGTGAGATTCGAACTCACGGCCTCTACAACCCGAATGTAGCGCTCTACCAGGCTAAGCTACACCCCGCCGACATCTGCAAGAGGTTCAGCTAGGTTTCAGCCGGGCGGAGCCGCAAGCGGAATTTCGTCGGACCGGGCGAAACTGCGTCGGGCGCGGCGCGTTTGGTTGATGGCAGGTCGGCCCGGGGGGGGCGGGCCTCAGAGCGCCTCGATTTTTTGGACGCGGGGCACGTGGCGGCCGCCCTCGAAGGGGGTGGCGAGCCAGGTGCGGACGATGTGCAGCGCCTCCTCGAGGGTGACGGTGCGCTCGCCGAGGGAGAGCACATTGGCGTCGTTGTGGGAGCGGTTCCAGATGGCGACCTGTTCGTTCCAGCAGAGGCCGCAGCGGACGCCCTTGACCTTGTTGGCGACGATGGCCTCGCCGTTGCCGGAGCCGCCGAGCACGATGCCGTAGCGGAACTCGCCGCGGGCTACGGCCTCGGCGGTGGGACGGATCCAGTCGGGGTAATCGCAGGAGGCGTCGGAGTAGGTGCCGAAATCCTTCACGGTGTGGCCGTCGGCGAGGAGGGCGGCCTTGATGGCCTCCTTGTAGCGGAAGCCGGCGTGGTCGGAGCCGATGGCGATGGTGGTGGGGGCGATGGCGGGCATGGAGGGTGGAATCTCCCACTCAGGCCCGGCGGGGCCGGCTAGGCACTAAAAAAGTCAGGGACGGGGGCGATTATGGCCGGAGGGCGCCACTGAGCAGAAGCCCAGCCAAGTCATCTCCACTGAAGTTTATTTCAGTGATTGGGATCATCCAGTAGGGCGCCCAGTAACCATAGGACTTGTCCCGTGTGATACGGTTCAACCACGCGGCCGGGAGTTCGGCCTGAGTGAGAGGCGGCGACAGGGTGAAGACCACCTCGGCCAGGCCGTTTTCCGCGCCGAGTTCGTAGGAACCATAAAGGTTGAAGGTGGCGGCTTCCGGGCGTTCGTAGCGCACGCCGTCCAGCTCGGGCACGGGGCCGTAGGACGTCTCGACCTCGGTTCGGCCATTGAGCAACAAACTCAAGACGCCTCCGGGCACTTGCCAGTCGCGATCATGGCTGAGGTGTCCGATTCGCCGCGTTTGGGCGGTTTGCAGCACGTTGTTCAAATACGAGCGACGGC
>JAIXVP010000037.1 GCA_027482905.1 Opitutaceae bacterium
CGGGCCGCATGGACAGCTACGTCGACCTCTTCCAGTCGCTCGGCGGCTCCATGGTCATGCTCGCCAAGGGCAACCGCTCGAAGGCCGTCACCGACGCCTGCCACAAGCACGGCGGTTTTTATCTCGGCAGCATCGGCGGTCCCGCCGCCATCCTGGCCAAGGAAAACATCAAGAAAGTCGAGCTGCTCGAATACGCCGAACTCGGCATGGAGGCGGTCTGGAAAATCGAGGTCGAAGACTTCCCCGCCTTCATCCTCGTCGACGACAAGGGCAACGACTTCTTCGCCCAGGGCTGCGGCGCCTGCCTGCCCGGCGGCATCACCGCCGCGGCGAAAAAGTAGCCCCGCGAGGCGCGCCCCGAGCCGCGTTCGCAAAAAAGCCGCGCCCGATTTCGGGCGCGGCTTTTTCCTTTGGACGGTCGCGACGCCGTAAGCGCCGGAGTCCCTCGAACGGTTACTTGCCGAGCAGCTTGTTGAACACGCCCTTGGCCGCCTCGCCCGCGGCCTTGGCGCCGTCCTTGCCGCCCTCGAGCGCGGCGCCGCCCGCGTCCTTCAGCACGCCGCCCGCCGCCTCGACGATCTGGCCGAGCACGCGTTGCAGCACCTTGGCCGCCACCTGGTCGGGAGTGATGCCGCCCTCCTCCACGCCGAGATCGGTGATGGTCAGCGGCGGCAGAGGCACCGACACCGTCTGGCCGGCGATCACGACCGAGGCCTTCGCGTTCTGCAGGCGGAAGGACTTGATCGCGAACTTCAGCGGCTTGGCGGGCTTGGCCTCGGGCTCGGTGGGGGCCGGCTGCTGCGCGCCGCCCATGTTTGCCTCGATCTGCTTGAGCAGCGCGTCGATGTTGCTGCCGCCGAGCAGGCGCTTCTCGTAAACGAATTCAGGCCCGTCGATGAAGACCTCGTTCACCACGATGTGGCTGCCCAGCAGGGACGTCGGCTGCACGCTCGCGCGCACCTGGCCGAGATAAAAGGCCTTGTCGCCCGTCCAGCCCTGCGGATTGCCGACGAAGAGGCCCGCCAGCGTGGCCCCGCCGGTCAACGGCGAGATCTTCGCCGCGTCGAGCGTCACGGCCGTGCCCGTCACCTTGGGACCGATGGTGTTCACCGCCTTGGTCACGATGGGACCGAGGAAAAACCCGATCGCCACCACCGCGATCACGCCGAGCAGGAACAACACCGCCAAAACCTTGAGAAGTTTTTTCATGGAGCCCCCAAACAACGCATCCCGCGCCCGCCGGCAATGCCTTTGCGCCGTCCTTCACCTTTGCCCTCGCCAGAGCGCCTCCGCCCCGCCTTTTCCCTCCCCATGATCGAAGGCGAATGGAGCATCATCGCGGTGAACTACGGGGGCGAGACCCTGCCCGGCCGCAATGGCCGTCTGCAAATCCTCGGCTCCCGCTTTTCCCTCCAGATCGGGGGCACCCCGCGCGAGGTCGGCGCCGTCGAGCACGACGCCGACGCCTCGCCCGCCACTCTCGACCTCGTCTGGCGCGAACCCGGCGGCGGCGAATCGCGCCGCCTGCGCGCCATCGTCCGCGTGCGCGGCGAAATTCTGCAATTCTGCTACTACCCCGAAGCCGCCGGCGAGCGCCCCTCCGCCTTCGAATCGACCGGCGTTCCGCCCGCCATCCTCGTGCGCTGCCGCCGCGAAACCTGAGCCGGGGAAAACGCCCCGCGCCCGCGGGCGGTTCAGGACGCCTTCCCCGCCCGCTCTTCCGCCGCCTTTTCGCGCCGACGCACCGTCCGCCAGGCCCAGATCGCCGCCAGCGCCGACGCCCACGGCGCGCCCACCAGCATCCATACCGCGCCCAGGGGCCAGCCCGCCTGGCGCAGCGCCGCCGCGCCCGCCAGCCACACCAGCGCCGCCACCAGGCTCCCGCCGAAGGCCCACGCCAACACACGCCCGCGCCCCGTCTTGGCCGCCGCGATCAGCACCGCGGCCAGCGGGGTGAACAACACCACCAACGCAAGTCCGCCCAAGATCGCGATTATCACCTGTTTGCCCATAAAGATGCCTGGTTTGCTTAAAAAGAGGTCGCCACTCCACCGCGCCGCCCCCCTTGCCGCCAGCCGATTCGGCCTTCAACGTGTCCGACCCGTCCCGCCATGCCGACGCTTCCCTACGCCGCCTCCCGCTTCCAAACCATCCGTCGCCGCACCCGCGAGGTGAAAGTCGGCCCCGTGGGCATAGGGGGCGCCAATCCCGTCCGCGTGCAGTCCATGACCACCAGCGACACGCAGGACGTGGAGGCCACCGTCCGCCAGGCCATCGCCCTCGCCGAGGTCGGCTGCGAGATCGTCCGCGTCACCGCGCCCAACGTGCAGGCCGCGCGCTGCCTGAAGCCCATCCGCGAAAAGTTCGCCGCCGCCGGCTTCGGCCATGTCCCGCTCGTCGCCGACATCCACTTCCTCCCCTCCGCCGCCATGGAGGCCGTCGAGCACGTCGAGAAGGTCCGCATCAACCCGGGCAACTACGCCGACAAAAAGAAGTTCGCCGTCCTCGAATACACCGACGCCGCCTACGACGCCGAGCTTTCCCGTATCCACGAAGCCGTTACGCCGCTGATCCTGCGCTGCAAGGAGCTCGGCCGCGCCCTGCGCATCGGCACCAACCACGGCTCGCTCAGCGACCGCATCATGAATCGCTATGGCGACACGCCCCTCGGCATGGTGGAGAGCGCGCTCGAGTTCCTCCGCATCTGCCGCGGCCACGGCTTCCACGACATCGTCCTCTCGATGAAGGCCTCCAACCCCAAGGTGATGATCCAGGCCTACCGCCTGCTCGTCGCCCGCATGGACCAGGAGGCCATGGACTACCCGCTCCACCTCGGCGTCACCGAGGCCGGCGACGGCGAGGACGGCCGCATCAAATCCGCCATCGGCATCGGCTCCCTGCTCATGGACGGCCTGGGCGACACCATCCGCGTCTCCCTCACCGAGGACAGCGTCTACGAGATCCCCGTCGCCCAGGCGCTCGCCAAGAAGGCCATGTCCTTGTGGGCGGCCTCCCCCGCGACCGCCGTCGCGACGCGCGATTCGCTCGACCCCTTCGTTTACGCCAAGCGCGACATCGCCCCGCTCGAGCTTTCTTCGGAGGTGAAGCTTGGCCCCGAACTCCCGCCGCGCGTCGTCACCCGCGTCGCCTCCGTCGCCGCCCTGGCCGACGCCGCGCAAAAGTTCGCCGCCGGCCGCCTCGCCGACACACCCGTGGAAGGCCTGCTCGTGCCCGTCGCCTCCGCCGCCGATCTCGCCGCGCTGAAAACCGCCTCCTTCCCCGCCGGCGCCGTTCCCTTCCTCGAACTCGCCCCCGCGCTCACGCCCGCCGATCTCGCCGGTCTCAACTCCAGCGCGCCCGTCGCCCTCGTCCGCGTCTTCGACGCCACGACCGCCGCCTCCGAGTCTCTCGCCGGCTTCGCCAAGCTCGCCCGCGCGAAAAACCATTTTCTCGCCGTCGCCACCGCCGCCCAGTCGCTTGCCGAGGGTTCACCGCTCGCTTCCGTTTTGCGCCAGATCGGCGACGCGCGACTGATCTTCACGCTGGACGAATCCGCCGCCGACGCCGCGGGCCGCCACCCGATCGGCCGCTACCGCGCCCTCGCCGAGGCCCTCCGCGCGCTCGGCCTCCGCGCCCCGCTCTGGATTCGCAACACCGCCGCCACCCAGGTCGCGCCCGGGCCGGATTTCCTATCCCGTCTGCTGGACGCCTCGGTGCTCACCGGCGCGCTTCTCTGCGACGGCCTCGGCGACCTGGTGAGCGTCGAGACCGAGACAGATCCGGTGCGCGCGTTGAAGGTCTCCTACAACATCCTCCAAGGCGCCGGCACGCGCAGCGTGAAGACCGAGTTCGTCGCCTGCCCGAGCTGCGGCCGCACGCTCTTCGACCTCCAGACGACCACGCAGCGCATCCGCGCGCGGACAGGCCACCTGAAGGGCGTGAAAATCGCCATCATGGGCTGCATCGTGAACGGCCCCGGCGAGATGGCCGACGCCGACTTCGGCTACGTGGGAGGCGCCCCCGCCAAGATCAACCTCTACGTCGGCAAGACCTGCGTGCAGTATAACATCCCGCAGGCCGAGGCCGACGACCGCCTCGTCGCGCTCATCAAGGAGCACGGCAAATGGGTCGAGCCGCCGGCGCCGGCCGCCGTCTGACGGAGCTCAAATCGGGCGCGCCTCCAGCGCGCGGCAGGTCTTCTCCATGATCGCGGTGGCGACCGGCTCGTCCATCATGTCCTCGTGCGCGCAGTGCAGCTCGTGCACGGTCAGACGGCCGCGCACGTGGCGGTCCCAGTGGTGCGCGGGGGTCTGGCGCAGGCGGTGGAACATCCCGACGTCGTAGCTCGTGCAGCGGAAGAGCAGCACGTCGCCCTCGTAGGGCTCCGGCCGATACGCATGGTAGGCGCGCAGGTTGGCCAGGCAGATCTTGTCGCGGTGCGGCAGCAGGCCGCGCAGGCGCGCGCCGAGCAGAAACCGCGGCAGCACGCGATCGATCAGCTTCAGCCAGAGGACGCGCCGCGCGGGGGACGACCGCCCCGGAAAAAGCTCGCCCCAACGACCGCGCGCCGCGGTGCGCCAGAACCGGCGAGCGGCCTTGCGCGCCAGATCGCGCACCACCTCGCGGGGTCGCTTGCGCGCGATCAGATCGTCGCACATCGCATCCCACAGCACCACCTGCTCCACCGGATACCCGGCGGCGCGCAGACGGCGGGCCGTCTCGTAGGCGAGCACGCCGCCGAAGGAAAATCCGGTGAGCACGCACGGCCCCGCGGGATGCACCGCGCGGATCTGCCGCGCCATCTCGTCCGCCAGCTCGCCCATCGTCTCGAGCGGCCGGGCGTCGTCGCCCACGCCGGGGTGCACCAGCTCGTCGAAGTAGCGCCTCTTGCCCTTGAGCGCGGCGATGCGCGACGGGCTGAGCTTTTCCACTCCTCCCACTCCAGGCACGTGGAACAGGGGCGCGCCGGGGCCGTGGCCGCGCAGCCTGAGCCGCTCGCCCTCGTCGTCCCGGTCGGGCCATTGGCGCGCGAACGCCGCCGCGCTCGGATGCTCGTAGAGCGCCTGCATGGACACCCGGCGCCCGAAGGCGCGCTCGATCTCCAGCGCGAGCTGGATGCTGAGCAGCGAATCCCCGCCGTGCTCGAAGAAGTTCGCGTCCACCGGCAGGTCGGGCAGGGCCAGCACCCGTCGCCACAGGGTGAGGAAACGCCCCGCCAGCACCGCGTCGCCGGCCGGCGCCACCCCGGCCGCGGACCCGGAGGCCGCGGGCTCGCGGACAAACAGATCCGCCAGCGCGCGCCGGTCCACTTTCCCGTTGGGCGTGAGCGGCAGCCGGTCCACCACGCGAATGCGCACCGGCACCATGTAGTCGGGCAGGAGCGCGGCGAGCTGGGCGCGAATCTCGGAGGCCACGAGCAGCTTGGCCGGCTCGGGCACGACGCAGGCCGCGAGCTGCCGGCCCGCGCCGCCCTCGCGCACGAACACCGTGCCGTTCTGCACGCCGGGCACGCGGCGCAGGGCCGCCTCTATCTCGCCCGGCTCGATGCGGAAGCCGCGCAGCTTGATCTGGTCGTCCACCCGGCCGATGTATTCGATCAGGCCGTCGGGCCGCCAGCGGCAGCGGTCGCCCGTGCGATACAGGCGCGAGGCGGGATCGGCGTTAAAGGGATTGGGGATGAATTTCTCCGCCGTGAGCTCGGGCCTGCGCCAGTAGCCCAGCGCGAGGCCCGCCCCGCCCAGCAGAAGCTCGCCCGGCTCGCCGACCGCGACGGGCGCGAGTTTCTCGTCCACGATGTGGCACTCGGTGTGATTGATCGGACGGCCGATGGGCACGGAGCCGTTTTCCCACTCCGCCGCCGGGCCGACGCGATAGGCGCACGCGAAGGTGGTGCACTCGGTGGGTCCGTAGCCGTTGGTCAGCACGAGATGGGGCAACAACTTTTGCGCCCGCCTCACATGCCGCGGCGAAAGCGCCTCCCCGCCGGCGAGCACATGCTTGGCGAAGGCCAGGGTTTCGGGGCGGTGGTCGATGATCTGGTTGAACAGGCCGGCGGTGAGCCAGAGGCAGGTCACGCGCTGCTCGCGAATCGTCTGCTCCAGCTTTGCGAAATCGGGCCAGCGGTCGGGATAGATCACGCAAATGGCCCCGTGGAGCAGCGCCCCCCAGATTTCGAACACCACCGCGTCGAAGGCCGGCGAGGCCAGCAGCAGAAAGCGTTCGTCGGGACCGAAAGGCGCGTAGTCCTGGCCCTTCACCAACCGCACCACGCCGCGATGCGGCACCGCGACGCCTTTCGGACGCCCGGTCGACCCAGAGGTGTAAATGATGTAGGCCAAGTGCTCCGCGCCCGTCGCGGATGGTGGATTGTGATTCGAATGCCGGGCGATTTCGGCCCACTCGACATCAAGGCACACCGCGCGCTCGCGCGCCTCCGCCGGCAAATGTTCCAAAAGATGCCGCTGGGTCAGGATCACCTCGGCCTCGATGTCCTCGAGCATCAACGCGAGGCGCTCGCGCGGAGAGGCCGCGTCGAGCGGCACATAGGCTCCCCCCGCCTTCAAAATGCCCAGCTGGCCCACCACCAGCTCGATCGAACGCTCGGTGCAAATCGCCACCGTCCGGTCCGGCCCCACTCCGCGAGCGCGCAGGAAATGGGCGAGGCAGTTGGCCCGGCGGTTCAGCTCGCGGTAGCTCATCGTCGTGCCGGCCAACACCAACGCGGGCGCCATCCCTCGCTCCGCCGCCACTCGCTCAAACCAACTCGTGATCGTGTCCTCGCCCACCACGCCCGCGCGTCGCGTCCAGGCCTCCGGCGGTTGTGTCCTTGGCGAATACGCGAACGAAGCCGGCGATGCGGTCGAGGGCCGCTCGGCCGCGACGGAGGAAAGAGAGGACGGAGAGTTCACGCCTCACTGACGCGGAGGCGGATTTTGCCTGTCAATTTAACCACCTGACCCGAAAGCAATTCCGTATGGATCACCGCCCTCCGCCTTCGCGACTCGCCGGATACTTGAGCCGGGATTTCCCCGAGTGACGCATCTTCGCGAGTTTCGCGCGCCGCCCTCGTAGGCGATTTACGCTGGCACACGCCATGCTTTCACACGTTTGCCGAAAAACGTCACACTCTTCGCCTGTTCCGCTCATCGCCCATCCAAAACCATCATGCGCCTCCTCCGCTCCGCCATAGCCGCCCTCACCGTCACCGGCCTCGCCGCCTCCTCGCTGTTCTCCGCTCCCCTCAAGGTCGCTTACTCCGACTGGCCGGGCTGGACCGCCCTCGCCATCGCCGAGCAAAAGGGCTGGTATAAAGAAGCCGGCGTCGAGGTGGAGCTGCTTTGGTTCGAATACGGCCCCTCCATGGAGGCCTTCACCGCCGGCAAGGTCGACGCCGTCACCGTCACCAACGGCGACGCTCTCGTCACCGGCGCGGGCGGCGCGAAGAACGTCGCCATCATGCTCACCGACTACTCCAACGGCAACGACATGATCGTCGCCAAGCCCGGCATCGAGTCCCTCAAGGATCTCAAGGGCAAGAAGGTCGGCATCGAGATCGGCTTCGTCGAGCATCTGCTGCTCCTAAACGGCCTGAAGAAAATCGGCCTCTCCGAATCCGACGTCGAGCTCGTCCCCACGCCCACCAACCAGACCCCGCAGGTGCTCGCCTCCGGCCAGGTGGACGCCATCGGCGCCTGGCAGCCCAATTCCGGCGCCGCCCTCAAGGCCGTCTCCGGCTCCAAGGCCATCTACACCTCCGCCGACGAACCGGGCCTGATCTACGACTGCGTGGTCGTCACCCCGCAGAGCCTCTCCGAGCGCCGCGCCGACTGGGTGAAGTTTGTAGCCGTATGGGACAAGATCGCCGCCTACCTCGCCGACCCGAAGACCCGCGAGGATGGCATCAAGATCATGGCCGCGCGCGCCGGCGTCGACCCGAAGGAATACGAGGCCTTCATGCCCGGCACCAAGTTCCTCACCCTCGCCGAGGGCCACAAGATCATGGCCTCCACGGCCGCCGGCTTCGGCTCCCTCGCCGGCTCCTCCAAGATCGCCGACGACTTCAACGTGAAGAACGGCGTCTACAAGGAAGCGCAGGACATCCCCGCCTCCTACGACGCCTCCCTCACCGCCGACGCGCTGAAGAAGTAAGCCACCCGCGCCCGCTGTGGCCACGGCCGTCCCCGGCCGTGCGGGTGGAGCGCGTTGTCCCCAACGCGCTCGACGCCGCGCGCACCGCGCGCGGCGCATCTCCCTTCGCGCCCCATCCGCCCGAGCTCTCCGCACCTGCCGCCTGCTCCAAGCTCCTCGCTCCCTGCTCCCCGCTCAAAAATGTCCCGCTGGTTCACCATCCGCGCCGAGCTCAGCCCCGGCCGCCGCCGCTTTCTCGGCGTGCTCGCCTTCCTGCTGCCGCTCGCGCTCTGGAGCCTGTTCTCCTACGTGCCCTGGCTCTGGCACCCGATGGTGAAAATCACCGAGCCCGCCGGCGTCTCCTGGATAAAACCCGGCCAGCTCCTCCCGCGCGAGGACTTCGACAAGCTCGTCGAAAAACAACGCGCCGCGTCCGCTGTCGCGCTCCCCGCTGGCACGCCCGCCAACCCGATCTACTTCCCGCCGCCCCACGCCGTCGGCCGCGCTCTCTACACCGCCTTCACCACCGCGCCCGTTCTGAAAGGCGACAAGTGGCTGCACGAAAGCCTTTGGACGAGCATCCGCACCATTTTCTGGGGCTTCCTCATTTCCTCCGCCATTGGCGTTCCCGTCGGCATCCTGTGCGGCGCCTACGCCACCGCCTCGCGCGTCACCGAGCCCTTCGTCGACTTCGTCCGCTACATGCCCGCGCCCGCCTTCGGCGCGCTCATGGTCGCCATCCTCGGCATTCATCTTGAGCCGAAGATCGCGATCATCGTCATCGGCACCTTCTTCCAGCAGGTCCTCGTCGTCGCCAACACCGTGCGCAAGGTCGACAACGGCCTGATCGAGGCCGCCCAGACCCTCGGCGCGAAACCCCGCAACCTCATCTGGCGCGTGCTCGTCCCCGCCAGCCTGCCCGACCTCTACAACGACCTCCGCATCCTACTCGGCTGGGCCTGGACCTACCTCATCGTCGCCGAGGTCGTGGGCGTGAGCAGCGGCATCACCTTCTTCATCAACCAGCAGGCCAAATACCGCAACTTCGACAACGTCTACGCCGCCATCATCATCATCGGCGTGATCGGCTTCGCCACCGACCAGGCCCTCGCCTGGTTCGGCCAGCGCATGTTCGCGTGGAAAAATCCGCGCCCGAGCCGCTTCCGCGCCTTCATGGGACGCCTCTTCGGCGGACGCGACGTCCTCCTCTTCCCGGACAAACCGCAGCCCGCCTCCAAGGCCTGAGCGCCCAGCCCATGTCCTCCACGCCTTCTTCGTATCCACTTCCCGACTACCGCGACCAGTCGCCCGCCGTCGCCGCGCGCTTCGCCAGGATCAAGGAGCGCCCCGTCGTCCTGGAGGTCGACAAGCTCGGCCGCCAGTTCGCCGGCGAGCACGGCCCCGTCACCGCCCTGCGCGACATCTCCTTCCAGGTCCGTCGCCGCGAGTTTGTCTGCGTCATCGGTCCCTCCGGCTGCGGCAAGTCCACCCTCATCCGTATCCTCGCCGGCCTCGACGAACCCACCAGCGGACGCATGCTCGTCGACGGGCGCGAAAGCCACGGCCCCAGCCCCGAGCGCGGCATGGTCTTCCAGGGCTACACGCTCTTTCCGTGGCTCACGGTGAAGCGCAACGTCATGTTCGGCCTCGAAATGGCCGGAAAAGCGGCCAACGAGGCCGGACCCGAGGCGCACCAGTGGATCGACCTCGTAGGCTTGGGCAAATTCGCCGACAGCTACCCGCACCAGCTCTCCGGCGGCATGAAACAGCGCGTCGCCATCGCCCGCGCCCTCGCGCCCAACCCGCGCGTGCTCCTCATGGACGAGCCTTTCGGCGCGCTCGACGCCCAGACCCGCGCCCAGATGCAGAGCCACCTGCTCGAGATCTGGCGCAACGTCGACGTCACCATCCTCTTCATCACCCACGACCTCGACGAGGCCATCCTCCTCGCAGATCGCATTCTCGTCCTCAAGGCCAACCCCGGCGAGGTGCAGGAAATCATCGAGGTGCCCGTGCCCCGCCCGCGCTCGCTCGATCAACTCCAGTCGCCCGAGTTCCAGGCCACCCGCCGCCGACTCGACGAGCTCATTCACCCGAAAGTTCACGCGCCCACCGAACGCCTCCCCATCGTCCGCCTCACCCAGGCCGGCGACGACGTCGAGTAACGCACGCACGCTCCGGCTCTCCCTTCGCTCCCTCTCCATCCTTCGCGAGACACCCTCCATGCCCGCCGCCCGCAAACGCGCACCCGTCCGCTGGGACCAGCTCACCTGGCCCGAGATCGGCGCGCTCATCGCCGCCGGCATGGACGCGGTCCTTCTGCCCTGCGGAGCCACCGAGCAACACGGCCCGCACCTCGGCACCGGCATGGACACCGCCCTCGCCGCCGAGGTCTGCGCCGAGGTCTCCGCCGCCACCGGCGTGCCCGTGCTTCCGCCTCTCGCCTACGGCTGTTCGCTCGGTCACTCACACCGCTGGCCCGGCACCCTCGCGCTCTCTCCGCAGACTCTCATCGCCCTCGTCACCGACCTCGGCGACTGGCTCTGGCATGCCGGCGTGCGCCGACTCATTTTGGTCAATAGCCACGTCACCAACGCCGCCCCGCTCCGCTGCGCACTCGAGATTCTCCGCAGCCGCCACGACGGTTTCATGGTCGCCGTGATCAACACCGCCGAGGTCAGCCCGCGCGTGCGGGCCGCCTTCTTTGCCGACGCCGCCGACTGGCACGCCAACCAGGCCGAGACCGCGCTCATGCTCGCCCGCGCCCCCGAACTCGCGCGCCCCGAGCTCTGCAAAACTTCCGACGACCCCGACCGCACCGGCGGACTCGTCTTCGCGCATCCGGTCAACCGCACCAGCGCCAACGGCGTCACCGGTTACCCGAGCCGCGCCACCGCCGCCCAAGGCCGCCGCCTCTTCGCCCACCTCGTCGCCGATCTCACCCGCACCATCCGCCGCGCCCTCTCGGAAAATGCCCCGCTCGACACCCCTTACTTCGCCAACGGCCCCAACCAAAATGTAACCCAATAGGTTACATTATCCGTCCTTCCGCCGCCGCTAGTTGCGCCGCCACGGCTACTGCCGTGCCCGCATTCTTCCCTCGGTCCCCCTCACTCCCTTACTCGCTCATTCCATCCCTTTCATGAAATCCGATTCCGAAATCCTCGCCCTCCAGGCCGACCTCAAAGCCAAGGGCGTCAAATATGTCGTCGGCGCCTACACCGACATTCACGGCGTCCCCAAAGGAAAGTTCGTCCCCATCGACCACTTCCTCCACTTCGCCCACGGCTCCGAACTCTACACCGGCTACGCCCTCGACGGCCTCGGCCAGTCGCCCAACGACGACGAGATCGCCTCCCTCCCCGACCTCGACCGCGGCTGCGTTCTCCCTTGGAACCGCGAGGTCGCCTGGTTCCCCGCCGACAACACGTTCAAGGGCCAACCCTACCAGATTAACACCCGCGTCGCCTTGAAAAAGGTCCTCGCGGACGCCGCCAGCCTCGGCTTCGGCTTCAACCTCGGCATCGAATGCGAGGTCTACGTCGTGAAGCTCGGCGCCGACGGCAAATCTCTCTCCATCCCCAACCCCGACGACCGCCTCGCCAAGGCTTGCTACGATGTCCGCGGCTTCCTCGACCGCTACCCCTGGCTCGACAAGGTCTCCACCGCCATCAACGGCCTCGGCTGGGACCTCTACTCCCTCGACCACGAGGACGCCAACAGCCAGTTCGAGTTCGATTTCAACTACAGCGACGCCCTCACCATGTGCGACCGCTACGTCTTCTTCCGCATGCTCGCCCGCCACTACGCCGCCGAGGAGGGCCTGCTCGCCACCTTCATGCCGAAACCCTTCGCCGACAAGACCGGCAACGGCGCGCATTTCAACATGTCGCTCGCCGACCTCACCACCGGCGCCAACGCCTTCAAGTGCGACCCGAAGGACGACCCGCGCGGCCTCGGCCTCACCCCCGTCGCCTACCACTTCATCGCCGGCATCCTCCGCCATGGTCCCGCCATCTGCGCCGCCATGGCCCCCACCGTGAACAGCTACAAGCGCCTCGTCCGTCGTGGCCTGATGAGCTACTTCTCCTGGGCGCCCGTGTTCAACAGCTTCGGCACCAACAACCGCACCAACTCCATCCGCGTGCCCATGGGCGGCGGCCGCTGCGAGAGCCGCAACGCCGACTCCGCCTGCAATCCCTACCTCGCCGCCACCCTGGCCCTCGCCGCCGGCCTCGAGGGCATCCGCGAGAAACTCGATCCTGGCTCCCCGCAGGAGGACAACCTCTACGAACTCAGTCCCGCCGAATTCGCCAAACGCGGCATCCAGGAACTCCCGCGCACCCTCGACGAGGCCGTTCAGGCCTTCGCCGCCGACCCCTTCGTCACCCGCGTCCTCGGCCAGGGCCTGCGCGACGAGTTCATCGCCTACAAGTCCGAGGAATGGCGCCAATACCACCAGCAGGTCAGCGCTTGGGAAATCGACCGCTACGCGCGGATGTTTTGATTCGTGTGGGTCCCTCCCGGCGTCTCCGGGTCGGGGTTGGGTCCGCCGGAACGGGGCGTATTCGCTTTGAATCCGCCCCGCGTTCCCGTTCAGCGGCTTTCCGGGGTGACCGTCGGGGCTTGGAGCAGGGCGCCATACCAGCCCAAGCCCCGGTAGGTTTCGTAACCGGGAGTGCGGTGATAGGCGAGCAGGCGGTTCTGGGCGTCGGTGAGGGTTCCGGTGGCGACGCCGGAGGGCAGGTGGATGATTTCGCTCAGAATCCCCTGGCCGTCCGAGCTGGCCAGGACCAGCCCGCGGGCATCGAGCAGCAGCACGCGGGTGCGGGCGCGTTCCTCGGCGGTGAGGCGCACGCCCTTTACGATGGTCTGGGCCTGGGGCCCCCAGTCGAAGTGGATTCCGATCACGCCGAGCGGACGCCCCTGGAGGTCGCCGCCCTCGCGGATGGCCGCGGCGTAGGTGGCGACGGCGGCGCCGTCGAGCCCTGACAGGCGGGCGACGTCGGCCACCGCGAAATGATCGCCCGAGGCCGACGCGAGCGCCTCCCGAAACCAGCGTTGGTCGGCCACGGAGGTGCCTACGACCCGGGGGTAACGGTCGGGCCGACCATGGGTGACGACCCGGCCCTGGGCGTCGCAGATCCACAGATCGAGGTAGACGGTGTAGGCGCCGAGGATGACCCGTAGGCGGCGGGAGGCGTGCCCCAAGACCTCGGGTTCCGGGCGCGTCAGGGCCTCGACCACGGCGGCGTCGGTCGCCCACCAACGCACGTCGCAGGTGCGTTCGTAAAGATTGCGGTCCATGATCTCGATGGCGTTCAGGGCCAGGTCGACCAGGCGGGAGCCACGGACCTCGGCGGCCATGGAACGACCGACATCGCGCAGGGCGTCCAGGGCTGTTTTCAACTCGCTCTCCATCTCGCCGGAGATCCGCGCGACCTGGGCGGCGAGGGATTTCACCTCGACCGCGACGGCCGCGAAGCCTCTTCCGTGGTCGCCGGCCTTGGCGGCGGTGATGGTGGCGTTCAGGGACAGGATGCGGGTTTGGTGCGCGATGGCGTGGATGGCGCCGAGCTTGCGGTTGGCGACGGCGGCGACGTCCTCGGCGAGCCTGAGCACGTTCTCCGGGGTGGCGTTCACTGCGGGATGCTGGGACGGGTCCATGACGGCGCGGTGTTGGAAGGGAAAGTTTTAAGCTATCGGCCCTTCACGGTGAGGATTAAGCGCGAGGAGGTCCCCGACCCTAAGTCCGACAAAAACACCACGATTCCGAGCGATGCGGAATCTCCGCCGTCAGGCGGCGGTTTACGGGTGAACGTGACAAAGGGGGCGATACGGGTGGAGCCGATGGTCGGTTTCGTGCCCGGGTCGTTGCGCTCGGACCGGGGTTCGTCCCGGTGCGCCGGGCCTTCGTCCCCGGGTTGTTGCGCGGCAGGGTGCGGGAAGCGGATAGCGGTCGGGTGCGACAAAAGCTTTTCATCTTTGGTTTATGGATTGGTCTGGCCGCGGCCGGGAGCTCCGGACTGCTCGCGGGCGAGGCGCTGGGTTTACGGTCCGCGATCGAGCGGGCCTTGGCGCGAAACTTCGACCTCGCGGTGGCGCGGGAGGCCGGGGACGCGGGTCGGGATCGGAGCTTGGCGGCGGAGGCGGCCTATGTGCCCGTCGTCAGCGTGTCCTTTAACCACACCGACACCGACTCGCCGGCGGCGGAGGGTGCGACGCCGAAGGGCGAAACCGAGGCGCGGGAGAATGCGTTTACGACGGCCGTGGGCGGGATTCTGCCGACTGGGGCCACCTACTCGTTATCGGTTTCGGTTTCCGAAACGAACGGCACGCGGGGCGCGGGCACGTCGCGGACGGACTTCGATTCGGCCAGCGCCACCCTGGGGGCGTTCACGTTCACGCAGCCCTTGTGGCGCGATCGCGAGATCGACGCAACGCGGTTGAACATCCGGCAACGCCGCGCGGACGCGAGGATTTCGGTCCTGGATCTGACCCTTCAGGCGATTGAAACGGTGACGGCGGTGGAACGCGCCTACCACGCGTTGGCGGCGGCGCGGGAGATCGTGAACGTGCGCACGGCGGCGCTGGCGTTGGCGGAGCAAAGCCTGGGCGACGCGGAGGCGCGGCGCGCGGTCGGGACGCAGACGCGGTTGGACGAACAACAGGCGCGCGCGGAGGTCGCGACCAACCACGCGGATTTGCTCGCGGCGCGGCAAAGCCGGCGCGAGCGCGAGAACGAGTTGAAGCTGCTGGTTTCCGACGACTACGCGGCCTGGCGCGAGGTCGAACTCGAGCTCGTGGACGGACTGGCCGCGCCGGGCGGGCCCGAGCCCGACTACGCGGCCAGTCTGGCGCGGGCGCGAGCGGGACGCGTCGAGCTGACGCGAAGCGAGATCGGGGTGGAGCGGGCGGGTCTCGAAGTCGCCTACCGGCGGGATCGACTGAAGCCGGCGTTGGGTGTCACGGGCGGGTTCGGTTATCGGGCGGCGGATCGGGAGTTGACCGGGTTGTGGAGCGACCTGCGCGGAGGGGAATATCCATTTTACGAGGCGGGGGTGACCCTGTCGTTTCCCTGGAGCCGGAGCGGCGAAAGGGCGGAGCTGCGGGCCGCGCGCGCCGAGGAGCGCCAGGCGCGGCTAAGGCTTGCGCAACGGGAGCAGGCGATCGACGCCGAGGTGGACGACGCGGTGGCGGCGGTGGCGAGCGGGAGGCTCCGGGTCGAGGCCACGGCCGCCGCGCGCGCCTACGCGGAGGCGGCGCTGGCGGCGGATCGCGAACGGGTCGCCGCCGGGGCCTTGACCGGCTACGACGTGCTTTTGCGGCAGCGCGATTTCGTCTCGGCGCGGGCCGACGAGGTCACGGCGCTGGCGGATTACCAGAGCGCCCGGGCGGAGTTGCGCCGGGCCGAGGGTGGCACGCTCGCACACTGGGGGATCGAAACGCTTTTCACGCCATGAAATCCAAGATCTTGTTGTTCGGCGCGGCCGGCCTTGCGGTCGTCGCATGGTTGGTCAGCCGCATCGTCGAGCCGCGGCCGGACTCGGGCGGTCCACTTTACCGGACCTTTGTGGTCGAGCGTGGCGACGTGGTGCGGACGGTCACCGCGACCGGGGCGCTGCGGGCGCTCAACACCGTCACGGTCGGCAGCCAGGTCTCGGGCAACGTCGCGCGAATTTTAGCGGGTCACAACGACGGGGTCGCGGCCGGGCAATTGCTGGCCGAGATCGAGCCGTCCAGCTACCGCGCGAGGGTGGCGCAGGCGGAGGGCGATCTGGCGGAGGCGGAGGCGACTCGCGACCTGCGTCGGGTGCAGGCGGAGCGCGCGGCCGAGCTGCGCGCGCGGGATCTGATCGCGGTGTCCGAATACGACGCGGTGGAGGCGGAGAAACGCCGCCAGGAGGCGGTGGTGGCGAAGGCGGCGGCCGCGTTGGAAAGCGCCCGGGTGGATCTCGCCCGCACCAGTATCCACGCGCCCATCGCCGGCATCGTGGTCGATCGCGCGGTCGAGGCCGGCCAGACGGTGCAGGCCAGCTTTTCCGCGCCGACCTTGTTCACCCTCGCCGAGGATCTGCGGCGGATGGAGATCACGGCGAACGTGTCCGAGGCCGACATCGGCGGCGTGGCGCCGGGCCAGCCGGTGGCGTTCACGGTGGACGCGTTCCCCGCGCGGACCTTCGCCGGCGTGGTCCGCCAGGTCCGGAACAACCCGGCGACGACCCAGAACGTCGTGACCTACCCGACCATCATCACGGTGGAGAACGACGACCTGCGGCTCCGGCCGGGCATGACGGCCTACGTGACGATCACGGTGGAGCGGAGGGAAAACGTGCCGCGGGTGGCGAACGCGGCCTTGCGGTTCCGGCCGGCGGACGGCGTCGGGGAGCGCAGCGCGGAGCAGAGCGCCGTCTACGTGCTCGCGCCGGAGACGACGGCCCCGCGGCTGCGTCGGGTCGTCGTCGGAACGGGCAACGAGATCCACGTCGAGATCGTGGAGGGCTTGCGGGAGGGGGAGCGGGTCGTGGTCGGCCTGGTCGAGGGCGCGGCGGACGGCGACGCGGCGCGCAATCCGTTCCTGCCGACTCCGCCGGGAGCAAGGCGTTGAAAGGACGTTTCATCACGTCGCGACCGCCCTTCGTCCCAGTGCACTTGGCCGGCGGCGAAATCCGGCGGGTGATGGCGCAGGCCGCAGAACCAAACCGAAAATTCTCTTTCATGAACCCACCCAGTCCCGCCCCGTTTGCCGACCCGGCCGCCGTTTCGCCGGGTCCCCGTCCGGTGATCCACCTAGAGGAAATTCACCGAATCTACGACACCGCCGCCGCCCCGGTGCACGCCCTGCGCGGCGTCAACCTGCGCATCCTGCCCGGCGAATTCGTCGCCGTCATGGGCGCCTCCGGGTCGGGCAAATCGACCTTGATGAACCTGCTCGGCTGCCTCGACCGGCCGACGCGCGGGCGCTACCGGCTGGACGACGCGGATGTTGCCGAGCTTTCCCCGGACGCGGTGGCGGCGGTGCGCAATCGCACGATCGGATTCGTCTTCCAGGGCTTTAACCTGCTCCACCGCGCGACCGCGCTGGAGAACGTCGAGCTGCCCATGCTCTACGCCACGCCGACCTTGCGCGGCGACGAGGCGCGGAGCCGCGCCCGGGTCGCGCTCGGCCGGGTCGGTCTGGAGGCGCGGGCGGACCACACGCCTTCGGAGTTGTCCGGCGGCCAGCAGCAGCGCGTCGCCATCGCCCGGGCGCTGGTCCTCGACCCGAAACTCCTGCTGGCGGACGAGCCGACCGGGAATCTGGATACGCGGACCAGCATCGAGATCATGGGCTTGTTCCAACAGCTCAACGCCCAGGGCGCGACCATCGTGATGGTGACCCACGAGCTGGACGTGGCCCGTTTCGCCCAGCGCATCGTGGTGATGCGGGACGGTCGCATCGTCGCGGATCGGGCGTTGGACCGGCCGGCGGACCCGGTGGCCGAGTTGGCGCGGCTGCCGGACGAGGCGGAAGCGGAGACGGCCTAGGCCCGAATTGCGCCATGTATCGGTTTCTCGCGCTTTTTCGGGATGCGTTGCGGGCCCTGCGCCGCAACGTGCTGCGCACCCTTTTGACCATGCTTGGCGTGATCATCGGGGTGGCGGCGGTCATCGCCATGGTGGCCATTGGCGGCGGCGCGAGCGACCAGGTGAAGCTGCAGGTGGATTCCCTGGGCGAGAACTTGGTCATCGTGATGGCGGGCGGCGCGCAGGTCGGCGCCGGGGTGCTTGGCGGGGCGGGCACGGCGGGCACGCTCACGGTGGCGGACGCGGAGGCGATCCGGCGCGAGGTGCCGGGCGTGCGCCATGTCAGTCCCGAGGCGCGCAGCGCGGCCCAGGTGGCGGCGGGCAACGAGAATTGCTCCACCCAGGTGCTGGGAGTGGGAGTGGAGTATCCGGCGTTGCGCAACTGGCCGCTGGCCGGGGGCGAATTCTTCGGCGCGGCGGCGGAGCGCGCGGCGGCGCGGGTGGCGGTGTTGGGGCGCACGGTGGCGCGGGCGCTCTTTGGCGACGGCGACCCGATCGGCGCGGTGGTGCGCATCGACGGCGTGCCGTTCACCGTGATCGGCGTGCTGGCGGCGAAGGGCGCGAACATGATGGGGCAGGACCAGGATGACGCCGTGCTCGTGCCCTACACGGCGGCGCTGCGCCGCCTGCTGGGGCAGACCAATCTGCGGATGATCAACGTGGGGGCGGAGTCGGCCGCCGCCATGGGGCCGGTGCAGCGCGAGATCGCGGCCCTGCTGCGTCAACGCCACCGTCTGCCGGCGGGGCGCGAGGACGACTTTACCATTCGCACCCAGGAGGAGTTGGCGGCCTTCGCGGGCTCCACCACGCGGATCATGGCCGGGCTGCTCGGCGCGATCGCCGGGGTCTCGCTGCTGGTCGGCGGAATCGGCATCATGAACATCATGCTCGTTTCGGTGACGGAGCGGACGCGTGAGATCGGGCTGCGGCTGGCCTTGGGCGCGCGGCGGCGCGACATCCTGCGGCAATTCCTGATCGAGGCGGCGTTGCTCAGCGCGGCGGGCGGGGTCGTCGGCGTGGCGGCCGGGCTTGGGATTTCCCGGGTGGCGGCGTGGGTGTTGAACTGGCCGGCGGCCGCGCCGGTCTCGGTGGTGGCGGGCGCGGTCGTGTTCAGCGCCGGGGTGGGCGTGTTCTTCGGCTTTTATCCGGCGCGGCGGGCGGCGCGGATGGACCCGATCGAGGCGCTACGGCGCGAATGAGCGGGCGCGGAAAACATGGGACGCGTGCGCAATCACCTTTCGGGACGGCGGTCGGTTCGAGCGAACGCGTGGATAGGACAAACCAAGGCAACCAAGCGAACCAGGGTGGCCGCCGTCCCGATCATTTTAACCCGCGCCGCGCTGGAGCCGGTCCTGGAGCTCGCGCAGGCCGCGGGTCAGCGGCAGGCGCGCGCCGTCGCGGAGCACGATCACATGGTCGCCCTCCGCGCCGGGGCGGATCTCGCGGATCTCGTCCAGGCGGACGAGGGTGGAGCGGCCGGCGCGGAAGAACTTGGCGGGGTCCAGCTCGGCCTCCAGGGCGGACAGGGTGCGGCGCAGGATGGGGCGGCCCTCGGCGGTGTGGAGAATGACGTAGTTGGCGGCGGCCTCGACCCAGCGGATATCGTCGGCGCGCACCACGACGTGGCGATCGCCGGTCTTCGCCAGGAAGCGCTCCAGCGGCGCGGCGCGGGCGGCGAGGGCGCCGGCGAGGACGTCGTCCCCGGCGGGGCGGGCGCGGAGACGCTCGCGGGCGCGGGCGACGGCGCGGGCGAAGCGTTCGGCGGAGTAGGGCTTGAGCAGGTAGTCGAGGGCGGCGGCCTCGAAGGCCTCGACCGCGTGGGCGGCGTGGGCGGTGGTGAAGATCACGACCGGCAGCCACTCGGCGCGCACGGCGCGCAGCACGTCGAGGCCGTGGGGCGGGGGCATCTCCACGTCGAGGAAAAGCAGGTCGGGGCGGAGTTCGCCGACCAGCCGGATGGCGCTCTCGCCGTCGCCGGCCTCGCCGGCCGGGGTGATGTCGGGCTCGGCCGCGAGCAGAGCGCGCACGCGGGCTCGGGCGGGCGGCTCGTCGTCCACGATCAGGGCGGAGAACTTCACGCGACGGCCTCCCGGAAGGGCAGCTCGACGGTCGCGACGACGCCGGCGCCGGCGGGATTGGGCTCCACCCGCAGATGAGCCGCGCCGCCATACTGTGCGTCGAGCCGTGCGCGGATGTTTTTCAGGCCCGTGCCGGCGCCCGGGCGCGGGTTCGGGCCGAGGCCGACGCCGTCGTCCGTCACGGTCAGGACGAGCCGGTCGCCGGCGCGGCGGGCGAAGACCGCGACCGAGCCGGGCGCGGCGCGCGGGGCGAGGCCGTGGACGATGGCGTTCTCCACCAGGGGCTGGAGGAGGAGGGGCGGAACGGCGGCGGCGAGCGCGGCGGGGTCCGTGTGGTTGGAGACCGAAAGGCGATCCGAAAAACGGATACGCTGGACCGCGAGGTAGCGGTCTACGAAGTCGAGTTCCCAGGACAGCGGCACCTCGCGGCGGCCGGACGCCGAAAGCACGGCGCGCAGCAGGTCGCTCAGGGCGCAGACCATGGCGTCGGCCTGGCGGGGCTGGTCGTGGATGAGACCGGAGACGGCGTTCAGGGCGTTGAAGAGGAAGTGGGGCTGGAGCTGGGCCTGGAGGGCGAGCAGGCGGGCCTCGGCCAGGCGGGCCTCGGCGAGCAGGGCGCGCCGTTCGCGTTCCCGGCTGGCCCGGTAGTAGAGGAAGAGGTGGGCGCCAAGCAGCTGGACGAGATAGACCGGCGCGACGAAGCGCAGCCGCATGAGTTCGAACAATCGAAGTTCGTCCGCGGCGAAGGGGTTCTCGTTGGCCGGCCGGCCGAGGTGCGGCGGAAAGTCGATGGGCCGGATTTGGAGCAGGCCCCAGGCGAGGAGGTTGGTGAGGACGAGGATCAGGGTGGCGGCGGCGAGATGCAGCAGGAGGTGGTGGCGGCCGCGCGGGACGCCGAGCGGGAAGCGCAGGGCGAGCCACAAAACGGCGGGCGACAGCACCAGCCAGGGCGCCCAGTCGATCACCCCGAGCCACGCGGCGTCGGCCAAGTCGAGCATGCCGTGGGTGGCGAGTTGAAGGGTGAAGAGCATGCCGCCCCCGACCCAGACGAGGTTGGGCAGCAGCAGCCACAACCAGGAGCGGCGGACGGAGTCGCCGGCCGGGGCGGACGGATCGGGCGGGGGAGATCCGTCGGAAGGCGCGTTCATTTTATGTTCATCATGAAAAACAAAAACGGGGTCTGGTTCCAACTTGTTTGGCGCGTCGCGGTCTGGATCGCGACGATCTCGGTCGCGCCGCTGGCGGGGGCGCAGGTGGTGGTGCCCACGGATTTTCTGGTGGCGGTGGCGGCCTGGCCGCAGGCGCCCGAGCCCGCTCCGGCCGAGCCGATGGACGAGCCGGTGGTCATGCTGGCTTCGCTGGTGCTCGCGCTGGACGGGGCGCTGGCGGACGGGGGGCTGGGTTTGGACGCGGGCACGGAGGAGGCGGTGGTGCGGCTGCTGGAAGTGTTGGTGGACGGGCCGGTCTTGACCCGCGACGACGCGCGGCGGCGCACGGCGGCGTTGTTGGCCCTCTTCGACGGCGAGGCCCTGCGGCGGTTGGTGGGCTACTCGCAGCGGAGGGATTACGCGGAGGTGTCCTACCTGCTCGGTTCGGAAGCGGTGCCGTTTAATCCATTCTACAGCGCGGAGACGCTGCCGGGGCGGGCGGCACGCGCGATTTTGCGCCGTCTGACCGGACTGGCGACGCCGTGAGCGGCGGGGTGTTTCCCGACGGACGAACGCGGATTCGTCCCGCCGGAGCACCGGTTCATCCCCGCACGATCGCCCGGTCGAAAGGCGGGGTTTTTCCAGACCGGATGAACTGGTTTAAAAACAAATGTAAGGCGTGGTTCGGGGTGGCATGTTTGGGGCTGGCGGGGTGCGCGGGCCCCGGGGCCCGGGAGCCGGCCGCGGCCGCGGCTGCGGGGTCGGGTTGCTTACACGGGCGGGCGCGGGCGTTGGGCGGAGTGCTGGTCCTCGACGCGATCTTGCGGCCGGTGGCGCCGGTCAGGGCGGGTGGAGCGCGAGCGCTGCCAAGCGACGGGCTGCCGCCGAAGCCGCCGACGCCGGGAGGTGCGTCGGCGGGCTTGCCGCCAACGCGCCAGACCCTGGGTTTGATCCTGCTGAACGCGGGACGCGGGGAGCTGGCGGTGGAGGTGCGCGAGGTGCGCGGGGTTTTGGGGAATTTCGCGCCGCGCCCGGCGCGGGTCTTGTTGGCGCCGGGCCAGACCTGCGAATTGCAGGGCATGCCCTCGGCGTATGCGGCGACGCTGGTCGAGTTGGCGGTGGCGGTGAGGTTGAGGGCGGACGGGCGGGACGAGGAGGTGGTGCTCACGCTGCGGGCGGTGGATTATCCGCCGCCGCTACCGAGCGCGGCGGACGGGCGCCGGCTGGAAGAATAGGCCGGTGCCGGCGGCGGCTTCAGAGCCGGCGGGCGGAGGCGAGTTCGGCGGCGGTCGGAAAGAGTTCGCCGTCGGGTTCGCCTTCCTCGAGCACGAGGTCGGGAATGCGTTGGAAGGCGATGCGGATGGGGGCGTAGGCGAGGGCGCCGAGGGCGCCGCCGTAGACCACGGAGTGTTTGCCCAGCTTTTTGTTGATGTGGTCGAGGGTCGCGTTGAGCGCGGCGCGGCGGGCGTCGTCGCCGGGGCGGGCCTCGAGGATGCCGGGCAGGGCGGCGGTGTGGGAACCTTCCGGCACCAGGGCGAAAAGGGTGACGCCGACCGAGAAATGATCGATGCGGCGGGCGGGGCGGCGGTCCCAGAGCAGGTTGAGCACGCGGATGAGTTCCAGGGTGTCCTGGGTGTCGGCGAAGGTGACGGCGTCGCTCCAGCGGGTGCCGCGGTATTTCAAGGCGAGGTGGAGGCCGCCGGCGTAGAGGCGGCCGTGGCGGAGGCGGAGGGCGGCTTTTTGCAGCAGGCGGTGGAGGGTGGCGCGGGCGCCCTCGGGCTGGCGCAGGTCGGGGCCGAGGATCTGGGCGTGGCCGATGGAGCCGGTGTGGCGGGGCGGGAGGGGCACCTCCTCGCCGCGCAGGCGGCGCCACATGCGTTCGCCCTCGATGCTCCCCCAGATGCGCCGGAGGTCGCGGCTGGAGGCGGCGCAGAGTTTCGCGACGGTATCGACGCCCTCGTCGCGCAGGCGTTGCTCCAGGTTTTCGCCGATGCCGGGCAGATCGCGGAGTTCGAGGGGGTGGAGGCGCTCGGGCAGCTCGTGTTGTTCGATGACCACGAGGCCGTCGGGTTTTTCGAGGTCGGAGGCGATCTTGGCCAGCCAGGCATTGGGGGCGAGGCCGACGGAGCAGGTCAGGCATTCGCCGGCGATGGTGGCGATGGCGCGTTTGATTTTCCGCGCCACGGCGCGGGCGGCGTCGGGGCTCTGCATGCCGGGCGGGAGGCGGCACCAGACCTCGTCGATGGACCAGACCTCGGTCACGGGCAGGCAGGTCTCGACGGCGGTGAGCAGGTTTTGGTGGTGGCGGAGGTAGATCTCGGGGCGGGACTCGACGATGGCGATGCCCGGGCAGAGGCGGCGGGCCTCGGTCACGGGGGTGCCGACTTTGATGCCGGCGCGTTTGGCATCGTAGGAGGCGGCGATGCAGGAGGTGGTGTCGCTCATCACCGGCACGACCGCGACGGGCCGGCCGCGCAGCTCGGGGCGCTCCTGTTGTTCGCAGGAGGCGAAGAAGCCGTTGTAGTCGATGAGGAGAGATTGGAGCACGGGGCGGCGCGGGGAGACGGGAGCGGAGAGCCTGGAGACTGACCCCGGTTGGGATAAATGGAAACCCGGTGGCGCCAAAAAAGCCACGCCGCGTGGGCCGGCGACGCCTTACTCTTGGCTTTTTTGCTTGGGATGATTTCAGTGCGCAGGTGACAAAGCGCGTCCCTAATCCGATCAAGCTGCAGCCGGCCTACCCGCTGGCGGAGGCCGCTCGTATTCTGGGCACCAATCCCTCGACGCTGCGTGCTTGGCTGCATGGCCGCGACTATTCGACGAAGGGCGGCCCTCGGCGTTCGGTGCCGGTGTTGCACGCGACACATCGGCCGGGGGCGCCGCTTTCGTTTATCGATCTGGTGGAGGCCCATATGCTGCTCGCCATTCGCAAGGGCTACGGCATCCCGCTGAAAAACATGCGGGCGGCGATGGATTATCTGCGCGAACAAGGCGGCGACCTGCTCTTTTTGGCCCACCAGAATTTCAAGCACGACTGCAGGCACCTCTATGTGAAACAGGATGATCGCTTGCTGTCGCTTTCGGAGCGAGGTCAACAGGTGCATCCCGGCGTGATAGCCGACGGTTTGAAGCAAATCATCTATGGCGAGGACGGCTATGCGGATCGACTTTTCCCGCGTCTGAAAAACCAAGAACAGAAAACGATCATGCTGGCGCCGACGATTGGCTTTGGCCGGCCGACCTTGGCGCGGCTCGGGGTATCGGTCGGGGCGATTGCCGAGCGATTCGAGGCCGGAGAACCGATGGTGGACTTGGCCGCTGACTACGGCGCCACGGTGTCGGAGATCGAGGACGCCATTCGTTGGACGACGCGGCATGCCGCCTGAGTCGTCGCAACCCACGGTTTTTATCGACCGCAATTCCGGCGGGCGGTCCTTCAAGGCGTTGATCGAGGCTGCGGGTGTGCCGGTGGTGCTGCATGATGAGCGCTTTCCGGATAAGACCGAGGACCATGCCTGGCTGGCGAAGCTGGGAACGTCGGGTTGGCTGTTGGTGAGCGGCGACGACGACACGACGCGCACGCCGCTTTTCCTACATCAATTGGAGGCGTCCCGGGCGCACGTTTTCATCCTACTCGGGCTGAATGGCGCGAATCGCGAGGCCAAGGCGCGATGTGTCGTGGAGGCGTATTCGAAGATGTGCGAGCTGGCGGCCGGAACGGAGCCGCCGGCGATCTGGCGGATTGGGCGCGACGGAGTCGCGAGGCGGTTTGATTTTCGGCGCACGCTGGACGCTATGCGAAAACGCGGGCGGTGAAGTCAGCCCTGCTGCGGATGCAGGAAATCTGCCCAATCGACGAAGCCCTCGTCCGCGTAGGTGTTGTTCGGGCTCGAGGGTAGATCGGCGGGGCGGGTGGCTTTGTGCCAGGACCGGTAGTCGGCGCTGGTCCTAAAACCAAGGGTGCGGATGTAGGCGCGGGCTTCGGCGAAGGGGCGGAAGACGCGCTCCTTCGGCGCGATGTTACCGCTGCCGAGAAAGTCGCCCCAGCCTTGCCACTCGGCGGTATAAACGTTCTTGGGGCTGGCGGGGATGTCGGCGGGTTTGGGTGGTTTGTCAGGGAACTCGCCGCGCACGTAGGGACGCCAGTTCAGCGAGCCGCCGAGTTGGAGGGCGCGGACGAAGTCGCGAGCGGCGACGAAATCGCGGAATTGGGGGCCGTTCGTTCGGGCGGCGCGCCTTTTCGGCTCCTTGACTTCAATGCCGAGCCAATCGCTCCAGCTGATCCAACCGGTCGCGACATAGTGTTCGTGCGGGCTTATGGGGAGCGAGGCGGGGAAGACGGATTTGTCCTTGGTGAAAGCGTGCCAAGCGCGCACCGATGTAAGGCCGAGTGAGCGCGCGACTACGCGGGCTTCAGAGTATGGGAGGTATATGCGCTTCACGCCGGCGGTGATTCCGTGACCGAGCCAATCGCCCCAGCTCACCCAACCACCTTCGCGCCGGTAGGCGGCGTCGGGCGCCTTGGGAATGTCCTCGGGCAGCGGTGGGAGGTCGGGGCGTTTGCCGGCGACGTAGGCTTTCCAGTGCTGCTGGCCGGAGAGTTTGAGTGAGTGGGCGAAGTCGCGGGCTAGGGTGTAGGCGCGCCAGCGGGGGGCGAGGAAAGCGTCCCAGCTTACCCAACCCTTGCCTCGGTAGCTCTTGAACGGGCTGTAAGGCACCTCCGGTGGGCGTGGCGGCAGATCGGGGCGTTTGCCGTCACAGTAGTCTTTCCACTCGGGCGAGGTGCGGAGGTTGAGGTGATGCGCGAACTCACGGGCTTTTTCGTAGGGCCAAAGAACGCGGAGGTAGTTGGCGACACGGCCAGTGCCGAGAAAGTCACCCCAGCCAAGCCAACCTTTCCCTCGGTATCTACTTTCTGGATCAGATGGAATATCTTCGGGATACTCTGGAAGGGACGGATACTCACCTGCCCTATAGCGGAACCAATCGTCTCCGGTTGAGAGGTCTAGTGAGCGAGCCCATTCCCTAGACTTTTCGTAAGGCCAAAACTTCTTTTCAAATCTTTCGCTGTCTAGAAAATCCGCCCAACCAAGCCAACCTTTTCCTTGATAAACCTTATCTGGCTGAGAGGGTATATCAATCGGTCGCAAGCTTTTGCCGTCGGACTGGGCAGTAATGTATTCTCGCCATTGCCCACTGGAAGATAGGTTTTGCGATCTGGCCCATTCACGGGCTTCTGCGAACGGACGGAAAATCATCTTGGCTGTTGCAATGCGACCAGTCCCCAAAAAATCTCCCCAGCCTAGCCAACCTAGCTGTCGGTAAAATCCTGACGGATTTGATGGTAGATCAATCGGAAACTCGGCTAGGTCTAGCCGCTCGCCCCTTTTATATATTAACCATTCATTTATGTTTTCAAGTTCAAGTTTATGAACAAAGGCACGCGCGTCCATGAATGACATGAATACCTTTTGAAAGCGCTCAGTATCCAGGAAATCTGCCCATCCCTCCCATCCATCATCTCTGTATTGTTTGTCCGGTTGTGTCGGTATGTCGATGGGTCTCGCGGGGCGATCATGGATTTTTCCAGCGAGATAGTCGCGCCATTGCGTGCTGGATTTGAAGTTTAATGACCTAGCCCAGATGCGCGCTTTATCAAATGGTTGAAAGACAATGTATTTGGTTGCTATCCTTCCGGTTGCTAGGAAATCGCCCCATGTTGTCCAACCTTGTTTTTTGTAGTGACCGCGAGGGTCTACAGGAATGTCGTAGGGCCAGCTGTTTTCTTGGGCTAGCTGCTTCCTTTGTCTATCCCAGTCCGTTTTACTGCCAATGCCCTGTTCTATTGCCCACTCGCTGGCTGCGCTTAAAGTGCGAAACGCAAGACGAGCGACTCGTTTCCAGCATTTTAGTTCAATCTCGTGGGCAAAATCCTCGGGATTTATATTTTTTGACGATACGCATGTGGCATCTATATGGATCAATTGTGTTTCAGTGCTCTCGTCTGTGTTCGTCGTTTTATTGCGGAAGTATTCAATGATACGGTCATCCTGAGCAGCTAGTGCCCTGAGAACCGTAAGAATAAATCTGAACCCTGAAGAATTTTCCAAGTCTTCGGGAGTAGCGCCGTCTGGAACAATAAGAGGGAGAAGGATATAACCAAGTTTTTTATCTTTGGCGAGTCTAAGAGCGCGGCCGGTCGCCTGCACAATGTCGATTGTGCTCCCTCTGGGGTCGGCGAAGAAGACGCAGTCGATGCCGGGAACGTCCACGCCTTCGGTTAGGCAGCGGGCGTTGGTCACAAGCGAGGGCTCTACCTGTGTAAAACGCTCCAGCTCCCGCGCGCGGGCGGCGCTGCCCATCTTGCCGGTGACGTGGAAGGCACGCACGGGGGCGGCATCCGAGAGGTGTTCGTTGAGGCGGTTGTTGAGATCGCGAAAACGAGATGCGCGCAGGATGCTGCTGTGGAAGGAGACGGTGTGGCGGACGCCGTATTGCGCGGTGGCGCGGCGGAGGGCGACGAGGCTGGCGAGGGCGAGCGAGGTGACTTCGTCGAGGCCTTCGGGGCCGAGGTCGAGCCAGCGGTTTTGCTCCACGAGGGCGCGCACCTCGGATTCGCGCACGCCGATGGTGAGGAGGCGGTAATCGCAGAGGATGGGCGGCTCGGCGGCGATGGCAGCCTTGAAGGTGAGCAGGTCGATGGTTTCGCCGTAGAGGTCGGGGTCGTCCATCGAGACGATGTCGTCGCTGCGGTTGGATGCGAAGCGGCGTTCCGTGGCGGTCATGAAGAGACGGCGCGGGAGCGGCAGATTTTCGTCGTGAAGGAGGTGGGCGTAATAACTGGAGGAGGCGCCGGTGGTCTTGTGGGCTTCGTCGCAGACGCAGAAATCGAAGGCGGTGCCGGCGGCGCGCGCGGCCTGGGCGAGGACAGGAGAGCTTTGGTAAGTAGTGAGGACGACGAGCAGGCCGGGGCGGGAGGCGGCGGTGTGGAGGTGTTTCTCCAGCTCGGCGGGGTCGGTGTCGCAGGGAAGGCCGAGCTCGTGGATGCGGGCGACGAGTTCCTCGCTGTCGAAGTCGGAGGCGATTTCGTCGTCGCTGCAGACGCAGAGCCAGTCGGCGGCGCGGCCGTCGGCGAGGGCCTCGGTCATCCAGGTTTCGAGGGTCTGGCGGACGAGGGCGAGGCTGGGCACGGCGACGAGGACGCGTCGGGCTTCGAGGTCGCGGGCGATCCAATAGGCGGTGAGGCTTTTGCCGGCGCCGCAGGGGTGGATCAACTTGCCGCGGGTCTGGCCGGGGGTGGCGAAGTAGGCGATGGCGCGTTCGATGGCTTGGATCTGGTGG
Organism: Opitutaceae bacterium; assembly: GCA_027482905.1. Classification (GTDB taxonomy): domain Bacteria; phylum Verrucomicrobiota; class Verrucomicrobiia; order Opitutales; family Opitutaceae; genus IMCC26134_A. The sequence continues at coordinate 28,262 of JAIXVP010000037.1, forward strand.
GGGCGTGGGGGACGCGGGACCAGCGGGGGTAGCGGAGTGGAGGTGGGCGCGGATAGGGACTGGAAGAACGCGGCGGGCAGCGCGGCCCATGTTTCGGCGGTGAGTTCGCCAAGGTTGCCGAGGCCGGTGAGGGCGTCGGTGATACGGGCGGTGGTGGTGCAGACGAGGGCATAGGCGAAGGCCCCGGCGCAGCGGTGGAACGTGAGCGAGGAGAAGGTGGCGAGTTCGCCAAAGGGGATGGAGGCGGCGGAGTCGGCGCGGTATTTGGCCTGGATGGCCCAGAACTCACCAGTGTGGGTTTCGGCGACGAGATCTATGCCTTGATCGCGGGAAGGCAGTTTTAGGCGCGCGCGAAGCTCGGCGGGGAGTTCGGCTTCGGGCCAGACACGGGCGAGTTTGGTGCGGTAGATGGGATCGGTGCGGAGATAGTGCGCAACCAGTTGCTCGAAGGCGTCGCCCTTGGCGGTGGTGTCGGCGAGCGCCTCAACGGCGGCGACGAAGTCGGGCCAAGAGCGGGCGGCGGTGACGGAGGCGGGAAGAGCCATCTGGGCAGGATGTTGCGAAAGCCGGGCGAACGTGCAAGTGGTTCGTGAGCGGTCTTGGATTCGGAACCGGGTGTCGCTGCAGCAAGGGCCGAGAACGGACGTCGCCTATTTGGCGAAGTTTACCCGCACCGGGGCGCGCTCGAACTGGGTCGCGGCGAGCAGGGGCTCGGGGGCGAGTTTGCGCAGGGCGGCGATCCAGCGGTCGGGAACGATCTCGAGGCGCGTGGCGTAGTGGGTGGCGATGTCGTTGTAGTAGGCGCGGGCCAGCGCGATGCGTTGCTCGGTGTCGATCAGCGCGCGTTCGAGGGCGGCGAAACCCTCCTGCGCGC
>JAIXVP010000130.1 GCA_027482905.1 Opitutaceae bacterium
CGGTCGCGGGCGAGTCCGGCGATGCGGATGCCGTTGATCAAGACGATGCCGAACAAACCTAGCACGGTGAGACTTCCCAAAAATCCCTTCTCCTCGGCGATGACGGAGAAGATAAAATCATTGTGCGCGACGGCGCGCGGCAGGTAGCCCAGCTGGGCCTGCGTTCCCTCGGTCCAGCCCTTGCCGGTCAAGCCGCCGCTGCCGACCGAAATGAGCGATTGGCGCTGGTTCCAGCCTATGCCCATCGGGTCGATCTTGTCCGGGGCGATGAAGCTGACGATGCGGTTGCGCTGGTAATCCTTCAGCGGCACCCAGGAGACCGCCTCGTAGCGGCCGCGGTCCTTCTGGTAGGACAACTTGTTCGCATCCATGAAGTTCATGTAGCGTCCCATATCCCAGGAAACCACCGCCACGAGGATCGTGAACGCGCCGAGCGCCCCCGCGAAAAAACGGGTCGAGAGCCGGGAAACGTAAAGCATGGAAAAAACCATGGGGGGCAGAACGATGGCCGACTTGAGGTCCGGCTGGAGGAGAATCAGCAACATGGGCCCGCCCGCCGCAAGGGCCAACTTCCCCAAAGTGCCCAAGGATTGACGGATGGAGCCCAAACGCGCCCCGACCAAAAGCGACGCGGTGGCGAACAACACCGCCGCCTTAGCCGGCTCGCTCGGCTGCACCGCCAGAATCCCGAGGTCCAGCCAGCGCTGCGCCCCGTAGCGCTCCTGCCCCACCCCGGGCAGCAAGACCAAGATCAACAACAACAAGCACGCCAGGTAGAACCAGTGCCACACGCTCAGCCAGAAACGGTAATCGACGAGCGAGACGACGAGGTAGACGCCCGCGCCCGCCCCCAGCCAGACGAGTTGACTGATCCAGTTGGATAGCGGGGTGGAAAACTGCGCCGAGTAGATGAAGGCCACCCCGATCGCGCTCAACCCGGCGAGGGCCAGCGGCGTCCACGGATCCCAGCGCTCGCGCGTGCTGGTCTTGAAGACACTGAGGTAGGCGCTGGCGTCGCTAAGCATGGGTGACGCGCAAACTCCACGCGGAGCGCCCCGGGCGCAAGTGCGGGTTGAAGGGCTGCCTTGCGGGGATGGCTCCCTTCGCCGCCAGCGAATCCACGCTCAATTGAATCCGTTCATTTTACTGGATGATTTCGGGTAGGTTTACGGACTACATTAAAAAACACCAAGGATATTCAGGTAACTACTTATCTAAATCGTAGCCGATAACCCAAAATCTGAACATGCACCGCACCTCACGCTTAACCTTGGCCATGCTGTCCTGCGCCTGCTTTTCCGCTTCTTCGCTGAACGCGGCGGACGCTCCTGTTTCTCCCCTGTCGGCTCGTTCAGACCTTGCCCTTGCCGAAACCGCCGAAGCACGCGCGGAGGACGCGCTGCTGGAACTGAAATCGCAGGGCGGCAAATCCGCCTCCAGCGACACGCTGGCCGCCGCTCACGAACGCATCCTCCTGGCCCGCGCCGCCACCGGACGCGCCAAAATCCGTCTCGCAGCCGCCACCCACCGCAGCGACCCGGAGTCTCGCGCCCTCCGCAAAGCCCTGCTGGCCGCCCCCACTCCCGAAGCCCGTCGCGCCGTCCTCGCCCGACACCTCGCCGTCGGCAAGGCGCTCGAAAATGAAACCGCCCGATAAACGCCTTCTCCCGGCCCTACCCATGCCCAATTCCGCTCCATCCACCCCGGTGTGCTTTCGGTTGTTGATCTCGCTCGCCGCGGTCACCGCATCGATTTTCGCACAGCAAAAAGTCTCCACCACCAGCAGCTCGGTGGCGTTGAACACCCCCCAGTTTTTGTGGTTTACGAATCAAAACGCCCTTCGCTTCGGGACCGTGTCCAACACGGCGCCATGGAGCACCGCGAACCTCGGCGCCTATAGTCTCGCCTTTGGCCAGGATGCCGAAGCGTCCGGCGCGGGCTCTTTTGCTTTTGGTCAGGGCGCCAGCGCCGCCGGTCAAAATTCCTTCGTTTTCGGCCCTTACGCTCGCGCGAGCCACTACTCGATCGCGATGGGGCAGTCCGCTTACGCCGACGTATCCTCGATCGTGCTCGGCGAAAACGGCAACGCCGATTCCGGCGGCACCCAATTGGGGGGCTCCGGCATGGCCATCGCACCCGGTGCGATCTCGCTCGGCGAAAGCTTCGCCGTCGCACCCTATTCGTTCAGCGCGGTCTACTGCGGCGGCGCCTATGGTTTCGGCTCCATCGGCATCGGCGTGGAATCGTGGGCGGAGGGCGACTATTCGGTCTCTCTCGGCGCAGGCGCCTATGCCAAGGCCTGGGGCGGCATCGCCCTGGGCATGGGCAATGTCGCCAAACGCAAAAACGGCGCCGCCATCGATTCCGAAAACCCGGCGTCGGACGACGCCATTTTCGAGGTCGCCCGGCCGGATCCCGCACTCGGCATCGATCCCGTCGGCGGCATGCCGCCGGAGCGGGGCGAAAACGCCCTGACCATCTACCGGGACGGGGACATTCACGCGGTCGGCGCCGTGCGCGTTCCGCGCAGAGGGAATCTCTCCATGGGCGCGTTTCAGGCCAAACCCGCCGGCGTCGCCTACCCCTGAACCGCCCCAGATGCGCGTCCGCTTTCCCCGCCTGTTTGCGTGGCCGTTGTTCCTCGGCCTGCCCCTCGTCTCCGCCCTTCATGGCGGGGGGATGATAAATCCGCCGCCCGCCGAGGGCCCGGCTTGGTGGCGCACCCGCGGTGTGCTGCTGCTTGGAGCCGAGCCCGATGACTACGCGGTGCTAAACCAGGGGCAGCTCAAGCAACTCGCCTCCGCCGCCGTTGCGGAATTGAACGCCTCCCTGCCGGGCGGGGCCGGCCCCACCTTGGCCGCCACGGTCGCTGCGTGGACGCCTCCTCCCGCCGATGCCGACGATTACGCCGCCGTGAATCAGGGTCAGCTCAAATACCTCGCCTCGCTCATTTATGATCGGCTCGCGACCGCGGGTCTCGCCACAGGCCGGCCGTGGGAGGATTCACCCCATCAGGCCGATGACTACGCCCTCGCCAACCAAGGTCAGGCCAAGATGCTCTTCAACTTCGACGTGGCGCATCCCCGGACGCTCGGCGGCTCCTTTGCGACCACCACCATCACGCTCGATGCCGCTTCCGCCACCGGCTATCAGACGTGGATCGCCCAGTTTCCCCTCGTCACGCAGCGCGACTACCTCGATTCACCGGCCGGCGACGGCGTCAGCAACCTGCTGAAATACGCCCTCGGCCTTTCCCCTGCTCAAAATGCCGGCACGGTGCTGCCGACGGTGGTGTTTCGCCCCGTGAACGGGGTGACGCACGCGGGCCTCGCCTTTCAATGGCCCGTCACCCTGCGACCGGAACTTGGCTATCAACTGGAAACGACGACCAATTTTAGCTCGTGGTCTGTGGTCGCAAACCCCATCGAGCTGTCGGAAACCAACGGCGTGCCCGCCGGGTTTAGGCGCATCGTGCTGCTCGATCCCGCACCCTTTTCGGGGACGATTTTTTTCCGCCTCCGGGTGACGCTAGCCCACGCCGCGGATCCGACGTTCCTGACCCTGCCCGCCAGACCGACCAACGCCCCCGGTATCTTTATCTCGGAGGGTGTTCGCCTGGGTTTCGATCTGAGCGCGCTGGCCACGTTGCCCGGGCAAATCCGGCTCTACTCCCGCCCGACGGGAGGGGGAACCGCTTGGACGCCACTCGGACGGCTCCGTTCCGACAGCTTTCGCGAACGGCTGGGGGTCAGGTTTTTTGCCGGTAGCGCCGTTTGGCTGCCGGATACACCGGGAACCTACGAGATTTTCGCCTCCGCCCTGGATGCCGACGGCACTCCCTTCGCCGGGAACCTGCGATCGGTCAACATCTTGGCCGATCCGGTAAGTCAGACGCGGGTAACGGCGTTAGCGTGGTTGTGGGAAGGAGCGGGACCCGATCCCGTCTCGGGTGGCGCGGGCACCGTGAGCAATCCCTTGGTTACGTCCGGGCCGATCTCCTTTTCGATTGGGAACATCGCCGGGTTGCCTGAATCGCCCCAAACCATCGGTCGCGTCGAATACTACGACAATGGCGAGCTTTGGGGCGTGGACTACTGGGGACCCGACTACCTGACTCTCGGTCATCCCTACTTCGACAGCCAATCCCAACTCGACAACGGGTATGGCGTGCTGGACAAGAACCTGCATGCGATCACGGTCAAGGTATACACCCCCGAAGGTTTGTTGATCGGCACGGGCGGCGCCCCCTACTACGTGCGGGTGGACTCGGGCAACCGGCGCCCCTTGCTCACCCTGCCCCCGTCGGAACTCAAAAAGACGGTCGTCGCGGGCTCACCGTTGACGATCACCGCCACCGCGACCGATCCCGACGCGGACCAAAGCGTCAAAAATTACCACTGGCAGGTGATTTGTTCGCCCGACTTTTACACCCCGACCGGTTCCGAACCATTTACCAGCAATCTAGTGGTGGATACGGCTCCCTGGCCCGCCGGTCAGTATTTGTTAAAACTCTGGGTGACAGATTCGGTAGACGGGAAAAGCTATCCGCGCTATATCGAAGTGGAAGCCCTACCCCAGGCAGGGGCGGCAAGTCTGCCCGCCCAGCTCGCGGCCGCGATCGTCGATCCGGCGACGATCACCATCTCCAACGTGAACTATCGTGGCGTAGCCGCCGCCGCCACCACCTTTAGCGGCGGACTGGCTGCGGGCTTGGAAATGGACGAGGGGGTGGTTCTGACCGCGGGGTTGGCGGAAAAGTGGAACGCAGGGAATCGGCTTTTCAATACTGGGAGTCCAAGCCCCCACCCACTTTCATGCATAGACATCGTGATGGCCCGACAAGCCGGGGACCGCACACACGATCTGGGTCTTCTGGATTTCGATTTCCAGTGCATAAGTGGCCAGCTTGAGGTCGCCTACCAGTTTGGCTCGGAGGAATATGTAGAGTATATAGATAGTTACAATGACGCCATCCAAATTCAAATCAATGGGCGAACGGTATCTCTCAATCCAGACGCCGAACAAGCAGTTGCCGTAAACACCGTGCACCGCTTTATTGCGAGTAGCGAGCGGGCGTCAGCAAATCCCGGTGCCGATATAGCCGCCGATCACGAGTATCTTTACTTCGACAACACCCATTTGATCGAACCCGGAAAAATCGAATACGACGGCATGGTGGTGAAGCTAAAAGCCTATATATTCCTGAGCCCTAATCCCATGCGCCGGCATCATGCACGGCTAGGAGTGGCCGACACAAAAGATCGCGTATTTGATACCGCCCTATTTATCAAAAAACAGGGTTTCACCTCAAGCACCCCATGAAAATCCGTTTTACCACACGATTCACGCTCCCAGCTATCTTAGCCCTAACTCCGCTTTTTGGCAATAGGCTGCACGCCTTGGTTGTAGATTCATTTGTCGATGGTCCATTTTACGCCGAAACATCGATCAACAGCCCTTTGGCTACATTGCGCCAAGCGACCCTAGGGCCAAGAACGATTCCTGCGGCGGACACGCTTCAAGGCACTGCGGATGCAAGCGAAGGTTCATTTACCTTTTACTCACACGACACGACGCCCGATGTGCCGTGGAAGAATCATTACATTCAAATTAGCTATATTAATATAGTAGGCATTTTCGACGCCAGTCTCTACAATGCCTTCACTTTCGACTTCACCGACCTAGTCGGCACCGGCGACCTCGTCGTTGAAATCGGGTTTGGGCCGTCCATTTACAATACAACAACGCTCAGCACCCCGATCACCGAGCCGGGCTGGCTGGCGGTGCCGATGGAGGCCATAAACTACAGCTCACGCGGCGGCGATACGCTGAATGCCTTCAAGTCGATCCACTTCACCTTCCGCGCGACCAGCCCAACCTTCGGCTTCACGCTGAATGAGATCGCCCTCACCAAGGTGCCCGAGCCGGCCAGCGCCGCCGCTCTGCTTGGTGTCACCGTGCTTGCCGCCGCCACCCTTCGCCGCAGAAGGCGCGGCAATCGATACACGGGTATCTGAATTTCGAAACCCCGCTACTTTTTTTACGCCTATGGATGCGGTAGATTCAAAACGAATGGCATGGTGGTAAAACTAAAGTCCTACGTCTTTTTCGCCTCAAACCCTACACGCTACCGTCATGTTCGGATGGGCGTAGCTGATACAAGAGATCCATACTTCGACTCCGCCCTCTTTATTAAAAGGCAGGGTTTTACTTCAAGCACCCCATGAAACCTCGTTTTCTAACGCTCGCCGCTGCGGGCCTACTTGGCGTCCTACCCTGTGCGGGCATGAAATCATTGGTCGTGGATACATTCACCGAGGGGCCGTTTTATCCAAATCAGACATCCATCAGCGGGCCTTTTGCGAACTCACGCCAAGTGACACTAGGACCGCGAAAGACTCCGGCTGAGGATACTCTCATGGTTAGGTCGGACCAAGGCGAAGGTTTGTTTACTTTTTACTCCCACGACACTACACCCGCAGTGCCTTGGCAAAATCTCTATATTCAAATTTTCTATATCAATCTAGCTACATTCGACGCCAGCCCCTACGACTCCTTTGCCTTCGACTTTAGCGACCTTATCGGCACTGGCGACTTGGTCATCGAAATCGGTTTTGGTCCATCTTTCTATAACGAAACGACCTTGAGCACTCCTATCACCGAACCAGGCTGGCTAGAAGTGCCGATGGAGGCGATAAACTACAGCCCACGCGGCGGCGATACGCTAAATACGTTTCATACGATCCACTTCACCTTCCGCGCGACCAGCCCGACCTTCGGCTTCACGCTGAATGAGATCGCCCTGACCACGGTGCCCGAGCCGGCCAGCGCCGCCGCGCTGCTCGGCGGCGCCGCCGGCGTGCTAACCCTGCTGCATCGCCGCCCCCGCCGACCGGCAGGATAAGTTGGCCCCGCCTGCTCGTCACTCCATCCCAAACGCCCGCCGCAGCTCCGCCAGCGCGCTGTCCGGCATCGGCACCAATGGACCCAGCGGGCGGCTGAGTTGCAGGGCCTCCGCCGTCGCCTCCAGCACCTCCAGCCGATCAAAAGCCTCCAGCAGGGTGCGGCCCACGATGAGCGCGCCCTCGTTTTCGATCAGCAGGACCGGACACCGCCGGATCGACATGCGCGCCGCCAGCGCCTCCGCGTCCCGCGCCACGCAGGCGAAGGGCACTTTCGGCGCATCCCCTAGCACCAGATAACTTTCCGGGATAGTGCGGCTGGAGAAGTCCGCCGCCGACATACAGAACGCGCTCGCGCACATCGGCTGCGCGTTAATTACCGCGCCGACATCCGGATTCGCCGCGTAGATGAGCCCGTGCAGGCGGCTGACCCGGCTGGCGCGTTTGCCCGCCTCGGCGGCTGTCGCCGTCGCCCGGACGAGGCTGCCCGGCTGCAAGTTGAGCCGATCCCGCCGGCGTGGCGTGATCACAAACCCGTCGGCGTCGAGCCGGGCCGAGATCGCACCCGCCGTGCTGATCATCAGGCGCTGGCGGTAGGCGCGGTGCGCAAAGGCGCAAACTTCGCCGCGCAGCTCGCGTTCGCGGTGGGTCACCGGCGCCGGGGCGAGCTCGCCCATCTCGGGCACGGCGAGCCCGGCGAGGTTGTTCTCCGGCAGGGTGCGCAGGCCGCCCAAGGCCGAGGCGCGAATCACGGTTTGGGCGACAAACTCGAGGGTCTCGAAGCGTTGAAACGCCTCCGCCAGATCGCGCCCGCCGATCACGACGCCGTGGTTCTCCAGCATCACGCAGTCCGCGCCGCCGGCGAAGGCCTCGGCGATTTTCGCCCCGAGCTCCTCGCTGCCCGGACAGGCGTAGGCGGCGTAGGCGATGCGCCCGCAAAGCTGGTGGCCGTGGGTCTGCACCCGCGTCTCGGGCAGGCGGCGCACGATGCTAAAGGCGACCAGCGCGCCGGGATGCGCATGGACGATGGCCTTGAGATCGGGCCGGCGCCGGTAGATTTCGCGATGGAAGGGAAACTCGGAGGACGGTGGATGCAGGCCCTCGCGGGTGCCGTCGGCCGCCACCCGCACGATGTCGGCGGCGCGCAGGGAGCCCTTGTCCACCCGCGAAGGCGTTATCCAGATGGAGCCGTCGGGATCGAGGATGGAGAGATTTCCCCCTGAGGTGGTCGTCATGTGGTAGCGATAGATGCGGTCCATCGTCGCCACCATTTCGTCGCGGGGATGCAGCCAATTCTGGGAGTCCATGCGGACGAGTTTCCGCGTCACTCGCCGGGGGGTCAAAGCCTTGCCAATCCGCGCCCCGGCTTGGCCAAAAAACGCCCACGCCGCCCACACCTTGGCAACCTTCCCCGCCGGGCGAGGTCGGATTCGACACCGCGCCTCCCCCACCCCACCCTCCTTTCCCGCTCCCCACCCATGAAATCCACCTCGCTCCTCCGTCGCCTGCTCGGCGTCTTCGCCCTCTCGCTCCTCGCCGCCCCCCTCGGCCTCGTCGCCGAAGAGGCCGCGCCCGCCGAGGCCAAACCCGCCGTCGTGGCGCCCACGCCCGCCCCGCCCGCGCCGGCCGCCATCACGGATATCCGCATCGTGGTGAAAACCGACAAGGGCGACATCGAAGGCGTGATCTACGCCTCCAAAGTTCCAGTGACCGCGGCCAACTTCCTCAATCTCGCCAAACGCGGTTACTACGACGGCCTGACTTTCCACCGCGTAATCCCCGACTTCATGATCCAGGGCGGCGACCCGCGCGGCAACGGCACCGGTGGTCCCGGCTACCAGTTCGCGGACGAGTTCCATCCAGCGCTCCGCCACTCAAAGCCCGGTATTTTCTCGATGGCCAACGCCGGCCCCGGCACAAACGGCAGCCAGTTCTTCATCACCCACGTCGCCACCCCCTGGCTCGACGGCAAACACAGCGTCTTCGGCGCCGTCACCAAAGGCCAGACCACGGTCAACGCCATCGCCAAAGGCGACAAGATCCTGAAGATCGAGGTCCTCGACCCGACCGACACCCTCTTCGCCGCCCAGGCCGAAAACCTGGCAAAGTGGAACGCGGTGCTGAAGAAGTAGGACCGCAAACGCGCCGCCGGTCCGCTCAGAGCCCCCGCAACGCGCCCGCGATGTCGGCCGGCAACGTGGCCCCGGCGCGCCACGCGGCGGCGGTGGCGGGATCGTTTCCGAGCCACGCCTGATAGACCACGAGCGTCGCCTCCCGCCGGGCCGCTTCGGACCGCAGGCCCAGCGCCCACTCCAGTCCGGCATGCGGAGAAGCCTGCGCCAGATACGGGGCGAGCGTGACGGCGGCCGCGCGTTGGGTCGCGTCGTCGGCCAGATTCGCGACGAACCGGGCAGCCGCCGCCTGGTCCTGCACCGCCCAATTCGAAACCGCCGCGCCCAGCCACGCGTCGCGTTGCGCTCCGGCGGATTGCCCCAGGGTCCACGCCGCCGCCCCCGCCGCGTCGCTCCGGGACCAGGCGTCGACCACGGCCCCGAGCGCGCGTTCGCGGCTGGCGGGGTCGGCGAGCCCGGCGGCCCAGTCGCGCGCCGCCGCCGGATTCTGATTCGCCATGAGCGTGGCGACGCGCTCGGCGGCGGCGGCGCGCGCCTCGCCGGCCGGCAGCGCGTCGATCTTCGCAATGGCGCCGGGCAGGTCGTTGTGCGCCCAGATTTCGAGAATGTTGGCCACCGCGAGGGCCGATGCGTCGTCGACCGGCAAACCCGCCGCCCACGCCAACGCACGCCGCGGATCGAGATCCGCAAACGCCCGCGCCGCCTCCACCACCGCGAGGGTGCGTTGCTCGGAAAAGGGCATCGCGACGATGAGCGATGCCGCCCCGGCCGGATCGTGCGGAATCACCTCGCGCAGGGCCTGGTAAAGCGCCCGGTCTCGGGGCTCCCCGGTCAGCGCCTCCAGCGCGATCTCGAAGGCGCGGAGCGGATCCTTGGCCGCGAGGGTGTAGAGCACGGTCTCGAGCGCGACCTCGCGCGCGTCGGCATCCGCGACGCCCCGCGCCCAAGCCAACGACGCCGCGAGATCGGACTGCGCGTAGACGTCCGCGACCGCCCGCCAGGCCGGCGCCACGCCCGGGCCCGCCGGCACGCGCGCCAGCCACGCCCGGGCGCGCACCGCGTCCTGCCGGGCGAACCGGTCGAAGAGCGTGGCGAACAAGTGAGCCTCCTCCGGCGCCCGGATCAACGCGATGGCCAGGCTCAAAGCCCGCTCGGGATCGCGTTCGACCAGCTCGGTCAGAAGGTAAAGCAAGGCTTGCGAACGCTCGTCGCCGGGCGGCAGGGCGTCGATCGCCGCGATCACGCCGTCCGGGTCGGCCACGAAGGCGCGCCGCCAAAACAAGTCGAGTCGCCGGAAACGTTCGTCCGGATCGGCGAGCGCCAGGAGCCCGGCGAGCTCGGTCTGAACCGCGCTCGGCGCGGCGACCGACGCCGCCGGGGCCGGCGCCGCAACCGGGACGTTCAACGCGGATTCCGCGCGGGGTTCCGCGACGGGACGAGACTCCGGCGCGGCGGCCGGGTCGGTGGAGTCGTTCGCGGCGTGCGGGCCCCGGGCCCACCACAGGGCCAGCGCCACGCCGAGCAGGAGAGGCGCTAACCAGGCGAAAAACGAAATCCGGCGCTTCATGAAAGGTCAGCCGACGAAAAACCCACCGACGCCATGGGGGCGCGCGGTGGGTTTCCGGAACTCGCGGCGCGATCAGCTCAGTTGGTGCCGGTGTCGCGGTCGGCCAGCAGGGTGGTGCGGGCGGAGGCGGAGAGGTTGGTGAAGAAGGACAGGCCGGTGCTGGTCTGCAGCGAGCTGGCGGTGGTGATGTAGGTCGTCCAGGGCGTGGTGCGGATGCCGGCGTTGTTCGGCACGCGGAGCGCGATCACGCGGGTGCCGGCGGGGTTGTTGTTGATGCGGGTGACGGCAGAGCCGGTGCCAGAGGGGGCCACGACGGCGATCTTCCAGGTGTAGGAGGGCACGAGGACGGAGTTGGTGCCGATGGAGCCCTTCGAGCCGTAGCCGCCGGAGAGGATGAGCACTTCGCGACCGGTGTTGGCCTGGGTGCGGCAGTAGGTCTCGAAGTTGGCCCAGATGCCCTGGTTGTTGTCCGGCTCCTGGGGTAGGATGTTGGTGAGGATAAAGGTCTGCTTGCTGTCGGCGTCGGTGACATTGCGGTCCGCGTTGGGGCACATGTGGCCGCGATCGTAGCCCGAATTGGTGTAGTCGGCGTGAGTGACGCGTTTCAGGCCGGCGGGCAGGGAGGTGTCGGTGATGAAGTTACCGGTGAAGCGGCCGCTGCCCTGATCGGCGGAGGTGAGGCTCCAGCTGGCCCACTTCGGGGTGCCGTTGGCGCTCACGTAACCGACCGCGTATTGCGGGCGCTGGATGAGGTAGTTGGCGGCGGACGTGCCGGCGGCGCTGGGATTACCCAAGACCATCTGGTAGCTGGTGCCGATGGTGGCGAAAACGGGCGAGGCGAGGACGGCGATCAGGGCGCCGACGAGGGCGAGACGGGGGAATTTCATGGCGAAGGGAAAAAAGGCGAGGAAACCGAGGGAAAAGCCGGGGAGGAACCCCGGACGGTCGGTCGGCGGACCGACGAGAACATCCAAGTCGTCTAAGCATTGATGCGTGTAATAGAAGTTCCGATTCAAGCCACGGAGCTCCGCTGCGGGAAAATCCTGCGACTCAGGGAAAAGCCCCAGACAAAAAATCGGCAAAACCGCCGATCAACCCAGGCGTATCACTTAAGTCGATACACGGTTCAGGGCGTCCCCGTTCCGGGACTACGAACCGCCACGCCGCCCGCGGGGGAAAAACGGGCGGGACGGGGGTTTTGGCGCCCGTCCGCCGGCGGCGGGCGGCGATTGTGACGGCGGCGTGACGCCCCGGGGGATTTTCATGCCGCAGGGCGCGATATGCGGCGCAGGCGTGACGTCGCGCGTGGCCTTGTGTTCGTCGAGCAGGCGACGGGCGATCTCGGGCAGGCCGAGGCGCTGGAGGGTGCCGCGCAGGGCTTTTTTCATCTCGGGTTTATACCAGAAGAAGAAACTCCGCTGCTCCTGCTTTTCCTCGGGCGTGCGGGCGACATCGACCGGCTGGCCGTCGTAGGGATGCACGCCGGTGGCGTAGATCTCGGTCGCGACCGTCATGGGCGTGGGCGTGAAGTCCTGCACCTGCTCCAGGCGGAAGCCGAGGTCCTTGGTCTTGAGCGCGAGCTCGGCCATGTCCTCGGGTCGCGAGCCGGGGTGCGAGCTGATGAAATACGGGATGACGGGCGTGTCGGGTTTGCCGGCCTTGGCGGAGGCGCGGTCGAACTTCTCCTTGAACTTGTAGAACAGGCTGAAGCTCGGCTTGCGCATGACGCGCAGCACGTGGTCGCTGGTGTGTTCAGGGGCGACCTTGATGCGGCCGGGCACGTGGTGGGCGGCGAGCTCCTCGATGTATTTCTCGTGGCTGGCCTGGACCTCGGGCGTGACGCCTTTGTCATGCAGGAAAAGGTCGTAGCGAATGCCGCTGGCGACGAAGGCATGGTTGACGCCCTCGGTCTCGCGCACGGATTTGTAGATGTCGAGCAGCGCGGTGTGGTCGGTGTCGAGATTGCGGCAGACCTCGGGCCAAATGCAGGAGGGCCGCACGCACTCGTCGCAGATCCACTGCTCCTTGCCCTTCATCTTATACATGTTGCCCGAGGGCCCGCCGAGGTCGCTGATGGTGCCGCGGTAATCCGGCATCTGCTTGATCGACTCGACCTCGCGCAGGATGGACTCCTTTGAGCGCGACGCGACGAACTTACCCTGATGGGCCGAGATCGTGCAGAAGCTGCACCCGCCGAAACACCCGCGGTGCATGTTGATCGAGTGCTTGATCATCTCGTAGGCGGGGATGGGGCCGCGCTTGCGATATTTCGGGTGGGGCAGGCGGGTGTAGGGCAGGTCGAACGAAGCGTCGATCTGCGGCTCGCTCATCGTCGGGAAAGGTGGATTGACCACCAGCAGGCGGTCGCCGGTGGGCTGAAAGAGGCGGCGAGCCTTCACGCGGTTGGACTCGGTCTCGATGGCTTTGAAGTTCTGCGCGTAGAGTTCGCGGTCGGCGGTGCATTCCTCGTGGGTGTGGAGCGTGTGGTCCTCCCAGTTGGCGTTTTTCGGCGCGGCCTTGCCCGGGGGCAGGAGCACGGCGGTCTGCGGAATGGTGGTGAGCGAGGAAAACGGCACGCCACGCTTCAGCAGGCGCACGGTCTCCTTCAACGGGAGCTCGCCCATGCCGTAGACCAGCAGGTCGGCGCCGCTGTCGGCGAGGATGGAGGGCTTCAGCGTCTCGGACCAATAATCGTAATGCGTGACACGCCGCAACGAGGCCTCGATGCCCCCGATCATGATCGGGGTCTCGGGGAAGAGCTGCTTGAGGATACGCGAGTAAACCGTGGTCGCATAGTCGGGGCGGAAACCGATTTCGCCGCCGGGCGTGTAGGCGTCCTCGCCGCGAGGTTTGCGCGCGGCGGTGTAGCGGTTGACCATCGAATCCATGCAGCCCGAGGTGACGCCGAAGAACAGGCGCGGCGCGCCGAGTTTCTTGAAGTCGCGCAGATCATCGCGCCAGTTCGGCTGCGGCAGGATGGCGACCTTCAGGCCCTCGGCCTCAAGCAGGCGCCCGATCACGGCGGTGCCGAAAGCGGGGTGGTCGACGTAGGCGTCGCCCGAAACGATGATGACGTCGAGTTGGTCCCAGCCGCGGGCCTTCACCTCGTCGGCCGTGGTAGGCAGCCAGCGGGTCGGGTTCCAGACGGGCTCGCTGGAATAGATCTTGGTGGCGGGGGCGTTGACGGGGGAGGACACGGTGCGGTTGCGGACACCGTGATGGAATTCCGGCGCGGGGGAATGCGCAAATCGCGAAGCGGGCGCCCGGTTTTCCTGCACCTCGTTCTTGCCGACGGCGGCGGCGCTCCCACGCTCGCCCGCCAACATGTCCGCCAACGCGTCCTTCGCCGCCCTCGCCCCCACCGACGTCTTCGCGCCCCGTCACATCTCCGCCACCGCGGCCGAGCGCGAAAAGATGCTGGCCGCCATAGGTCTACCCTCTTTGGAGGCGCTGATCGAAGCCACCGTGCCGGCCGATATCCGGTTGGACAAGTCCTTGATCCTGCCTCCGCCCCTCGGCGAATCGGCCGCTCTGGCCGAACTGCGGGGAATCGCGTCGCTCAACAAGGTTTTCCGAAATTTCATCGGACAAGGTTATTACGATACGCTGACCCCGCCGGTCATCCAACGCTGCATCCTCGAAAACCCGGGCTGGTATACGCCCTACACGCCGTATCAGGCGGAGATTTCGCAAGGCAGGTTGGAGGCTTTGCTGAACTTTCAGACCATGGTCGCGGACCTGACCGGGTTGGATATCGCCAATGCCTCCCTGCTCGACGAAGGCACCGCCGCCGCCGAGGCGATGATGCTTTGCCACCGGGTGCGCACCGCGGCGGGAGGTTTGTTTTTCGTCTCCGAACGCTGTCATCCGCAGACCATAGAACTGGTCAAAACCCGCGCGGAGCCGCTCGGCATAGAGGTGCGGATCGGCGACCACGCAGCCCTGGAGCCCGCCGCCTTGCCGGGCTTGTTCGGGCTGCTGGTTCAATATCCCGACACCGACGGGGACATATACGACTTCGCGCCGCTGTTTGAGCGGGCCCACGCCGCCGGCGCGCTTTGCGTCGTCGCCACCGATCTGCTGGCGCTGACCCTCCTGCGTCCGCCCGGGGAGTTCGGCGCGGATGTCGCCGTGGGCTCCGCCCAGCGCTTCGGTGTGCCGCCCGGCTTTGGCGGTCCCCACGCCGCGTTCTTCGCCACCCGCGACGCCCTCAAACGCCAGATGCCTGGTCGTCTGGTGGGCGTGTCGAAGGACGCGCAGGGCAACCCGGCCCTCCGCCTTTCCCTCGGAACCCGCGAGCAGCATATCCGCCGCGACAAGGCCACCTCCAACATCTGCACCGCCCAGGTCCTGCTGGCCGTGATGGCCTCGATGTATGCCGTTTACCACGGCCCGGAGGGGCTGCGCAGGGTCGCGATTCGTATCCATTTGCTCACCACGACTCTGGCGGACGCGCTCCGGCGCGCGGGGGCGACCGTGAAGAACGGTCCGATCTTCGACACCCTCGTGATCGGCAACGTTTCCGCCGCGCGGGTGCATGCGGCCGCCGAGGCGCGGAAAATCAATCTGCGCGTCCTCGACGCCACCCGCGTCGGAATCTCGCTGGACGAAGCCACGACGCTCGAGGAGCTGGACGCGTTGTTGGATTGCTTCAGCGAGTCCGCCGACGCGATACCCCGGGCCGAAGCGGACCTCGGCTCTTTCGCGCGCCGCACGCCGTTCCTGACCGCGAAGGTTTTCCAGTCCCACCACACCGAGCACGAGCTGCTCCGCTACATCAAACGCCTCGAGTCCCGGGACCTTTCCCTTTGCCACTCCATGGTCTCGCTCGGCTCGTGCACCATGAAGCTCAATGCGGCCGCCGAAATGTTTCCCCTTTCCTGGCCGGAATTCGCCAGACTGCATCCCTTCGCCCCGGCCGAACAGACTCGCGGCTACCAAAGACTGACGCGCGAACTCGAAGCCTGGCTCTGCGAAATTACCGGCTTCGCCGCCGTTTCGCTCCAGCCCAACGCCGGTTCGCAAGGGGAATACGCGGGACTCCTTGCGATCCGCGCCCACCACGCCGCCCGGGGTGACACACACCGCAACATCTGCCTCATCCCGACCAGCGCACACGGAACCAACCCGGCCAGCGCCGTGATGGGCGGCTTCACCGTGGTGCCGGTTAACTGCGACGCCTTGGGCAACATCGATATCGAAGACCTTCGCGCAAAAACCCGGCGGCACGCAAAACACGTGGCCGCGTTGATGATCACCTATCCCTCGACCCACGGGGTGTTCGAAACCGCAATCCGAGAGATATGCGACCTGATCCATGCGCATGGCGGTCAGGTCTACATGGATGGCGCGAATATGAATGCCCAGGTGGGTTTAACCTCGCCCGGTCGCATCGGAGCCGACGTGTGCCACCTAAATCTACACAAGACATTCTGCATACCCCACGGTGGAGGTGGCCCCGGAGTGGGCCCGGTATGTGTCGCCGCGCACCTCGCGCCCTATTTACCTGGTCACAGTGTGCGTCCGCCACGTCATCATACCCAAGACGGAGCCGCCCTGGCGCCCGGCATCGGTGCGATATCCGCGGCGCCCTACGGCAGCGCCTCGATCCTTGTCATCCCGTGGATGTATATTCGCATGATGGGAGCGGAGGGGCTCGTGGAGGCGACTCGTGTCGCCATTTTAAACGCCAACTATATCGCGCACCGCCTGGGCGCTTGTTTCCCCGTGCTGTATCGGGGAGGCAACGGGTGCGTGGCCCACGAATGCATCATCGACCTGCGAGCTTGGAAAACGCACGGCCTGGAAGTCGAGGATGTAGCCAAACGGCTGATGGATTACGGCTACCACGCCCCCACCATGAGTTGGCCGGTCGCAGGCACGCTTATGATAGAACCAACCGAAAGCGAAGACCTGGCGCAATTGGATCGCTTCTGCGATGCGCTGATTGGAATACATTCTGAAATGCAATCGGTCGCGCGGGGCGAAATGAATCAAATCGACAATCCCCTGAAAAACTCACCACACACCGCGTTGATGGTAACTTCCAACCGGTGGGATCATCCTTACACTCGCGAATTAGCCGCCTATCCAGCTATGTGGACCCGTTCTTTCAAGTTTTGGCCCAGCGTTGGTCGCGTCGATAACGTCTACGGGGATCGCAACTTGGTCTGTAGCTGCCAAGGCATGGAAAACTACTGAAGCATCCGATGGACAATTCAAATCCCTATTCAGAAGATCAATCGTATCGGGCGGGATGTCCAAAATAGTTGAGGCTTAACATTTCTTTCCACACCCGAAACCGACCTTCATAGCTAATTCGTCCGTATTCATCGTGCTCCGCGCGCGGCAAAAGAAAGCCCATATCAGTATTCAAGTGTTCCAACTCGGATTGTTGCTTGTTTAGATCGTCGATAGGATCCGAGCTCCATGCGACGGATCCTTGGGCGGATTGCTCAATTCGCAGGCGGTGCAACTTGAGCAGACGCACGAAAGAGCGCGTATTTGGTTTACGCCGCAAATCCCATTTTTCGGGATAAAAACCGGCGAATGGCAGATAATGGTTGTCGGTTACCATTAGCGTCCCATCCACCAGTCGGGTGGAAAATTGAAAGCAGACCGACAAGCATCCATCGGGTTGAGGCAAAAACGCCACCTGAAGCCGGGTCGATCCTGTTGCGTCTTGGTAAATGGACAAACGCAAAAAATAGCTGGTGGCGACCTCGGCTCGAGCAGACTGCAAATAGCTAAAACCGGAGGACCTTAGGCTCTCACGCAAGGTGAGAAAGCGTCTTTGAACCGGCCATTCGTCGCCCGTTTGATTGGACGTAAACCGTGGAAACAATGGCAGAGGACTCAAACTAACCGCCTGAATCGTGAGCCAGCGATAGATACTATCCAACCAGAACCAGACGATGAAATAAACGACGAACAGTATCTCGTAAGGGCGCCCTAGCCAACCAAAATACCAGCTGATCTCCGCCATACCACCGGCGATGATAAACCACCGTAGCCAGCGATTGATGACTCCCAATACGGGGGATGCAAGGTATTGGTTGGTTTTGGTCAAAACCAGCGAAACGACCATCGCCGGGATCAAAAACAGAGTTGTCTGCACTTATAAAACATTACCCAAGCCGGCAGAATAAATGTTATGCGGCTCGATCAAAGGTTTAAATCACACTATCGTTCCACCGTTTAACTTATACGCACGGGCATCACTACGCATACGAAGTTTGCATCCGTCTTAATCACCCCGGGGCTAACCTCGTCCTTTAGTTCAAAGTAAACTTCATCCTTGGCCAACGCACGCAAAGGATCGATGATAAATTGCGGATTAAACGCGACTTGGAGCTCAGGGCCGCTGTAGGCAATCGCCATGGTTTCGTGCGCTTCGCCGAAATCCGGACTGCTTGCACTGATTTCCAAGTGATTGTTGGTCAGCTTTAACTTCACCGAATTGCTCTTGTCGGAACAAACCAACGCCGCGCGGTGCACACATTCCAGCAACAGTTCCCGTTCCAATTTAATCCGTTGGTGGGTTTCTTTGGGAATCACCTGTTGGTAGTTAGGGTAATTTCCCTCCACCACTTTGCTGTATAAATAAATTGCATCGATCAGTCCGGATTCGGGGTTATCTGCATGAATCTGAAACGCGGCCCTGCGATCATTAAACGATACCTTCAATTTTTCTCCCTTGTCCAACATTCTTAACAATTCCGAAACTGTCTTCGCGGGCAAGATAATCGCGCCCGCTTTGTCGGCGGGAACATCAAGCTCTTTATTTATAAGCGCCAGACGACGACCATCGGTGGCAACCAAAGCAAGTTTGCCATCTCGGAAATTAAAATACACCCCATTTAGTATATAACGGGTCTCATCGGTTGATTGCGCATAGGCCACGCTTTTCAACATGCCCGTCAACTCGACTTGTTCCAAGGTGAATGTCTTATCATCACCGAAGTCGGGAAGCGGGGGAAATTCCTCCTTGCCGATTCCCATTATCCGGAAGACGGAGCCACCAGAAGACAACTTTACCTGGTGGTTGGGTGAAGCGTCAAAAGAAACATCGATTTGAGGCAGTTCACGAACGATCCCCGCCAACCTTTTGACGGGAAGCGTCACGGCTCCGGTTTCCTTGACCTCTGCCTTTATCTTCGCACGAATGCCAAGATCTAAATTAGTGGTGGTGAGCGTAATACCATCTTTTTCCGCCTCGATCAGAACGTTGCTTAGAATCGGCATCGTCGCTTTTGAACCGACCACGTTGAGCACCTGGGCCAGGCCGTTGCTGAAGTGATCGCGATTGATCTTGAATTTCATGGATGCGTCGAAATGGGGGCTGGGATGTCTTGAATCTGGTTCGTGCCGGCGGAGCAGAGCAAGGCTTGTCTTCGGTGGAAAGGGGAAAATGAAACCAATTACCGTTTGTTCGCAGGCTTGTTGGTTTATGTGTTTTAAAACTATTCTTCTTTATCTAAAATCATCACATCCTTAAGGGCGGTGAATAACTGCAATAAGACGCGTGTTTTAGAGGGCAAATGCTTCGTAAAATCCGGTGAGTGTTCTCGGTTTTTCATTTCGTGATCTCGAACTTATTCGTTCGTTTTGAATATGCCCAGGTTATTCACGTCATTTTCGTGGGGTTCATTCACCTATGGGAGCAACGGTCGTTTAACCGACGCTTCGGTTTTGTCGAAAATGGCGCACCAATCCGTAGAATATATAGGCCAAACAACATATCAACATGCCGATTTCTTTATACGTGACCGCCGCGGCCGCGGCCACGACGTATAGTATCAAAGTGGTTAGCTTTGTCTTGGTTTGGAAATCTATCTGTTTGCCGCTAGGATAGCGCACCGTGCTTACCATCAAGAATGCAATCAGAAGCATGAGAATGGGGAGAATAAGCGCCCACCGCTGTAATTCTCTTTCATGAGCCGCCAGGTTTAACAAAAACAAAACCAAGGCGGCGACAGTTCCGGCCGCCACGGGCACGGGCAAACCAAGGAAGTCTTTGTTGACCGGAACCCCCGGCTTTTGCAGTAAGGGGTGCGTAATAACATTGAATCGAGCCAAGCGTATCGCGGCGCAAAGCAGATAAATAAAGCCCAGTAACCATCCAATTTCACGGAAATGGGGATAACCTTGGGTCGGTGAGAGGATTAGAAAGAATACCATCAACGCGGGCGCCAGGCCAAACGACACAATATCAGCCAAAGAATCAAATTCGGCGCCGAACAACGATTCTTTGCCTCCCATGCGAGCAAGTCGGCCATCCAACGCGTCAAACGCCATGGCACCGAATATCAACCATACCGCCCTTGTATACAACGCGCTGGCCTCGGTTGTGATAACGTCGGATCCACGCATCGCATAATGGGCCTGGATGCACATGATGACGGCCACGAAACCGCAAAACAGATTCCCCGCGGTCATAAGGTTCGGCAAAAAATAGATCCTACTTGCCTCCGCCGGATCCAACGGCGGTTCATAGGACTCATCCACGCGTGTCGGTGGTGTGTTGGTGTTGGGCATGTTATCTCCGATGCATGTCTACTTGGTGAGGGATTCGAGGTATTTCCAGAATTTGGAATTTTGTTCGACGAGTTGATGCTCGGTCACGGGTAGACGATTACGGAGCAAAAAGTCTTCCAGGGAATGGTGGTGCAATATATATAAGATATGCAAGTTTGCTTCATCTCGCAGTTCGAAATAATACCTCAATTCAGCGTCACGGAGCCGAAACAAGTTTTTCCCTGCCCGAATAAAACGGTTAAGTGGTTCCCTCGGGTGAGCCAAATCGTCCGGGCGCAATTTTCCGACGGGATCGATTGCGCTTAATTGGGCCAGCGGGCCAAGTTTTTTTAGCTCACCCAAAGCCTGTTCTGAGAAGGTGACTTGAAACATGATCGCTCAAATAATCGATGTCATTCAACCATGGCAAGACTTGGCGGTTGGTCGCACGGGGATTGACCCATGATGGTCGGTATCCGATTTCGTTCGAGATTTCTGATGTAAAATGTTTGAGAATAAATGTTAAAGTATTATTCTTTTATGCGATTTCAAGGCGTATCGTTTGATCGTTGCGATATCGTGGGGAATCGATGCAACGTCCGGGCGTAGCTTCCATGGTCTCGTTTCGCCTTCTTTGTTTATTTCTGGTATCCATAGTATGGGTTCGGACGGCAACGTCCGAGGTGGTATTGGATATACCTGTTTTGGTTGCCGGTTATGGTTCCGAGTTTTTCCAAGAGACGGCCCGTGATTTCGAGGGTCACCGCCCTGGAGTTCGTATCAATCTACATGGCGATCCTCGCATCAACGATCGGGTCCGCACGCGGGTGATGGCGGGTGTTTTGCCCGATGCCACGGATGCAGTCTTGCTTTATCAAAAATTGATCGACAGCGGCCAGATCCTAGATTTGGGAACCGCATTGGCCGGGCCAAATTGGGAAAACACCGGTGTATGGCGGGATGATTTTCGCCCCGGGGTTTTGTCTAGATGGACGGTTCCGGACCCCGGCGGTAGTCAACCGCCTGCGATCTATGGTTTACCCTTTGCCCATGCCGTATGGGTTCTGTTTTACGACAAGGCGCGGTTTCGGCGTGAAGGTTGGGCGCCTCCCGGAACCTGGGACCGCTTTTTCGCGCTTTGCGAGTCCATGGAGGCGCGGGGCGTGGCGCCGCTATCCCTTCCCGGCGTTGCCATGCGTTATGGCGACGCGATCCTGCGCGCGGCCCATTACAATCTGGTCGGAGAAGCGGGATACGTCGATTTCCGAGATTTGGTGCCGGGCGCGCGGACCGACCCCCGTTTTATCCGTGCGGCGGGGATTCTGGAACGGGTGGCCAACCGTCATCTGGTCCGCGGTTGGGAGGGCATGACCCACACCGCCGCGCAATTGGAGTTCATCGAAGGGCGGTGCGCGATGACGCTCTCCGCCTCGTGGTTCGCCAACGAGATGCGCGGTCGGATGCCGGCCGGGTTCGAGCTCGGCGCGATGAATCTTCCGGTGTTCGACGACGGTATCGCTTCACCGGATACGGTTCAATCGCAGAGCGGCTACTATTTCCTGTTTCGCACCGGCGATCCCGAGCGGGAACGCGCGACCGTCGATTTTTTCCGGTTCATGACCTCTCGCGAAAGGGTGCGACGATTTGTCGAGCTGACGGATTCGCCGGTCGCCTTGCGCGGGGCCGCCCCCACCGATTATTCGGCGAGGATGGCGGATACGGCCGCCCTGCTGGAACGCAGTCCGGCTTCCTTCGACGCCGCGCCGGCTCGCACCTCGGTCGCCCAAGGGACGCTTGCGCAGGCGTTTACCGACGCCCGTTATCAGCTGATGACCGGCCGCATTTCCGCGGTGGATTTCGGGGCGCGACTCGAGGCGGCCGCGAGGTCGGAACGGGACCGCGCGACGGATCCCGGCCATATCGAAAAGCGTCATCCTCTCGCGGCCATTACCTTGGGGCTTTTGCTGTTCGCCGCCTGTCTCTGGCTTGTCCGCCCCTTCTGGCGGCCCAGGGGCCGTTTGACCGCGTCTTCCGGGGCAAGCGGTTTGGCGCCCTTGCGTCGTGGCTTCGGGGCGCTGTTTATCGGGCCGGCGTTTGTTCTTTATGCGGCATTTGTGCTTTTACCGGCGCTGGCCGCCTTTGCGCTTTCGTTTTTTCGTTGGGATGGAATCGGGGCTCCGGACTGGGTTGGGGGTTTCAATTTCCGTTGGTTGTTGCTCGAGAGCGACGTCTTTTGGTCTGCTTTGCGAAACAATGGCTTTCTAATGATCGTCCCGCCGTTGTTTGTGGTCCCGTTGTCGTTGGCGCTGGCCGTTTTTATTCACCGGGGCGGGAGGAGTGCGGGATTTATCCGCGTGGTGCTGCTTTTTCCCAATCTTCTGGGTGGAATCGCGGCGGCTTTGATCTGGATGGCGGCCTACGAACCGACTTCCGGTTTCGTTAATTCGGCGTTTCTTGCCGCCGGTGATTTAATTGCGTTTGTCGGCGGCCCCGATGCTCTTGCGCGTTGGTTTTATGGTTTCCGCGGCTATGCGTGGCTGGCGCAGTCGAATCTCTACGGTTCATTGGTCCCCATCTATCTCTGGATGGCGTGCGGTTTTAATCTGGTGCTCTACCTCGCTGCGATGCAGGGCGTGCCGGACGAGCTATACGAGGCTGCGGAGCTCGACGGCGCGTCGCCATTGCGTCAGTTCTTTTCCATCACGCTCCCGTTGATCCGGGGCGTGATGACGGTTTCGGCGGTCTTTTTGGTGATCGGCGGGTTAAACGCCTTCGAGCTCGTCTGGCTGCTTACCGCGCAGGACCCGTCGGCGGGCACCCACACGCTTGGCACCTTCATGGTGGGAACGCTTTTTGGCGAGTTTCAGGCCGGACGTGCGGCGGCCATCGCGGTCATTCTGTTTGTGCTGGTCTTGGTGGGTTCGCTGGCGGTTCTGCGGCTGAGCCGGACCGAGGGAGAAAACCAATGAGTTCGCGGTGCGTCACCTCCACGACGAGTTTGCCTTCCTGGTCGCGCTTGTTGGCGGGCGGGGCCCTGCTTCTGTATGTGTTCTGGGTCGTTTCGCCCTTCGCGTGGGTCGTTTTGTCGTCGTTCAAGGCCGATGCCGCGATTCTCCGTGAGCCGCTCGCGCCGCCCGGTTGGGCTGACCTGGACGGTGCGGCCTACGCGCGGGCGTGGCAGGCCGGGCAACTCGGGACCTGTTTGTTGAACTCGGCTGTTATTGCGGCGATTTCTGTTTTCCTGATACTTTGGTTGGGCTCGATGGCCGCGTATGCTCTGGCGCGTTATCACCATCCGTGGGCCGGCCTGGTGCGGATGCTTTTTTTAGGCGGTCTGATGTTGCCGGCCCAGTTGGCCATGGTGCCGCTTTTTTTCGAGTTGCGGGCCTTGGGATTGCTCGAATCGCGAACAGGGCTGGTATTGGTTTACGTGGCCAACGGACTGCCGTTTGCGATTTTCATTTTGACCGCGTTTTTCCGTGATCTTCCCCGTTCGCTGCATGAGGCGGCGGTCATGGATGGCTGTTCCGAGGCGGCGGTGTTCTGGCGGGTCATGCTGCCTTTGGCTCGTCCCGGGCTGATCACGGTGGCGATTTTCCAGTTCATCGGACTCTGGAAAGAGTATTTTTTCGCCTTCATGCTGGTCGGTGGCGGAGACGGCGAGGCGCGGACGCTGCCCTTGGCGCTGGCCGATCTGGCCATCGCCGCCCAGTATCGTGGTGATCAAGGAATGCTTTTCGCCGGTCTGGTTATCGTGACCATTCCCATGCTGGCGGTCTATTTGCTGTTGCAGGGGCATCTCGTGCGCGGGATCGCCGCCGGGGCGGTCAAAGGCTGAAGCTCGACGCCGGCCGGTCGCCCGCTACGTTGTTTTTGTCCCCCGACCATGTCCGCCCCTTCGCCGTCCCTGCATACCACGATAGACGCCTTCGAGCCCATGTTGCTTGCATGGTTGCGTCAGGGGCTCGATGAACACGATATCGTGGCGCTGACCGACGCCGCCGGGGCGATACGTTTCGTCAACGAACGGTTTTGCGAGATTTCCGGTTATACGGAAGCCGAGTTGTTGGGGCAAAACCATCGCCTGCTCAAATCGGGCGAGCACCCCGATTCCTTTTACCGTGAGATGTGGAACACGATATCCACGGGGGAGATCTGGCGCGGGTCCATCTGCAACCGCGACAAATCCGGCCGGCTTTATTGGGTGCAGACCACCATCCTGCCCCTGCTTGGTCTGGGCGGACGGACCTTGGGCTATCTTGCGGTCCGGACCGACGTCACCAGGCTGGTGTTGGCCGAGCGCGAGCTGGCGCTGAAGACGGCCGAGCTGCAGCTGCTGTTTGAACACGCCCCGATCGGCCTGAGCTGGCGGGAGTTCAATTCCGACGGCACCCCCGGTCCGAATCACGTCAACCAGCGTTTTTGCGAGTTGATCGGTCTGAGCCGCGGCGACGCGGCCGACCTCGGCAACGTCCAGCGTATCACTCATCCCGACGACTGGCGGCAGCAGGCCGCGCTCAACGCCGAGATCTACGCCGGCAAGCGTGATTCCTTCACCCTCGAGAAACGCTATCTGCACGCCGACGGCACGACGGTGTGGGGTATATTGACCGTGGTCGTGCTACGCGAGAAGGACGGACGCATCACGCATCACTTCGCGATGCTCGAGGATATCACGGCGCGCCATCTTGCGGAGGAGGAGTTGCGCCGGACCGAGGCCCGCTGGCGCACCTACATCCAGACCGCGAGCGAGATTCTTTACGCCCTGACGCCCGAGGGGCGTTTGAAATTCGTCTCGCAGGCTTGGACGGCGAAATTGGGCCATCCGGTCGAGGAGGTGTTGGGCACCGCGTTCCGTGATTATATTCATCCCGAGGATTCGGGTCGATGGGACGCGTTTTTCGCCCGGACGCTGGCCACCGGCGGGGACGGCGAGGGGATCGAATATCGCGTGCGAAACCGGGACGGGCGCTGGGTCTGGCATGCCTCGACCGGTTCGGCCTACAGCGACCGGGACAAGCGGCGGGCGTTTTTTGGCGTGGGTCGCGACATATCCGTGCGACGCCAGGCGCAGCAAGAACTGCGCGCCGCCCTTGGTCGGCTGGAGGAAATGGCGCGGATCATCGACCGTTCGCCGTCCGTGGTGGTGCTCTGGCGCGCCGAGGGCGGGAGCTGGCCGGTGGAGTTCGTGTCCGCGAGCGTCCGCCAGTTCGGCTACGAGCCCGAGGACCTGATGTCCCGGCGCCTCAATTTCCGGGATATCACCCATCCCGAGGACCGCGAGCGGGTCGGCGCCGAGGTCGACGCCCACGCCGCCGCCGGGCATCGCGAATACAACCAGGAATATCGCATCCAATGCGCCGACGGCTCGGTCCGCTGGGTCGACGACCATACTATCGTGCGGCTCGACGAGCGGGGTGCGGTAACCCACCACGAGGGGCTCATCACCGACATCACCGAGCGCAAGGCGGCCGAGGCCCGGGCACGCGAGGTGCAGGAGCGCGAGCTGGAGCTGGCGCGCGACGTCCAGCAGCACCTTCTGCCGAGCCGATTCCCCGATCTGGGGCGCATCGATGTCGAGGTGCTTTCCCAGCCCTCGCAGCAGTTGGGCGGCGACTACTACGACGTGCTGCCGGTGGACGAACGCCACCACGGTTTCGTGATCGCGGACGTTTCCGGCAAGGGCGCGCCCGCCGCCCTGATGATGGCGGCCTGCCGCGCCAGCCTGCGGCTCTGCGCCCCGGGCGAGCTTTCGCCCGCCGCCGTGCTGCACCGGGTGAATCGCGCGCTCCAGCCGGACATGCCGCCGGGCATGTATATAACGCTCTTCTATGGTATCATAAATCTTGATACACTGGCGCTCCGGTTCTGCCGGGCGGGACACGAGGCCGGGCTGCTGCTGCGAGCGGGCGGCGGCGCGCCGGTGCTGTTGGGGGATGGCGGCATGGCGCTCGGCATGGCCCCGGCCGAGCTGTTCGACGCCACCCTCGACGAGGGGCGCGTGGTGATGGCCCCGGGCGATCTCCTGGCGCTCTACACCGACGGCGTGAACGAGGCCTGCAACGCCTCCGGCGAGGAGTTCGGCCGGGAGCGTCTGGCCGACGCGCTCCGCCGCCACCAGCGCGAGCCGCTGGCCGAGATCGTTCGCCGCATCGATCGTTACCTGCGCCAGTTCTGCACCCTGGCTCCCCGGCACGACGACCGGGCGCTGTTGGTCGTCAGGGCGCGCTGAGCAGGGCCACGCACCACTCCTCGAACCGGGGCACGTCGGCCGCGAAGACCACCTCGACGTCGCGCTCGCCCAGACCGGGCCCCTTCCCGGCGGACCAGCTCAGGGTGTTGCCGTAACCGGCGCCGTCCGCGCCCGTGTCCACATCCACCGCTAGGACGCGTTTTTCACGCATCAAATCCGGGGCGAGCAGGGCGGCGGCGGCAAGTTCGTCCCACATGGGGTAACCCTCGGCCCACGCGGTGACGTAGCGGGCAACCGGCGTGTTGGCGGCGGCGATGCGCTTGAATAGTTCGGGACGGAAGAAGGTCGCGGTCGTCGGGTCGATCGGCACCTGGACGACGCGCGGCCAGGCCGAGCGCAGGACGATGCGCGCCGCCTCCGGATCCCAGCGGAAGTTGAACTCCAGCCGGACCGAGTGGGCGTATTCGCCCGCGAAGGCGTTGTCCGCCGGGCGAGGGTTGAA
The DNA here is from genome assembly GCA_027482905.1 of Opitutaceae bacterium. Lineage (GTDB taxonomy): Bacteria > Verrucomicrobiota > Verrucomicrobiia > Opitutales > Opitutaceae > IMCC26134_A. The sequence continues at coordinate 26,813 of JAIXVP010000130.1, forward strand.
ACTGCCCCCCATGACGACCAGTTCGCGCACGCGGCCCGCGAAGCCGTCGTCGAGGCGGGCGGCCAGCGCCAGATTGGTGAGCGGACCCATCGCGAGAATGGAGACGTCGCCCGGGTGCTCGCGAGTCACGCGCAGGAGGAAGTCGACCGCGCTTTCCGCCCGGGGCGTCGAGCCCGGCCCCGGGGCGCCTTCACGCATGGGCGGCACGATCTTCGGTGGGTGGTAGGGCGCCCGGATCACTCCGGTTTCGGGCCATTTCTGGGTCCAGGCGCCCTTGTAGAACAAGGGGCCGTGGACCGCCTCCCAGCGCTCGGTCGCGGTCTTGGTGTTCAGCAGGGGATGGGTGGCGCCCCGATACACGGGAATTTCGGTCCGGCCCACGAGTTCGAGCATGCGCAGGGTGTGGGCGAGATTTTCCTCCTGCCAGCCGTCCCCGCTTTCGATGGTGATGCCCAGCACCTCGACGTCCGGAGCTTGGAGCACGAGGAGGATGGCCTGTTGGTTGCTGCCGCCGGGTCCGTAGGCGTCTTGATCGATCACGATCTTGCGCGGGGCGGCCGGGAGACCGGTGGCGAACGCCAGGGCGAGCAGGATTCTGGTGGAATTGGACATGGCCGCCGGTGAGCAGATCGCGGGCCCGCTTCGGTTTTGCCCTGCCGCGTCCGACTACCCCACCCTGCCCCGATGTCCGTTGTTCCCGCTCCGCTGCTCTACGAGTCCCACGCCCACACCACCCTCTGCAAACACGCCGTGGGCTCGCCCGAGGAGTATTGTCATCACGCGCTGCGCCGCGGTTTGCGCGGCATCGTTTTCACCTGTCACGCCCCGCTGCCGAACGGCTGGTCGGCCGAGGTGCGCATGGCCGACGCCGAGTTCCCGGCCTATGTGGGGATGGTCGAGCGGGCCCGGGAGGTCTTCGCCGGCCGTCTCGACGTCAGGCTCGGGCTGGAGAGCGACTTCATGCCCGGCCTGGAGCCCTGGCTGGAGCGGCTCCACCGCCGCGCCCCCCTGCACCATGTGCTCGGGAGCGTCCACTACCAGATGGCGTTCTACCGCGAGCGGTTTTTCACCGGGGACGTCCCTGCGTATCAACAAACCTACTACGAACACCTCGCGCTGGCGGCGGAGAGCGGGCTCTTCGACACGCTGAGCCATCCCGATTTGATAAAAAACGAGCGCCCGGCCGAGTGGTATTTCCCGCGCATCCGGCCCCACGTGGAGCGGGCGCTCGACCGGATCGCGGCCACGGGCGTGGCGATGGAGCTCAACACCAGCGGGTTGCTCAAGGCCATCCCCGAGATGAATCCCGGCCCGGAACAACTCCGTCTGATGCGCGAACGCGGCATTCCCGTCGTGTTGGGCGCCGACGCGCATCGCCCCGATCGGGTGGCGGACGGCTACGTGGCCGCCCTGGTTCTGTTGGCCGAGGCGGGTTACGACGAGGTGAACGTCTTCCTCGACCGGCGTCGGCATGCGATCCCTTTGCGGGCCGCCCGGGAAAGCCTGCGTTGAGGGCTGACCGCGAACGATTTTGCGTGCCAAGGTTTCCGATCCCGCCGCCATGACGCCGACCGTTTTCGATCGCCCCGACACTCGAACCGAAGCTTTGCCGGCGGAAGCGGAGTGGTCGCGGGACACCATCGCGGCCCTGGCGACTCCGGCCGGCAACTCGGCCTTGGCCGTCATCCGGGTCGGCGGCCCGGCCTCCCGGCGCCTGGCGGCGGCGATCTTCGGGCGCGACGCGGAGCGCCTGCCCGAGCGCCGCCCCGTTTACGGCACTTATCACGCCCTGGCGGGCGCGATTTTGGACGATCTGGTGTGGACCTTCCTGCCCGGTCCCCGCACCGCGACCGGAGAAGACACCTTGGAACTTACTCCGCACGGAAATCCCCTTATTGTTCAACTTATTCTGGGCGATCTATTTAAGCGGGGGTGCCGTCCGGCCGAACCGGGTGAGTTCACCCGGCGGGCGTTTTTGGCCGGAAGGATGGATCTCACCCAAGCGGAGGCGGTGATGGATCTGATCCATGCCCGGAGCGAGCGGGCGCTGGCGGTGGCGCGGCGGCAGTTGCGGGGCGGTCTTGGGCGGGCGGTCGAAGGGTTGATCGCCGAGCTCCTGGTCGTGCTCGCCCGGATTGAGGTTTACGTTGATTTTCCGGATGAGGACCTTCCGCCCGAGGATCGGGGGCGCGTGGTCGCGGCTTTGCGGGAAGTTCTACGTGGAACAAATCGCCTGCTGGCGACCGAGCGTTTCGGCGGGGTGTTGCGGGATGGGGTGAAAACCGTTCTGCTGGGAGCGCCCAACGCAGGAAAGAGCAGCCTGCTCAACGCCTTGGTGGGTCGGGCGCGCGCCTTGGTGAGCCCGGAGCCCGGCACCACCCGCGACTACCTGGAGGAGCGCCTGCAGGTGGGTTCGCATCTTTTGCGGCTGATCGATACGGCGGGACTCAATCCGGCGCCGCGAACCGTGGAGCGCCAGGGCATGGCAAAGACCTTGGAGTGTCTGGTAGAGGCGGATCTCGTGTTGTGGGTCGTCGATGCGTCCCGGCCGGTTCCGGACCTGGACCCCGTCTATGCGGAGCATCTGGCCCTCGGAAAGACCCTGGTGGTCTGGAACAAGGTTGATATCGGGGGCGGTCCTCCGCCGGCGCTCCCCTACCCCGTGGTTTCGGTTTCGGCCTTGGTCGGTTCTGGTCTCGAGGAGCTTGGCCGGGAAATCGAGCGCTTGGTCGAGCGACTGGCGCCGGACTCGACCGGGGGCGAGGAGGTGGTGGTCAATACCCGTCATGCCGAGGCGCTACGCCGGGCCGAGGTGGCCCTCGGGGCGGTGCTGGAGGGATTGACGGCCGCGCCGGCCGCGCCGATCGAATTGGTTTCCAGTGATTTACGAAGTGGATTGGATGCCTTGGGTGAGATCGCGGGAAGGGTGGATAACGAGCGCATGCTGGATGCGCTGTTCGCCCATTTCTGCATCGGCAAGTGAAGATCTTGGACTGATGACGCCAACGGGTGACGAGTCGCGACTCGGCTTGTCCTTTGGCCCGCCACGGCGTGTTTTGGGTGCAAATGATCGACTCCCCTGCCCTGCCCTTCGACGTGATCGTCTGTGGCGCCGGCCACGCCGGCTGCGAGGCGGCCCTGGCCGCCGCCCGATCCGGGGCGCGCACCCTTTTGCTGACCGGCAATCTCGATACGGTCGCCCAGATGAGCTGCAATCCGGCCATCGGTGGGCAGGCCAAGGGGCAGATCGTGCGGGAAATCGACGCTTTGGGCGGGGAAATGGCGATCAACACCGACGTCACGGGTATCCAGTTTCGACTCCTGAACGAGTCGAAGGGCCCGGCGGTGCAATCCCCACGGGCGCAATGCGATAAGAAAGCCTACCAGTTTCGTATGAAACACACGCTGGAGTTGCAGGCGAATCTGCGGCTTTTCCAAGCGACGGTTACGGGCTTGCTTTTCGAGGGCGTCGCGACGGCGGGTGGGCGGCGGGTGTGTGGCGTCAGGACGAACCTGGATATCGAGTTTCGCGCCCGCACCGTGGTGGTGACCACCGGCACGTTTTTGCGTGGTCTGATGCATATCGGGCAGAACAAAAACGAAGGCGGACGCTTGGGGGATTTCAGCGCGAAGACCCTTTCGGCCAGTTTCCTGGAGGCGGGCATTGAATTACAACGGCTCAAGACCGGCACCCCCCCACGCCTCGCGGGGCGCTCCATCGATTTTAGCCGGATGGAGCCCCAGCACGGCGACGCCCGGCCGACGCTTTTCGCCTTTCACGACACCCGCGATCCGGAGCCCCTGTTCCACGTGGAACAGGGCGCGCCGGGCGGAGTGGCGCTCCGGGAAGAGCGACTCGGCTGGACTCCGGGCCGGAACCAGGTGCCCTGTTGGATGACCTACACGACCGAGCGCACCGCGAGGTTGGTGCGCGAAAACTTGCATCTGTCCGCGATGTATTCCGGCGAGATCGAGGGGGTCGGGCCTCGTTACTGCCCGTCGATCGAGGACAAATTTGTTCGGTTTGCCGACAAGCCCCGGCACCTGCTCTTTCTGGAGCCCGAGGGCCGATCCACCAACGAGTTCTACATCAACGGTCTGTCCACCTCGTTGCCGTTTGCGGTGCAGGTGGAGATGGTGCGCAGCATCCCGGGGTTGGAGAAGGCGGAGTTGCTGCGGCCGGCCTATGCGGTCGAGTATGACTTCGCGCCGCCCACCCAGCTCTTTCCTTCATTGGAGTCCAAGAAGGTGGAGAATTTGTTCTTCGCGGGGCAGATCAACGGAACGTCGGGATACGAGGAGGCGGCTGGCCAGGGGTTGATGGCGGGTATCAACGCCGCGCGCAAAACCCGGGGCGAGCCGCCCCTGATTCTCGGACGCCATGAGGCCTATATCGGGGTTTTGATCGACGACCTGGTGACCAAGGGCACCCGCGAGCCGTATCGGATGTTTACCAGCCGCGCGGAGCATCGGTTGCTGTTCAATCATGGCAGCGCCGAGCTGCGTCTGCGTGCTCACGCGTGCGAAGGGGGCTTGGTCTCGGCCTCGCGGTTGGCCCGGATCGAGGCCAAGGCGGCGCGGATCGAACTCTGGACCGGCCAACTGGAGCGGCTGCGGCCGGCGGCGGGCGAAGCCGGGGCAGGGGAGGGGACCTGGGCGGATTGCCTGCGCCGTCAGGCGGCCAAGGGCGCGGGGACCGAAACAGACTTCGCCGATTCTGGGCCGGCGGCATTTCGGGAGTTGCCGGAGGTTGAGCGGGCGGAGGTTCGTTATCGGGTCGTTTATGCGGGTTATCTGGCGCGAGAGCGGCGCCAGGTCGCCAAGTTGCTGGAGGTGGAGAAGGTTAAGATCCCGGCCGATTTTGATTTTACGGCTGTGCATGGACTGAGGGCGGAGAGTCGCGCCAAGTTGCTGGAGGCCCGACCCGTGTCGGTCGGACAAGCGGGTCGGATCAGCGGGGTGAGTCCGGCCGACCTCAGCGTTTTGTTGGTCGCGCTGGAGGCGCGACGTCGCGTCCGGGCGTCCGGCGAGGACACGCTGCTTTCTTAAGTCTAATCCTGAAAACAATTAAGGTAATAATCGGGCCGCCGCCGCGTCAGTCGTCGAACCGTTGGCGGGGGTTGGTCTCGAGGAACTCGGCGATGAAACGGGCAAAGGTCGCGCCGAACTCCTCGCGCTTCTTTTCGCCCATCCCGAAGATGCCATGCAGGTCTTGCTCACGGGCCGGATATTCGCGCGCCATCTGGCGGAGGGTTTTGTCACCAAAAATCACATACGCCGGCACCTCGCGTTCGTCGGCGAGGCGCTTGCGAAGTTTCTTGAGTTCGGCGAGCAGGATCTCGTCGCAGGCGACGTCGCCTTCGCGGCGCAACGGGGCACGTTTCGCCTTCGGGACGACCTCGGAGGGTTTGGTGAGGGTGACGGGCGCGCGGGACTTGAGCAGGGCGAGGCCCTCGGCGGTTATCTCGAGGGTAGGGAACTCGCCCTCGCCCTGGGTCACGTAGCCGAGGCGTTGGAGTTCACGGCCGACGGCGGCCCAGTGGTGGCGCGGCAGGTCGCCGCCGATGCCGTAGGTGGTGAGGCGGTCGTGACCCCACTTGAGGACCTTTTCGGTCTTCGCGCCGACGAGCACCTCCACGACGTGGTTCAAGCCGACGCCGAAGCGAGAGGCCTGGCGGCAGCGGTAGACGCAGGAGAGAAACTTCTGGGCGTGGAGGGTGCCGTCGTAGGTGTCGCGCGGCTCGTTGCAGTTGTCGCAGGCGGCGCAGTTATCCAGCGGAAAAGTTTCGCCGAAGTAGGCGAGGAGTTCGCGGCGGCGGCAGCCGGTGCCCTCGGCGTAGCGGGCCATCAGGCGGAGCTGGGCGCGGGCGCGCTGTTGCTCGGCGGCGTCGGTGATCTCGTCGAGGAAGTGGGTCTGCTTGGCGATGTCGCCGCCGGAGAACAGCAGCAGGCAGTCGCCGGGCAGGCCGTCGCGGCCCGCGCGACCGGTTTCCTGATAGTAGCCCTCGAGGTTCTTGGGCAGGTCGTAGTGGATGACCCAGCGGACGTTGGGTTTGTTGATGCCCATGCCGAAGGCGATGGTGGCGCAGATGATCTTGGTCTCGTCGCGCAGGAACACCTCCTGGTTGCGGGCGCGTTCGGCGGGGTCGAGGCCGGCGTGGTAGGGCTTGGCGGCGTAGCCCCGGCCGGCGAGCGACTCGGCGACGCGTTCGGCGGTGGCGCGGGAGGCGCAGTAGACGATGCCGGACTCGTCCTCGCGGCGCTTCACCCAATCGATGATCTGTTTCAGCGGTTCGTCCTTCGCGAGGACCTTGTAGGTGAGGTTAGGGCGGTTGAAGGAGGCGACGAAGACGGCCGGGTTGCGCAGGCGCAGGTGTTTGACGATGTCCTCCCGCACGCGCTCGGTGGCGGTGGCGGTGAGGGCGATGACGGGAACATCGGGCAGCAGGTCTCGGAGCTGGGAGATCTGGCGAAACTCAGGGCGGAAATCGTGACCCCATTCGGAAACGCAGTGGGCCTCGTCGATGGCGAGGCACCGCACGTTCCAGGCCCGCAGGTTCTCCCTCCAGTTGTCCAGCATCAGGCGTTCGGGCGCGAC
>JAIXVP010000308.1 GCA_027482905.1 Opitutaceae bacterium
CCTCGTCGCCAAGGCCCTCCTCCCCGCCGTCCTCAAAGCAGCCAAACACCCCGATCCGTCCTTGGTCATTGGTCATTGGTCCTTGGTCATTCCGGGCGCCCGCTTGGAGGGCTTGTCCGCCCGCCATCCCTTCATCGACCGCGCCTCGCCGGTTGTCCTCGCCGACTACGTCACCACCGACAGCGGCACCGGCTGCGTCCACACCGCTCCCGGCCACGGCGCGGAGGACTATCTCACCGGCCTGATATACGGCCTGCACATCTACTGCCCGGTCGGCGACGACGGCCAGGTCCCCGCCGACCTCGTCGGCATCTCCTGCCTGGAGACGGTCGAGGACCTCGCCGCCAAAAAACCCAGCCCGGCCAACCTCGCCGTCCTCAAAAAACTCGCCACGCCCGACGCCACCGGCCACGTCGCCCTGCTCGCCAAGGCCAAATACGTCCACAGCTACCCCCACTGCTGGCGCTCCAAAACCCCCATCATCTTCCGCGCCGTCGACCAGTGGTTCGTCGGCCTCGACCGCGCCCCAGGAACGCCGAGCTCTAGCTCGGCTCCATCTTCCGACATTGGACATTCGTCATTGGACCTTGGTCATTCGCCGCGGATCGCGGCGCTAGCCGCGATCCGCGGCGTCACCTGGTTCCCCGCCTTCGGCCAGGCCCGCATCACCGGCGCCGTGCAATCCCGCCCGGATTGGTGCATCAGCCGCCAGCGCTCGTGGGGCGTGCCCATCATCGCCTTCTACGGCCCCGACAAAAAAGCCTGGCTCGACGCCTCCGTGATCCGCGCCGTCGCGGCCAAGATCGCCGCCCACCCCGCCGGCACCAACCTCTGGTATGAGCAGACCGCCGCCGAGCTGCTCGCCGGCGTCGCCCTGCCCGCCGGCTGGCCGCCCGCGTCCGAGTTGACCAACGGCCGCGACACCCTCGACGTCTGGCTCGACTCCGGCAGCAGCCACGCCGCCGTGCTCCGCAACCACCAGGGTGGCACCCAGTGGCCCGCCGACCTCTACCTCGAGGGCTCCGACCAGCACCGCGGCTGGTTCCAATCCTCGCTCTGGACCGGCGTCATCGCCCAGGGCGGCGCGCCCTACAAGGCCGTGCTCACCCACGGCTTCATCGTCGGCGAGGACGGCAAAAAAATCTCCAAGTCCGGCAGCTACGAAAAACCGCCGACCTCGGACAACTTCATCGCCGATTACGGCGCGGATGTCATCCGCCTCTGGCTCGCCTCGCAGGACTTCACCCAGGACATCACCCTCTCGAAGAAAATCCTCGATAACGCCGCCGAGCAGTATCGCGGTTTCCGCAACGCCCTCCGCTACCAGCTCTCGATTCTCCACGACTTCGACCCGGCCCGCGACGCCCTCCCCCACGCGTCGCTCGACGTCCTCGACCGCTGGGCCCTGCACCAGACCGCCCGCTTCCTCGGCGACGCCACCGCCGCCTACGACGCCTACGAATTCCACCGCGTGGTCAGTCTCTGCGCCCAGTTCGTCTCCAATACGCTCTCGGCCGTCTACAACGACGTCTGCAAGGACCGCCTCTACACCTACGCGGTCGACCACCCCCAGCGCCGCAGCACCCAGACCGCCGTCCACGCCATCCACGGCGTGCTCGTCCGTGTGCTCGCTCCCATCCTGACCTTCACCGCCGACGAGGCCTGGTGCCACGCCCACTTCAAGGCCGACTTCGCCCCCGCCGGCGCCGCCAACCCTTGCGTCCATCTCGCCGACTGGCCGGTCGCTCCCGCCGAGTGGACCGAGGACGCCCTCGCCGCCGATTTCGCCGAACTCCTGAAGGTCCGCGCCAAGGTCAACGAGACCCTCGAACCGCTTCGCCAGGCCGGCAAACTCGGCAAATCCCTCGACGCCGCCGTCACCCTCGAGATCGCCGGCGCCGACGCGCTCGACCCCGTCCTGCGCCGCCACGAAACCTTTTTGCCCGAGTTGCTGATCGTCTCGCACGTCACGCTGGCCGAGACGCCCGCCGCCACCGCGCTCGCCGTCGCCGCCCGGCCCGCCGCCGAGCTTGGCCACGTCCGCTGCCCGCGCTGCTGGCGCTGGGTCCCCGCCCTGCAACCCGCCGGGGAACACGAGGTCTGCCCTCGTTGCGCCGAGGCGATCCACCCCTAGTCGCCCCACCCCGCCCCGGCCGGCCCGCTTTCGCTTCTTAATCCCACCCAAAACATCATGGCCAAACCCACCCGCAAGCCCGCCGCCGCCGCCAAGAAAAAGAAGTCCCCTCCGCCCGCCAAGAAGCCGGCCCCGCGCCCCGCCCCTCCGGCCAAAAAGTCCCCGCCTCCGGCGTCGAAAACCAAGACGCCCCCTTCCCTTCCCGTGAAATCTTCCAAAAAATCCGACACCAAAGCCGCCGCGCCCAAAGCCGCCCAGGCCAAACCCGCCAAGTCCGCCAAGCCGGCCGCAAAATCCGCGCCGCCCGCGCCGGCTCCGGCGAAAAAAGCCGCCGCCAAGCCCGCCCCTAAACCCTCCGCCTCTTCGAAGCCCGCCGCCCCGGTGGCGAAGAGCCCGGCCAAACCCGCGACCCCGCCCCCCGCCGCCAAGCCCGCCGCGCCCGCCCCCGCGAAGTCCCCCGCCCCCGTCAAACCCGCCGCCCTGAAGGGCAAGGACGCCGTCCGCGCCCGCATCCTCGCCCAGCGCGCCAAGCCCGCCAAACCCGCCGCCTTCTCCCTCGACGAGGTCCTCGCCATCGCCAAGACGATCGAGAAGACCACCCCCGCGCCCGCTCCGGTCGCCCTCATCGCCACCAAGGCCGGCAAGACCGCCCCCCTCCCCGCCCACGCCCTGCAGCCGCCCAAGCCCACCACCGTCCGCGCCGCCTCGCTGGCCGATATCCTGGGCTTCAACCCGAAGTCCAAGGCCTCCCACGCCGAGAACGAGGAGGACGCCATCCCCGAGAAGTTTAAACGCTACTACAAGCTCCTCATCGAGCTGCGCAACCACGTCACCGGCCAGGTCGACCAGCACAGCGAGGAAACCCTGAAACGCTCCGCCAAGGAGGACAGCGGCGATCTCTCCAGCTACGGCACCGACGGTGGCACCGATTCCTTCGACCGCGACTTCGCCCTAAGCCTCGTCGCCAACGAGCAGGAGGCCCTAGCCGAGGTCGAGGCCGCCATCCAGCGCATCAAAAACGGCACCTACGGCGTCTGCGAACACACCCAGCAGCCCATCAACAAGGAACGCCTGCTGGCCGTGCCCTTCACCCGCTACACCGCCGCCGCCATGAAGGAGATCGAGAAGACCCGCTACAAGGTCCGCGGCCAGACCGGCATCCTCGGCGAAGGCGAGGATGCC
>JAIXVP010000005.1 GCA_027482905.1 Opitutaceae bacterium
CCATGCCGGCGATGAAGAGGTCCATCGCGGGCAGGGTTGAGTCGACGGGAGCAGGCAGCGGGGCGGGGGCGAGCGAGTTCATGGCGTGGGCGGTGGGAGGGAGCGGGACGGGAGTTAAGTCGGAGGGTTCAGGCGACGGTGCGGCCGGGGACGTAGAAATCGGCGCCGGTGGCGAGGCGGGGGCGGAAACCGGCGTTCGCGTCGGGCGCGTCCTCGGTTTCGCGCCAGTGAAACAAGGGCGCGCGCCACACCGCGTCGCGGGCGGCGTCGCCGTCCACGCCGAGGGCCTGGAGGACGAGGGTGTGGGCGCCGTGGGCGGAGGGCACGGCGAGGTCGAACCACCACCATTTGCGGTCCTCGGGCGCGTCGCGCAGGTCGAGGGTGGCGTCTAGGAGCGTGGTTTCGTCGGCCGAGATGATCAGGCGGCACGGACCGCTGTCGGACCGGTCCCAGCAGCGGGGGTGGAGCGATACGGCGAGGCTGAGGCGGCCGGGCAGGCCGCAGGGGATGGCGTAGGTCAGGCGGGCGGGCGCGGGGGTGACGAGGGCGCGGACGGCGCGGCCGCCGATCGCGACGTGCTCGACCGAGGCGGAGCCCTCGAGGCCGGCGCCGGGCAGCTGGTCGAGCAGCGAGAACACCCGCGTTTGCCGGATGTCGCCGCCGCAGAAAGCCTCGCTCAGCTCCAACGCGTCGCGCTGCAGAAAACCTTTTTCGTGCCGGGTGTGGCGCAGCAGGTGGTGGGCGGCCGAGAGCTCGTATTGCAGGACCGGAAGCGAGCCGAGGGAGAAGGCGCTCAACTCGGAGTGGACCTGGCGAAAATCCAGGCGGCCGTCGGGGCGGTCGGGCGCGGGCGAGGTGGTTTCGTCCGGCGCGGCGCGGGGGCGCTCGATCGCGGCACGCAAGACGGACACGAGCGCGGCGGTGGCGCCGCCCTCCTCCAACTCGTCGGCGAGGCAGGCGTCCTGCCAGGCGAGTTTCTGGGGCGGCGGATAGAGGAGCTCCTGGACGACGCCGGGAATGTGTTCGGCGCTGCGGACTTCCCAGGCGGCGGTGACGTAGAGCGGCACGGCGCGGTAGTCGATAACCGCGACCGGGATGCGCTTGTGCATGGCTTCGAGCACACAGGTGGAGGTGAAGGAGAGCAGGGCGGCGCAGCCGGACAGGACCTCGGAGAAACCTCCGCCGATGTCGGCGGCCACGCCGATGTCCTCGGCGAGGTCCGCGGCGATGCGCCAGACCGGCTCGATCTGCGGCTGGGTGCCGAGCCATGCCTTCAGGTCGCGCAGGGCGCGGCGCGTCATCACCTGCTGCTCGACGTCGTGGCCGGCGGTGCGGGCGGTGGCGACGAGCAGGCGGGGCCTCGTGCCGGCGCGGAGCACGCGTTCGCGGGGCAGGGCGTCGAAGCGCGGCAGGCCCACCACATGGATGCGGTCGGCCAGGCCGAGCGAGGAGAGGATGCGAGCGGGGTGGCGGCCGATCACGCACAGGTCGCTCGCGATCAGCGGCTGGAGCATGGTGCCCCAGGGCCGGATAAAGCTGAGGTTGTTCCAGAGGTAGGACCACTCGATCACCCCGTCCATGACGTAAACGACGGGCACGCCGACGCGGCGCGCGGCGGCGGCGATCAGGCGCCACTCGTGGGTCCACTCGCTGCTCAACAGGATGACGGCGGGGTCGAGGGCGAGCACGGCGTCGGCGTCGCGCTCGCCGGCGTGGACGACGGGCCGGCCGAGGGCGTGCGGGGCGGAGCCGTGGATCTCGGCCGCGCGGCCGGGGGCGTCGAGGATGACGACGGGACGCGAATCGGGCGGGACGCTGGAAGGCGTCGGGATCATGCGGCGGCGCGGGCCAGCGCCGCGCGGGGGGCGAGGCGACGGTAGACATCGAGCAAACGCGAGGCGACGGCGTCGGGCTCGCAGAGCTCGGCGAGACGGGCGGAGAGGGCCTGGCGGCGGGCGATGTTCAGCGGATGGGAACGGTGGGCGGCGAGCACGGCGGCGCGGATGGACGCGACGTCGGCGGGGTTGCAGTGGTAGGCGACGGAGCCGAACAACTCCTGTTCGGCGGGGCGCTGGGCCACGACCAGCGAACACCCGGCGATGGCGGCGGCGACGGCCGGAGCGAGGCGGCATTCCTGCCAGCTGGGGGTGGCATGCACGCGGGCCGCCTGGTAGACGGACGCGAGCTGGTCGGGTTCGAGCTGTTCGATGAAGAGGGTCTCGGGCGTGGCGTGGCGGCGGCAGAGCTCGGCGTAATCGCTGTTGCGCCAACGGCCGACGAGCACGACGGGCAGGCCGGTGCCGCGCAGGGCCTGGAGAAGAAGAAGCTGGTTTTTTTGCGGGTCCAGATCGCCCACGCACAACACGAAGTCGCGCGCGGCGCAGCGGGCGTGGAACCAATCGGCGGCGGCGGCGCGGAGGGCGGCGACCGGCAGCGGCGCGGACAGGAGGGTGTGCGGACGCGACACGCCCAGCTCGCGACGCAGGTCGGCCTCCTCGGCGGCGGTGAAGGGCAGCAGGTGATCGATGAGTTGAAGAATGCGCTGCTGGCAGGTTTCCTGAGGAGTGTGGTAGAGGTGGATGCTACGGGGGGTGGGTCGGGCCTCGCCGGTGCCGGGCGTGACGCCGCGCGCCAGGGTGCGGAGGGACTGCTCGATCTGGGCGGACGATTGGGACGGTGGGAAAATTTCGCCCAGCGCGGCGACGCTCCAGGTGGTCTCGCGTTTGTCCTCGTAGAGCGGGGTCAGGCAGATGGGCAGCCCGGGGGTGGCGACGCGGAGGGCGTTGACCTGCGAAAGGGTTTGGAAGGGGAAGCCGAGGTTCCAGACGTGGGCGAGGTCGAAGCCGGTCGGATCCGGTCGGGCCACGTTGGCGATCTCGACCTCTACGCCGCGGGCGCGCAGGGCGTCGGCGGTGGCGTGCATCAGGCCGACATCGTCGTCCGGCAGGCGGGGCTGGAAGGCGTTCACCATCAGCACGCGCAAGGTGTCGGCGGAGCGGGGCGCGGCGGGGCGGCGGTTAACGACCACGGCGGGCGCGGCCGAGGCGCGGGTCTCGAGTTCGGCGAGCGCGGGGTCGTCGGGGGCGAGGTGCAGGCCGCGGCGGGCGGCGGCGCGGGCCTGGTCGACGTAACCGAGACGGTGATACGCGTCGGCCAGCCCGGCGAAGGTCTCGGGCCGGGTCGGGTGGAAGTTGACCGTGGTCAGGAAGACGTCGAGGGCGTCCATGAAGAAGCCCTTGGCGATCAGCTGGCGGCCGCGCTCGAGGTGGGCGCGGGCGAAGGCGAGGAGCGAGCCGTCGGCGCCGTCCGGGGCGGCGAGCGAGAGGTAGAGGTCGTCGAGCACCTTGCGGTGGCTGGCGCCAAGCGGCGCGGCGCGACGAGGGAACTCCTCCGGGCGGGGGCCGGCGGCGAGCCAGGCGGAGGTGTCGCCGTCGTCGGGCAGGTAGCGGCCTTCGCGCGAGAGCACGATGGCGGAGTCGAGGCGTTCGAAGATGTCGCGACCCCATTTGCCATACATCTTGGAGCCGTTGGCGGAGGCGCTGGCGAGGCCGGCGAAGGAGCGGTCGAGGCCGGTGCTGATCTTGTGCACGACGTGGGTGCGGCCGTCGTAGAGCACCTCGTAGCCGGCGTGGATCAGGGCGAAGTTGTGGTCGATGTCGTCGTATTGGGTCGGGCTGTAGCGGATATCGAAAAGGCCGCAGCGTTTGAAGGTGTCGCGCCGGTAGAGGATGCAGCAGCCGTGGATGGCGGCGACGCGGGCGAGGTAGTCGGCCTGGCCGAGGTTCGGTTCGTCGCGGTAGTTGTAGCCGTTCGGGTAGCTGTGAGGGCAGGCCCACTGGAGGGTGCGGGCGGGGGTGTCGTTGATCGTCTTGGTGCCGACGCAGCCGGCGAAGGGGCGGCGGCGCAGATCCTCGACGAAGGCTTTGAGCCAGCCGGGTTCGAGGGCGATGTCGTCGTCGAGGCGCGCGACCAGTTCGGCCGAGCCGGCGAGGATGGCGGCGTTGATGCCGGCGGCGACGCCGGTGTTCAGCGGCAGGGTGATGGCGTGGAGGGCGAAGCGGTAATCGGCGGCGAGGGCGGCGAGGTATTCGCCTGTGCCGTCGGTGCTGCCGTTGTCGGCGACGTAGACGCGGACCTTGTCGGCAGGATAGTCGGTGGCGGCGAGGGTCTCCAGGGTGCGACGCAGGAGTTTCAACGAATTCCACGTCACGAGCGCGCAATCCACGGGCGGGAACTCATCCGCGGGGTGGTAGCGCAGGGTTTCGCCGATGCGCCAGGCGATCTCGGTGCGGCCGTGGAGGCGGCGGATTTCGTTGAGGTCGGGGTAGTGCGGATTCCAGCCCCATTTGGCTTCCCACTGGGTGGCCTGCACCTGGCCGGCGGTTTCCTTGAGCTGGCTGGTGACCTGGTGGAGTGGTTTCTCGGAGCCGACGACCTTCGGCGTGAACGCGGGGCCGGCGCAGCGGGTGTAGTGGACGGCGCGCACGGCGGGCTGGACGAAGACTTTAAAGCCACGGTGGCGGGCGCCGATGCAGAAATCGTCGTCCTCCAGCCAGGCCGGGCCGTAGCGCTCGTCGAGCCCGCCGACGGCGTCCAGCGCGGCGCGGCGATAATAGGCGAGGGCGCCGGCGACGGCGTCGACCTCGGCGACCGGTCCGGCCGGGCCGTCGGCGAGGTAGGCGCGGAGATTGCAATGGCGGGGATGGAGGCCGAGGCCGGTGACCAGGCTGCGGCCCTCGGACTGGATGCGGCCGTCCGGGTAGACCAGACGGGCGCCGACCACGCCGGTGGTCGGGCGGGCGGCGGCGGCTTCGGCGAGTCGGGCGAGCCAGGCGGGGGTCTCGACCACGACGTCGGCGTGCAGGCGCACGACGTCCCGGCCGGCGGCGAGCGGGTGGGCGAAACCGGCGTTCAAGGCCCGGGCGACGCCGCAGCGGGTCGGCAGATGAAGGATCGTCAGATCCGGATAGGCCGCGCGAAGCAACGCCGGTCCGCCATCGGTCGAGGCGTCGTCCACCACGATCACGTTCACGTCATCGAGGCCGGGGTCGCGCAGCGCGGCGCGCACGCACGCGAGCAGGGTGGGGGCGTCGTTGTGGACCGGGATGACGAGGGCGACGGAGGGCATGGGCGCGGCGGGACGAGGTTGGGCGGGATCAGGCGGCGTTGCGCACGGCGGACGCGGCGTGGGCGGCGATCCAGTCGGCGCGGATGGTGGCGAACAGGTCGAGGGAGGCGTCCACGATCTGGTCCATGTTCAGGTAGCGGTAGGTCGCGAGACGGCCGGCGAAGTAGGTGTTCTTCTCCGTCCGGGCGATCTCGGCGTAGGCGGCGTAGGCGCGTTTCGATTCCTCGGTCGGCACGGGATAGTAGGCCTCGCCGCCGCGCACGTAGTCGGCCGGGTATTCGCGCACGATGGTGGTGTTGGCGCAGAGCTGGCCGGTGGCGTGTTTTACCTCCACGATTCGGGTGAAGTCGAACTCGTTGGGATAGTTGACCTGGAGGGCGGGTTGCCAAAAGCCGGGGTGGCCGGAGATCGCGGCGCGGTCCTTGAGCTGTTCGGGGGTGAAGCTCTCGGGTTCGAAGCGCAGGGAGCGGTAGGGCAGCACTCCGGCGCGGTAGTCGTAAAACTCGTCGATCGCGCCGGTGTAGATGAGTTTGTCATGACCGACCTCGTGCATCACCTCGCGGTAGTCGGCCTTGAGCAGCACGCGGACGCGGGGCGACGCGGCGAGCATGCGTTCGAACATTCGGGTGTAACCGGCGACGGGCAGGGCCTGGAATTTCTCCCGCAGGTAGGCGTCGTCCCGGTTGGTGCGGAGGGGGATGCGGGCGCAGACCGAGGCGTCGAGCTCGGCGGGAGATTTGCGCCACTGTTTCTGGGTGTAGCCCTTGAAGAAGCGTTCGTAGAGTTCCCAACCGATCTGCGAGACGATCACCTCCTCGGAGTTGGCCGGGTTGGCGATGGGCACGCGCACCTTTTCGAGATGGGCCTTGAACTCCTCCTCGGTGGAGGACCGGCCGATCATCTGCTCGAAGGTGTTCAGGTTGACCGGAAACTTCCAGTAACGCTGCCGGGTCCAGGAGAGGATCTGGTAATTGACCGGGCGCCAGGCCGTGAAGCG
>JAIXVP010000053.1 GCA_027482905.1 Opitutaceae bacterium
ACCCGGGGCCCCGCCGCGAGATCGACCAGCAGGCGGGCGGTTTCGCCGGCGTGGGACCATTCGAGACCGATGACGTGATCCGGAGTGGTCAGGACGCGCAGCTCGCCCTGGAAGGCCGGATGGCGGTTGCGCAGGCGGATCAGCTCGATCAGATCCTGCACGACCGGGCGCGCCAAGGCTTCGGTGATTTCGGCCGGAGTGTAGTAATGGCGGTTGATGTCGCGGCCGACCTGGGTGCGGGCGAGCAGCTCGAGGTCGTTGGCGCCGGCGAGCAGGCCCATGTAGTAGACCTGGGGCACGCCGGGGGCGAAAAACTGCAGGGCGCGGGCGGCGAGGTAGGCGAGGTCGTCGCGTCCCAGGGCGTCGTAGTAGGTGCAGTTGACCTGGTAGAGATCGAGGTTGGACGCGGCGGCGCCGGTGGCCAGGCGGCTCTGGCCGGCGCTCTTCACGTGGATGGTCTCGACCAGCTGGTCGATGGCGGCGGGGGGCAGAAGGCCGGCGCGACCGGTGGCGGCGTCGGCCCCGACGTCGATCACGCCGATGCCGTCGTGGGTATCGAGCACGGTGATACAGTTGCGCGGGGCGATCGCGAGCCAGGCCTTGAGGGGGGCGGCGTCGGCCCGGTGGAGGGCGTGGAGCACGAGCGGAGGCAAGGCGAAATCGTAGACCCGGTCGACGCGCCGGGCGATTTCGATCTGTTCCCGGTAGTAGCTGTGGATCTCCACCAGCACCTCGATCCCGAGCGCCCGGGCCTCCCGGGTGAGCCCGGCGATGAACTCGTAGGTCTCGGGGATCATGAAGCTGGCGGTGCCGCGGCGTTTGACCGCGTAGCCGGCGGCGTCGAGGCGGATGACGCCGACCCCGCTCGCCTTGAAATTCCTCAGGATGCCGCTCAGGTAGGCGCGACCCTCGGGGTGGGTGACGTCGATATCCACCTGTTTGCCCGTGAAGGTGGTCCAGAGGATGCGGCGTTCTCCGTTTTGGAGCGTGACGCAGGTGAAGGGAAGGCCCGGGCGGGGGCGGTAGATCTGGAGGAGCTCGGCTTCGGTCGCGCCGCCCGGGAAGACGCGATCAAGGGTGAGGAACAGGCCGGCGAAGGGCGACTCGGCCCCGCGCCGGGAGAAGTCCTGGAACTGGGGCGAGTCCGCCGAGACGTGGTTCACGATCAAGTCCGCCATCACCTCCACGCGGTTCGCGAGGGCTTGCACCCCGCGCCAGTCCCCGAGGCGGGGATCGACGCGGGCGTGGTCGATGGGATCGAAGCCGGCGTCGGCGCCGTCGATGGGGTGAAAAAACGGCAGCAGGTGGACGCCGCCGAAGACCCCGTCGAGCGGGCCGGCGAGGAGGGCGTCGAGCTCGGCGAGCCCGCCGCCGCCCAGGCGGTCGACGTAGGTGATGAGTTGGACTTGGTTGCGCACGGGTGGGGCGGGTCAGAAGTCGTATTTGAGCGACACGGCGACGGAACGCCCGGTGAGCCCGCGGGCGCGGATGATTCCGTTGGCGGGGATGGAGCCCTCCTCGGCTTCGCTCAGGCCGAAGGTGTCGAAGAGGTTGTTGACGTTGACCGAGGCGGTCAGGGCCTTGGTGACGCGCCACGCGGCGAACCCGTTCACGTAGGCGTAGGAAGGGAACACGAGCTGGTTGTCGTCCTGGGCGTAGGCCTCGGTGGTGCCGATCACGCTGCCGCCGATGGTTAAGCGTTTCCACGAATAGGTGGGCGAAACGTGGTAGGTGAAATCGGCCTGGCGGCGGGGGGTGTTCCCGACCAGCGCGGCGTTCTCGGCGGAGTCGATCTCGGCGTCGGTGAAGGTGGCGCCGACGCGCAGGTCGAAGCCCTCGTAGACGTAGACGCCTTCGAGTTCCAGGCCCTGGGCCTGGTAGACGCGGCTGGTGAACTTCTGGCTGGTGAGCTCGTAGTTGCTTTCGGTGGTCTCGGCGTGGAAGAGGGTGCCGAAAAGGCCGAGGGTGCCGGGGACGAGCTGGTTGGTCTGATACTTCACGCCGAGCTCGGTTTGCTTCAGCACGTTGAACACGGCCTCGTCGCCGGGGACGGAGCCGTCGGCGAGGATGCTCGAACCGAACAGGATGCGGTCGGCGCTCGCGCTGGCGCCCTCGCTGTAGCGAATGAAGGAGGCCAGTTTTTTGGTGAAGGCGTAGTTGGCGCCGAGGGAAAACGACGTGTGGCTGGCGTCGTAGTCCACGATCTGGCGGCTCGACTCGTCCACGCGTTCGGTGCCGGCGGCGTCGGCGGTGCCGGACGCGTAGCTGCCCTGGCCCTCGACCATGTCTTCGCGGACGCTGGCGTCCAGGGACAGGTTGCCGAGGGTCACACCGGCGGAGGCGAAGGGCGCGGAGGTGTCGTAGCTGACATCGTAGTTGCGGTGCAGGGTGCTGCCCCAGGCGGGGGTGCCGAGGGCGACGTTGCCGTCGCCGCCGGCGGTGTCGACGAGGGCTCCGTCCTTGGTGGCTTCCATGCGGTAGCTGGTCCACAGCCAGTCCATGTCGATCTCCTGGCGCGAGCGGTAGTAGCCGCCCGTGACCTCGGCGGTGTGTTCGCCGAGGGTGAACTCCTTGCTCAGGCGCAGGTCGTTGATCGCGTTGTCGAAGTTGTTCAGCCGGGTGTTAAAGATGTGGATGTCGGCGATGTAGGCGGAATCGGCGACGGTCTGGCCGGCGCGTTTGCCGTTCACGTAGACCAGGTCGTCGGCGCTGGCGGAGGCCTGGTAGACGTTGGCGGGAAAGGGGGCGACGAATTCGCCGCTGTTTTTGGCGATGCGCGCCTTGTCGGTAAGGGTCCAGCCGTCGCCGAGATCGAACGAGGCCTCGACGCCGAACGAGTTGGATTTGCTGTGCACGCCGGTGTCCATGTCGCCGGCGCGTTCGGACCCGTCCGTGTCGCTGTAGCGGAAGCGGCGGAAGTTGGCCGAATTCAGGGTGCCGGTGAGTTTATCGAACCCGGGCAGGGAGGAGAAACCCGGGTCGCCGTTGCTGCCGGACACGCGCATCGGGATGGGCAGGTAGGTGGCGACGTGGTCGTCGAGGCTCTTGGCGGAGACGCGGACGTAGCCGTTGGAAAGGGTCTTGGTGACGTTCAGCTTCAGCTGGCCGCCGTCGTTGATGTCGATGCCGGTATCGCGGGGGCCTTCGCCCAGACGGTAGAAACCGCCGAGCTGGAAGCGGTAGCCGTCGCCGAGGGGCGAGCCGTAGGCGAAGTCGGCGCGGCTGGAATCGTAGTCTAGGCCTTGGGTGAAGCCGATGCTGCCGCCGGCGGTTTCGCCGGTTTTGCTGATGAAGTTGATCACGCCGCCGGGCGAGTTGCTGGCGAAGGTGGAGGCGGAGCCGCCACGGATGGCCTCGATCTGGTTTACCGTGTAGTCGGCGCGCAGGAAACTGTCCGAGGTGGCGAAGGCGATGTCGCCGAACTGGAGCAGGGGAAGTCCGTCCTCCTGGAGTTGGAGGTAGCGGGAGCCGCCGGCGGAGATGGGCGCGCCGCGCACGGTGATGTTGGCGTTGGCGTCGCCGGAGGTGGCTTCGGAGCGGATGCCGGGGATGGTGCGGAAAGTCTCGGCGGTCGAGCGCGGGGCGGCGACGGCGATCTGCTCGGCGGAAAGACCGCTGATGGAAACGCTGGAATTCAGTTTGGTGGTGCCGGGGCGGGCGACGGCGGTCACGACGAGGGCGTCGAGCTCCAGGACATCGTCCTCGGCGGTTTTCGCGGCGGCGGGCGGGGTGGCGGCGGCCGGGGTTTCCTGGGCGCGCAGGGCCGGTTGGGCGAGCGCGGCGAGCAGCAGGGCGGTGGCTACGGGGTGGCGGAGGGTTTTTCCGGAGGTAACGGAGGTGTGCATGGGGGTTGGTCGGTTGGGTAATGCCGTTGCCCACGAGGCACTGACCGTCGGGGCGAACGGTGAACGGACGAGTCCAAACCGGCTTTAACCGGTTCGACCACCGCCAAGCCTAGCATCAAAACCGTATCTGCGGGAAAAAACCACGACGGAGCCGGCCCGCGGCCGGGTCATGGGCCGGAAGTCGAGGTCGCGGCGGACTTTTCGTGTGCGTTGGACCCGGTTGCGGCTCTGGAACCGCGAACGCTGGAAGGTCTTCTCCACCCGGTCACAGCCCGAAGTCGGCGTAGGTTTTGAAAAAGCCGGCGTTTTCAGGGGCCTCGGTCGGCATCGCGACGGGTTGGTAGTCGAGGCGGTAAAAGACGCGGCCGTCGACGGGCAGCGCGGCCTGGAGGGCGGAGGCGGCGCCGGTGCCGTCGGTCCAGGCGGTGGCGGGGCTCCAGTCGCCGGGCGCGAGGGTCTCGCTGCGTTCCAGGCGGTAGGCGAGGCGTGGGCGGGTGGGCCAGGTCGCCTCGACGTGGGTAGCGGGGTTGCCGGCGGCGAGCGCGAGGGCGAGGACGGGGGTGGGTTGCAGTTTAAAATCGAGCCAGCGCAGGACCTCGTCGCGGGCGAGGCGGCGGGCTTTTTGATTCGGGCTTTCGGCGGCGGTGTCCCAGTCGCCCGGGGCGGCGAGGGTCACGGTGCCGAGGTCGAAGGAGTGGCCCACGCGCTGGCCGGCGGTCTGCACGGCGGTGCGGTCGAGCAGGTAGTGGCGCACGATGGGGTTGGGCAGGCCAAGGGTCGCGGCCTGGGCTGCGGAGGCGAGGACCTGTTTGATTGGAAAGACGCTGCCGGCGATGGGCGAGGTATTCAGGTTGGTGATGCCCATGAGCGAATCGCCGGTGCCGTGGAAGAGGATGGCGGTGGTGCGGCGGTCCAGCATATAGCGGCCGGCGACGGTGGTGGAGGCCTGACCGTGGTAGCCGTTGTGGCCGCCGCCGCCGTAGTAGAAGGCGCAGAACTTCGGGATGGGAAGGTGGGCGGGGATGCGCACGGGCGACGGGACGGTTTTTTTGATCTTTTGCTCGAGGAACTCCCCGGGGTTCAGCGGGTCGGGCACGAGGTCGGTGTAGTCCACCTGGTAGGTGCCGAGGTCGACCGAGGCGTCGAGCAGGGCGTTCATGCCGGTCTGCGCGCCTTGGGAAAAGGCGATCAGGGCGAGGCGCTGGAGATCGATGTCGGCGCGGGTGGCGAGGTATTCGAGCGAGGCCACGACGTCCTTCGGGCGCTCGTAGTTGGGCGAGCAGAGGTCGTCGTCCTGGGCGGGATCGTAGTGGGGCACGCGGCCCTCGAAGTTACCGGGGATGCCGCGGGCGTTGTAGCTATCGGGGAAAAGCGCGGCGTAGCCGAGGGTGACGAGCAGGTTGCCCCAGTCGCGGAATTGGGACGCGGGGGCGTTGGTCGGGGTGATGACGTCGGGGATAGTGTCGTTGGACCAGAAGCCGCCGGAGCCGTGCAGGAAGAGCACGACCGGGTAGGGCCCGGGACCGTGGACGGCGGGGTCGGGCAGGTAGAGGCGGGCGATGAGGGTGAGGCGCGCGGGGTCGTTGGGGTAGCCGGGCACGGCGAGCAGTTGCGCGGTCGGGGACGGCATGACGGGCGGCAAAAGATTCGTCGGCACGTCGTAGAAGACGGTCTGGATGACGGGTTGGGCGCGGGCGGCGCCACCGGCGACGAGGAAGGCGGCGAGCGAGACGAAAACCGCGATGGCGGACGAGAGAGGGCGAGGGCGGAGGCGCATGGCGAAGCAGATGGACGGAGGAAGATTTGGGGAAAACACCCTAATAAAGCAATTAATTTGCGATAATGAAAACGCTTTTCGTTTAGGTTAGGCCCTGAACTTGCCCGCGTTGGAGCGAAACGAGGGGCGGCGGGGTTGACGTCCAGGGGGCGGCGGTGCGGAGTTTCGCGCCCTGCATGTCCGCCATCGTTTCCGCGCGTCCGTCGCCGTCCGCCTTTCGTCGTCATGTGTGGCCGCTGCTTTTGCGCAACCGGGGGCGGATCGCAGTGGCGATGCTCCTGGTGGGGATCAGCGGGGGCGCCACGGCGATGCAGAATGTGTTTCCGAAGTGGCTTTTTTCCTACGTGCTGGAGGTCCCGGACGTGGCGACGGAAGAGCGGTGGCGACGGTTGGCGCTGTTGGCGGCGGGGTATCTTGTGCTCACCGCGATCCTGCGCATGGCGTTTTGGCACATCGGCTACCGGCTGTTCACGCGGGCGCGCGAGCAGGTGATTTTTGAGCTGCGGGGGCAGTTTTTCCGGCACGTGAACCACCTGTGTCTGCGGTTTCACGGCACGCATTCGTCGGGCGAGCTTTTCAGCTACCTCTTTGGGTCGCCGTTGCGGGCGGTCATGGATTTTTTCGGGCACGCGACCATGAATCTGCCCGGGTCGATCATGTCGGTGATTCTGACGCTGGCGTTGTTCTGGCAATGGGACCGCTGGATCGCGGGTCTGCTGATGGCGACGGCCTGGGTGAGCGTGCGCATGATGATGCGGTCGAGGCATCGGATCGAAAGCATCCACAAGGATTTCCAGAGCGTGGAGGGCGACGTGAGCGGGCAGGTGGCGGATCTCCTGCGGGGCAACAAGGCGGTGAAGCTATACGCGATGGAGCCGCAGGTGGCGCAAAACTTCGAAAGGCAGGCGGACATGATCCGGCGCAAGACCTACGAGCGCGACATCTACTCGCACGTCGAGTGGATCAAGCAGGAGGGGCTGTCCTATGTCTGCTACGCCGTGCTCATGGCGGGTTGCACCTGGCGCTACCTTTCGGGGCACATCGACCTGGGCACCGTCGCGGCCTGTCTGGCGGCCTATCTGGGCCTCGTGGGCCCGATGCAGAGTTTGTTCACCGCCTTCACCTTGTGGGGCGGGGCTTCGGCGGCCTTGACCCGCATCGGCGCGGTGCTCGACACCGCCACCACCACGCCGGACCCGGCGGGGGCGGCCGGCGAGGCGGGTGGCGAGGTGGCGCCGTCGGTGCGGGCGCCGATCGTATTCGACGGGGTGGCGTTTGGTTATGATGCGAAGCAGCCGGTGCTGCGGGATCTGTCCCTGGTGATCGCGCCCGGCGAGCGGGTGGCCTTTGTCGGGCCCTCGGGCGCGGGCAAGACGACCGTTACCCAACTCCTGCTGCGACTCTACGATCCCCAGGCGGGTTCGGTGCGGCTCGGCGACACCGACCTGCGCGCCTACTCGACGCGCGCGCTGCGCCGGCACTTCGGGGTCGTGCCGCAGGACCCGTTCATTTTCAACACGACCCTGCGCGACAACCTCCGCGTGGCGCGGCCCGACGCCGACGACGCGGCCATCCGGCGCGCGTGCGAGCAGGCCAACGCGTGGGAGTTTATCGCCGCCCTGCCCGGCGGGCTCGATGCGCGGGTAGGCGAGGGCGGCTCGATGCTCTCGGGCGGACAACGCCAGCGCCTCGCCATCGCCCGGGCGCTGCTGGCCGCGCCGGCGTGCTTCATCTTCGACGAGGCGACCAGCGCGCTCGATACGCTCAGCGAGCAGCTCATTTCCGAGGCGATCGAGAACAACCTCGGCGACCGCACCGCGATCTTCATCGCCCATCGGCTCTCCACCGTGAAGCACTGCCACCGCATCTTCGTGCTTGAGGCCGGCGCGGTCGCGCAGGTCGGGAGCTACGACGAACTCATGGCCCGGACGGGCTTGTTCCAGGACCTGGTGCGCGGGCAACAGCTTCGCGGCTGAGGCGGCGGAGGCTGGGATTGGCGCCGGCGGGTGGGACGATCGGGTTTGGCCTTCGGGCTGCTGGCGCATTGGCTCGACCCATGCCCAACCCCGACGCCAGTCCCAACGCCCAGATTCATCCCGCCCAGATCCGCCCGGCCGTCATCCTCTGTTGCGGCGAGGACAAGGGCGCCCTGCTCGACGCCCTCGGCGAGCTGGGGTTTCCAGCCGGCGCGGCGGTGTCGGAGTTTCGCTCCTACTCGGTTTGGACGCTTCCGGCGGTCACAGTGGTGTTGTCCGCCATCGGCACTGGGGCGCTGGAGCCGCTGCTTTACGAGCTGCTGCACACCGGGCGGGTCGAGCGCATCGTGCTGGTCGGCACCGCCGGGCGGCTGCGTGCGGACGGGTTGCCCCTCGGCGTCGCGTATCCGATCCGGGAGGCGCGGGTAGCCGGGACGGGGCTGGATCGCGAGTGCGGGGACGGGGTGCTGCGGCCCGAATGGCCGGATTTTCCGACTGGCCCGAGCGCGAGCATCGTGTCGTCGGATTTTTACTATGGGTTTTCCCCCGCGCTGGCGCCGGGCGACTACCGGCACCGTCTCGTCGGGGTGCGCGGGGATTACCAGCGCTTGTCCGGTGCGATGGACCTGGTGGATATGGAGGTGGGGCAGTTTTACGCGCTCTGCCGCTTGATCCCGGATGCGCCCGGGCTGCGCTTTATCGCGTTCAAAGGGGCGTCCAACGCGATCGACAACCACGGGGAGCAAAACACCCACGCGCCTTCGGTGCTGCGCGACAGCTTGGAAAAGGCTTTGCGGGCGCTGGGTTTGGGAGTGCGGTTTGAGGCGTGAACCCTTATCCGGAGCGAGAAAACCCTGGTTTCAAGGGGATTCTTCGTTCGTTTAATGTGGAAAGCAGGAAAAAACTTGAGAAAATTAAGGGGAATTGTTGGGTTGGAGCATGAAAGTCACCGTGGAAATTGATGATCGCACCTTGGAGGAACTCCTGGTGGCGACCGACGAGCGCAAGAAAGGGACGGCCGTGGCCAAGGCGGTGGACGAGTTTCTGAAGCGCAAGAAGGCGCGGGAGTTTGGGCGTTTGCTGATGGAGGGCGCCTTCGACTATCCGGCGGCGACGGCGGAAACCGAGAAACAGGGGTTCTGACCGGGGTGACGCCATGGTGATGGTGGACTCATCGGTCTGGATCGAGGCGGCGCGCCGTCAGGGTGATTTGGCCACCAAGGTGGCGTTGCGGGCCTTGTTGGATGAATACGAGGCGGCGTGGTGTTCTCCGGTGCGCTTGGAGGTGATGGGGCGAGCTCGGGCGGCGGATCGTCGGCCGCTGGAGACTTTTTTTGCCTCGATCCCCTACGTGCCTTGCACCGAGCCGGACTGGGACGCGGCGAAGGCCTTGGCGTGGCGGGCGCGCGAGGCGGGGCACACGCTGCCGTGGAACGACCTCCTGATCTCGGCCACGGCGGCGGCGCGCGGGATGCGGCTCTACGCGCGGGACACGCATTTCGCCACGCTGGCGGGGCTGGGCGGCGCGCGGTTGTATAGTCCCGGCTACGCGGGCGGGTATGTGGCGGAGACGGAGAGCTAAGGGTTGCTCAATTTTGGACCGGCGGTGCCGATGGGGTGGACAAGGGCTTGGTCCCGGCATTTTCTCCGTCCGGCCAGAGTCCGTTTTCAACCCAATCCCGACTTCGCACCCCATGTATGGAATGGTAAACCAGGCCATCGAGCAGATGGTCACCGCCGCCCACGGTCCGGAACGCTGGGCCGAGATCAAGCGCCGCTCCGGTGTCACGACCGAGGTGTTTGTCAGCAACGAGGGCTATGACGATGCCACCACCTACGCGCTGGTCGGCGCGGCGAGCGAGGTGCTCGGCGCGCCGCCGGACGTGATTTTGCGCGCCTTCGGCGAGCACTGGGTGCTGGAAACGGCCCGCAAGGGTTACGGTCCGCTGATGGACGCGGCGGGACGCACCCTGGGGGATTTTCTGGCCTACCTGCCTCATTTTCATGACCGCATCGCGCTGATCTATCCGAAGCTGGAGCCGCCGCGTTTCGAGGTGAGCGACCGGGAGGAGCGGTCCCTGCATCTGCACTACTTCAGCGACCGGCCGGGCCTCATGCCCTTCGTGGAGGGTCTGGTCACGGGTTTGGGCAAGATGTTCGAAACGCCGGCCACCGTGACGCCCCTGCGCTCGCGGGCGGAGGGGCACGATCACGAGGAGTTTTTGGTCCGCTGGTGAGCGCCCCGTCCGACCGCCCGGCCGACGCTCCGGTCTCGTTTTCGCCGGAGCTTTTCGAGCAGCTGTTCCCGTTTTTCCTGGCGATCGACGAGGCGGGTCGGGTGACGCGGGCGGGGCCGTCGCTCCGGCGGCTGCTGCCGGACTGTCGTCCGGGCGTGGCGTGGGGCTCGGTGTTTTTGCCCAAGCGGCCGGCGCGACTGCCCGATCCGGCGGCGTTGCGCAACGCAGGCCGCCAGTTGTTTGTCTTTCGCCTCGCCGGAGGGGACACGCTCTACCGCGGGCAGGCTGTGGCGCGGGGCGAGGAGGTGTTTTTCCTGGGGGCGCCCTGGTTCACCGATCCGGCGGAACTCACGGCGCGCGGGCTGACCCTCCAGGACTTCGCGGTGCATGACTCGACGCCCGACCTGGTGCAGATGTTGCAGATCCAGCAAATTGCCACGGGCGACCTCAAGCGGCTGGCCGAGAAACTCGCGACCACGGGGGACAGCCTGCGCCGGCAGGAGGCGGAGGCGCGGCGGCTGGCGCTCATCGCGAGTCGGACGGACAACGCCGTGATCCTGACCGACGCGACCGGAAGGATCGAGTGGGCCAACGACGCCTTCACCCGCCTCACGGGCTACACTGCCGAGTCGGCCCGCGGACGACGTCCCGGCGAGATTTTGCAGGGGACGGAAACCGACCCGGCGACGGTGGCGTTCATGCGCGACAAACTGGCGCGCGGGGAGGGGTTTCAGACGGAGCTGCTCAACTACCGCTGTGACGGCCGGCCCTACTGGATCAGCCTGGAGGTGCAGCCGATCCGGGACGAGGCGGGACGGCTGGTCAACTACATGGGTATCCAGAGCGACATTACGCGGCGACGCGAACTGGAGCAGTCCCTGCGGGCGAGCGAGGAGCGTTTCGCGCTGGCCTTGAACGCGACGGGCGAGGGGGTGTGGGATTGGGACATCGCATCGGACCAGGTGCGCCACAACCAGCGCTGGATCGACCTGCTGGGGTGCGGCGCGGAGCGGTTGCAGCATCCGGCGGCGTTTTCCGTCGAGCGCATCCATCCGCAGGATCGCGAGGCGGTTGCGGAGCGGATCCGGGTTTGTCTGCAGGGCGGCGGCCCTTATCTGAGCCAACACCGCATGGTGCGCATGGATGGCGCCGTGATCTGGGTGCGGGACCGCGGCGACGTGGCCCAGCGGGACGAGGGCGGCGGCCCGCTGCGCATGGTGGGGAGCATGGCGGAGATCACGGTGGAGCGGCGCGCGGAGGAAAGCCTGCGGGTGCAGTCGGGTCTGGCGGGGATCCTGTCCTCGGCGGTGTCGATGGCGGAAGCCGGCGGAGCCGTATTGCGGGTGATCGGGAGCGAGATGCGGTGGCGGGTGGCTTGGTTGTGGCTGGCGCGGGAGGACGAAGGGGAGCTGGACTGTGCGTCGGCCTGGGGGCAGGACGCGTCGGCGGAAGCTCTGGCGGAGACGCGCCGGCGGGTGAAGGCTCCGGGCGAGGACTTGTCGGGGCGGGTATGGCGCACCGGGTTTCTCGA
Source organism: Opitutaceae bacterium (assembly GCA_027482905.1). Classification (GTDB taxonomy): domain Bacteria; phylum Verrucomicrobiota; class Verrucomicrobiia; order Opitutales; family Opitutaceae; genus IMCC26134_A. The sequence goes on from JAIXVP010000053.1 coordinate 11,367, forward strand.
GGTCGAGGGGC
>JAIXVP010000320.1 GCA_027482905.1 Opitutaceae bacterium
CGGGTCGGCGACGAGGGCGCGCAGGCGTTCGCCCCACGGGAGGCGAGGGCGGGAGCCCTCGCTGGCGAGGCGGCGGACGTGTTCGTCGGGCGAGGCGGTCCACTCGGCGAACACGGCGAGGGTCCCGGCGAGGTCGCGGGCGAGGAAGGGGCGCACGGCGAACTCGGCTGAGCCGTGGCGGGTGAGTTCGCGCAGGGCGGGCAGGGCGAGGGCGGGTTGGTCGAGGCCGTGGCGCGCGACGTGTTCGCAGGGCCAGATCGCGACAAAGCCGTGGCCGATCTGCGGGGCGTAGGCGAGGAGGACGGCGATCTGTTCGGCGAAGGGCACCGGAAGGGCGAGGTCGAAAGCCTCGGCGGTGCGGCGCAGGCGGTCCATCAGCTCGATGGCGTCGAGGTCGCGGAGGGCGTGGGCGAGGAAGGCGTCGGCGTCGAAACGCGGGTGCAGGGCGGCGAGCTGGGCGGCGGTCAGGCGGAGGCGGTCGGCGTTGAACAGGGTTTTCATCGACGCGGGGCGGTCCGCCGGCGGCTCAGTAGAACACCTTGCGGTCGAGCGAGCGGTATTGGATGGCCTCGAGCAGGTGGGGGGCCTCGACGCGTTCGCTGGCGGCGAGGTCGGCGATGGTGCGGGCGACCTTCAGGATGCGGTCGTAGGCGCGGGCGGAGAGGCCGAGTTGTTCCATGGCCTGCTGGAGCAGGTCGCCGAGGGTTGAATCCAGGGGGATGTGGGCGCGGATCTGCGCGTGGGACATGCGGGCGTTGGCGGTGGCGGGCGTGCCCCGGAGGCGGTCTAGCTGGCGGTCGCGGGCGGCGCGCACGCGGGCGGCGATGGCGGTGGAGCCTTCGCCCGGGGCGGCGGAGCGCAGCTCGGTGACGGTCACGGCCGGGGCCTCGACGTGGAGATCGATGCGGTCGAGCAGGGGGCCGCTGATGCGGGCGCGGTAGCGCTGGATCTGCGGGGGCGTGCAGCGGCACTCGTGTTTGGCGTCGCCGAGGTAGCCGCAGGGACAGGGGTTCATGGCTGCGACCAGCATGAAGGCGCAGGGCAGGGTGATCTTGCCGGCGCTGCGCGAGATCGAGACGACCGAGTCCTCCAGCGGTTGGCGCAAGACCTCGAGGGCGGAGCGTTTGAACTCGGGCAGTTCGTCGAGGAACAGGATGCCGTTGTGGGCGAGGGAGATTTCACCCGGGCCGGGCACGGCGCCGCCGCCGATCAGGCCGACGTCGGAAATCGTGTGGTGCGGGGTGCGGACTGGGCGGAGGCCAAAGGCGTGCGTCTGGGTGAGGGTCTGGCCGGCGGCGGAGTGGATGGCGAGGATCTCGAGGGCCTCGTCGAGGGTGGGGGCCGGCATGATCGACGGGATGCGTTTCGCGACCATCGATTTACCCGAGCCGGGAGGCCCGATCATGAGCAGATTATGGCCGCCGGCGACGGCCACCTCGACCGCGCGGCGCAAGGAGTGCTGGCCTTTCACCTCGGAGAAATCGCCCGCCGGGGGCTGGGTCGATTCGGGACCGGGCGGGCGTCCCGCCGGCAGCGGGGCGAGCGTGAGGCGACCGGACAGGAAGCGGGCGGCCTGATCGAGGGACTCGATGGCGTAGACCGCGACGCCCTCGACCAAGGCGGCCTCGGCGGCGCTGGCGGCGGGCAATAGCACGCCGCGGCAGCCGTGGGCCTTGGCGAGGCGGGCGTAGGCGAGGGCGCCGCGAACCGGGCGGGTGGCGCCGGAGAGCGCGAGTTCGCCGGCGATCAGGTATTCGCCGATGGCGGGCGCGGCCATCTGGCCGGTGGCGACGAGGATGCCGAGCGCGATGGGGAGGTCGTAGAGCGGGCCCTCCTTGCGCAGGTCGCCGGGGGCGAGATTGATGGTGGTGCGGGTGCGTAGCAGGCCGTAGCCGGAGTTGGCGAGGGCGGAGAAGACGCGGTCGTCCGACTCCTTCACGGCGGCGTCGGGCAAGCCGACCAAGATGAGTTTAAAATCGCCCGATTCGCCGTGGTTGACCTCCACATGGACGGGGAGGGCCTGGATGCCCTGCAAGGCGGCGGACAACAGGGTGGCGAGCATCGCGGCGACGGGGGACGCGGGGTCGGAGGGGGTGTGCCCCGGGGTTCAGACGCCGCGCGCCGAAATGAGGGCGACGTTGCGTTCGATGGCCTCGATGTAGGGGTTGCGGCCCGGGCGCCCGGGGGTCTCCAGGTATTTGTAGACGCCGACGAACTCGTTATCCAACTTCGGCAACACAAAGCCCCGCCAGAAGGATCCGGTGGCGGCCAGCAGGTGGTTGATGGAATTGAACATGCGCTTTTCCCGGGGAATATTGCTGAAATCGTCCGCCTCCTCGAATTCGCCAAAGAGGAAGGGGAGCTTTTCGGGATACTCCGGAGCGGCCATCTGGCCGATGTAGTCGGCCGAGGCGACCATGCAGGCCACCAGGCGGCGAGACTCGCTGGAGAAGTTGGCTTTGTCCGGCCGGCCGGCGAGGCCAGTGCAGCGGATCATGCCCAGCACGTCGTCGACCTCGTCGCGGCGCAGGCCCAGAGGCGGCAGCACGGACGCGGCCAAGGCGCAGCTGCGCAAAACGTGGGAGTGGGTGTATTTCGCCCCGGTGCCGGCTTCGTCGCCGCGAGTTTTGAGGAAACCCGAGTCGTGCAACATCATGGCGGCCAGGCCGAGTTCCAAGTCGCGGATGGAGAGGGGATTAACCTTTGCCTGGCGCTGACCGTCGCCCAACGCGAGCAGACACATGCTGGCCTGGGCGGAGTGCTGGAGGTCGTGGTACCGGACGTCGATGGGCAGAAAACTCCAGAGGCGACCGGCGAACAAGTTTTCGGTCAACTGGACCAAACCGCCGATCAGAAACGCATCCAAACCAAGGCTTCGTGCGAATCGATCCACCGGTGCCAAATCGTTCACCCCCGTCAAAGGAGGCTCCTCTTCGCGGGCGGCGTGTCGGAAGGGCGTCAGCGATTGCACCATGCCACGGCGTAATGATTTGCGCAAGGGGCGGGCAAGCCCAATCTCCCCGGATACCACAAACTACAATATGGTGATCGGACTCACAGGCGGTCTTGGGTGCGGCAAGTCAACCGCTACGGCCGCTTTTGCCGCGCGGGGTTTTGCTACCGCCGACGCGGATCGGATCGTGCGCGACGAGGTGTTGACCGACGCCGCCGTGCGGACGCTGGCGAAGGGTCGATGGGGCGATCGGGTGATCACGCCGGAAGGCGGTCTGGATCGCGCGGTCGTGGCGGGCATCGTGTTCGCGGCCGAGGCGGAGCGGCTGTGGTGGGAGGGGGTGATTCATCCCCGGGTGCGAGCGATCTGGCGGGGGCGGGTTTCGGCGAATCCACCTGCCGACTGGGTCGTCGAGGTGCCTCTGCTCTTCGAGGCGGGTTTGGAAAAAGGATTTGATTTCATCGTGTGCGTCGGCGCCAATGAGGCAGTCCAGCTGGCCCGAGTAACCGCGCGCGGGATGTCGCAAGCGCAGGCCGGGCTTCGAATCGCTTCCCAATATCCCTTGGAAAAAAAACTTAAGTCCTCCCACGCCATTCTCTGGAACGACGGCGATCAGACCTTTCTAGACGCCCAGGTCGGTCGTTTGGTGGATCGCCTTCGCACGCTTCGAGCCGGCTTTCCGGTTTGATGGCGCATCCAACCGCTCCGCGCAATCCCCGGCGGGGTTAACTTTTTCACTTCAAACCCTTTATTCATGGATTCCCCGGATACCTCCGTTGACTCGTCGGCCGCCTTACCGGCCAAAAAACCCCGCAAGGCAACCATCCGTCGGACTGGCTCCGCAGTCGATTCCGTGTCCGCCGAGAGCCCCGTTCAGCCTGATTCGGATCCCGTCGCGGGCGCAACGGCCCCCGCCAAGCGTGGCCGTTCCCGCCGGGTGAAGGCGGAGGCCGCGCCGGCCGACGAAGCCGCTCCGGAGTTGTTCGCCGCGGCGCCTGCTTCCGAGCCGACGCCGGCCGAGTCGGTGGAGCGTGCGGTTGTGACGACGGCGTCCCCGGTTGATTTCGAACCCTATTCGGGATCGTTTTCACCGGACGACGACGCGCCCCGCGAGGAGGCCTCGACGGACCGTCCGGTCTTCGTGCCCTCGACGCGCGCCGAATCTTCGTCGGCGGTGCAAAACCCCGATTTTGACGCGACGACCCATGCCGAAGCGAACGGCGGCGACCCCGGCGCGACCCCGAACGACAGCGGTTTGGCTCCGGTTTCGCCCGCCCCTGCGCTCGGCGGGGCGGTGGGCCCCGACGGACAACCCCGCCGCGAAGAACGCAAAACCTGGTGGGAGCGGAAAAAAGAGAAAAAGCGCCTCAAGTGGTTGGAGCGCCAGCAGGGTGGACCTGGGCAGCGTTCCCCCGGCCCGGGCGGATCCCCGCCGGCCGACGACCGTGGTCCGGCCCCCGCCCCCGAGTCGTTTCAAGCCTCCCCGGCCGCCGGCGGCCCGGGTTTTGGTCCCGGCCGGGCATTCCGGGACCGCGATCGCCCGCCGGTCCAGCCGCCCCCGCCGGCCTTGAGCGGACCGATCGGCGGCCTGCCCGATCCGTCGCGTTTCTCCGATCTGGCGGTGGTCGACGCCCTCGCCGCGGAATTGGCGGCGGATGGGGATCCGTTGGATCTGGCCGCGATCCACGCCGCGCCCGCCGTCGAGCTGGCCGCGCATCTGCGTTCCCTGGGTGAAGCCGTGGCGGGCATGCCCGCGCGGCGGGCCTTGGTGGAGCAGCTCTTCGTCTGGACCGCCCGCGAGCGCCGGGCCTTCCGCGAACGCGGCGTGCTCGACCTGACGGACGCCGGCCACGGCTTCGTCGTCCATCTTTGCAACAGCTACCGTCTGTATCCGGAGAGCACCTACGTGTCGGCCGCGCTGGTCCGCCGCCACGGGCTGCGCCGGGGGCAGGAGCTCGAGGTGCTGGCCCAGCCGCCCCGTGCGGGCGAGCGTTGCCCCTCGGCCGTCCGTATCGTCTCCGTGATGGGCCTCGCGCCCGAGCAGGCGGCCTCCGTGACCGCCTTCGAGGAGTTGATCCCCTATTATCCGACCAATCGCATCCTGCTGGAGGCTAATGAAATCCATAAGGATATCTCCATGCGCGCGGTCGATCTGCTCACGCCCGTGGGCTTCGGCCAGCGCGGCTTGATCGTCGCCCCGCCGCGCACCGGCAAGACCGTGCTGCTGCAGAACATCGCCAACTCGATCTCGCGCAACTTTCCCGATGCGACCTTGATCCTGCTCTTGATCGACGAGCGACCGGAGGAGGTGACCGACTTCCGCCGGCACACCAAGGGCGACGTGGTTTCCTCGACCTTCGACGAGACCCCGGAGAGCCACGCGCACGCCGCCGAGATGGTCATCGAACGCGCCCGCCGGCTGGTCGAGCTGGGAAAGCACGTGGTGATCCTGCTCGACTCCATCACCCGCCTCGCGCGGGCCTACAACGCCCTCGCCGGCAACGGCGGCAAGACCATGTCCGGCGGTATCGAGTCGAACGCCCTCCAACGCCCCAAGCGCTTCTTCGGCTCCGCC
>JAIXVP010000219.1 GCA_027482905.1 Opitutaceae bacterium
CTGCGCTTCCTTCAAACCGCGCCGCAACACATACAACACCGGCGGCGCGATCGGGTCGCGCACCGGGATGACTTTCACCCGCGCCGGCCCCGTCGGCTTCGCCCCCTCCGGCTTCACGACCTCCGCCGGCGCGACCGACGGGGCGGCGCCGCCCTCGGCCGCCGCCAGCCCGGCCGCGCCTGCGAGGAACAACAGGCCCGCCGCCACCCGAAACCATTTGCGGAACATCAGCATGATGATCCAACCAATCCCGGGCCCGCCCGCCGCGCAAGCGCCACCGGACCGCCTTCTTTCCAAATATCCCTTTGCCCCTGCCCGCCCCGCGCGTCATTCCACCCGCCGCATGCTCGATACCGTTCCCTATCTCGGCGAAACCCTGCACCGCTGGCGCGTGGGCCGCTCCACGTTCCTCGCCGCGCCCGAACGCGGCGCGCGCCTGATGAACTGGAACCTCGCCCTCGCCGACGGCTCGGTGCGCGACGTGATCCACTGGCCGGAACTCGCCTCCTTCGAGAACTTCGCCGGCGTGCGCGGCGGCAACCCGATCCTGTTTCCCTTCAACGGCCGCTCCTTCGATGGCGGCGACATCCATTTCTGGCGCGATACCGACGGCGTCCGCCGCCCCATGCCCATGCACGGTATCGCCCGCCAGGGCCGCTTCGAGATCGTCCGGGCCGACGCCGCCGGCTTCACCGCGCGCTTTCAACCCGACGCCACCGCCCGCGAGGCCTACCCCTTCGATTACGAGTTCACTGTCGGCTACCGCTTCGGCCCCGCCGCCCTCACCTGCGAGTTCGTGCTGAAAAACCTCGGCCTCCGTCCGCTGCCCTGGAGCGCCGGCCACCATTTTTATTTCACCGTGCCTTGGGAACCCGGCCGCACCCGGGACGACTACCGCCTATCGGTCCCCGCCACCCGTCGCCTACGCCAAGATAAACAAGGGAAACTCATCCACGGCCCCGACCTGCCGGCCGCCGACTCGCTCACCCGCCCCGAGTGGATCGACACCTTTCACCTCGGCCTGACCGCGCCCACCGCGACGCTCGCCCCGGCCGGCGGCGACCGTGCCGGCGCCATCCAGGTCAGCCTCGGCTTGGACAAAAAAGCCTCGCCCGCGCCCGACACCACATTCGTCACCTGGTCCGCCGCCCCCGACGCCCCGTTTTTCTGCGTCGAGCCCTGGATGGGGCCGCCCAACTCGGTCGAGACCGGCGTCGGCCGACACCTCGTGCCCCCGGGCAAGAGCCAGAGCTTCGTGGTCGAGGTCGCGCTCGCGTCCTGAGGCCGTCCGCCTTCCTTGTCACGAACCATGACCGCCTTCGCGCTGCCCCTGCCCCACCCCGCCCTGGGTTTTCTCGAGGGCATCGGGACCATGGAGATGATGCTGGTCGCGGTCATCGGCCTGCTGCTTTTCGGCGGCAAGGGCCTGCCCGACATGGCTCGGACTTTCGGAAAAGTTTTACGCGAATTCAAAAAGGCCAGCGCCAACGTCGAGGACGAGGTGAAGCGCGTGATGAACGAGGAACCCGAGCCCTCCCGCCCCGCCCCGGTCCGCAAACCCGTCCGCCTCGCCGCCCCCCCCGTGCCCGCGCCGGCCGCCCCCGTCGCCCTGCCAGACCCGACGCCGGCCGCGCCCGACTCACCCGCCGCGCCGACGGCTCCCGACGGCCCCCGCGCCTGATTTTACCGCCATGCCCTTCTCCGCCTTCCGGTTCACCCTGCGCATCGGCGCCCTGCTCGGGCTGCTGCAATTCGCCGCCACCCTGATCGTCTACGCCTGCGGCCTGCACGGTTCGCCCGCCGATCTGACGGCCGGACACCAGTTCGAGAGCATCGCTTCCTTTGTCTCCATCATGGCCTGCCTGTCGTTCGGGCTGCGCGGGGCGCAACGCAAGTTGCATGGCGCCGGCGCGCCCTTCGGCTTCGGCGTCGGCGCCCGCCTCGCGCTGGGCGTCGCCTCGGCCGGCGGACTGTTCACCGCCCTCGGACAATACGTCTACGTCGCGTATATCCACCCCGCCTACTCCGATCACCTGCGCGCGGCCCTCGTCGCCGGGGCCAAGCTCGCCCCGGACCAAGCCGAGGCCTACGCCCACCAATTGGATTTCGCTACCTCGGCCGTGTTCCGCGCGCTGAACCAGGGCGTCAGCACCTTGTTCTTCAGCCTGCTCATCGGTTGCGCCTACGCCCTGCTTTTCCGCGACCGGCCGGACAAACCTGCGGTGCCGGCCTCCTGACCAAAGGATAACGCGCCCGGGTTGCGCAGCGTCTTCCGCGTGCGCACGTTTCGCTGATGACCGCCGCCATGACACCCACCGCGCCAGCACGCTCGGAGCGCACCATCCTGATCACCCTCGCGGCGGTCCAGTTCACCCATATCCTAGATTACATGATCATGATGCCCCTCGGCGGAGGGCTCATGCGACAGTTTAACCTCGCGCCCGCCCAATTCAGCCATCTCGTCGCCGCCTACGGAGGCTCGGCCGCGATCGCCGGCCTCCTCGGCGGGCTCTTTCTGGATCGGATCGATCGCAAACGCGCTTTGGTCGCGCTCTACCTCGGCTTCGCCGTCGCCACCCTCGCCTGCGCGCTCGCGCCCACCCACCACGCCCTGCTCGCCGCGCGCGTCGCCGCCGGAGTCTGCGGCGGCCTGGCCGGCGCGGTGGTGGTGGCGATGGTCGGCGATGTCGTCCCGCCCGAGCGCCGCGGCCGGGGGATGGCGTTCGTGATGTCCGCGTTTCCTCTCGCCTCGGTCGCGGGCGTGCCCCTCGGCATCACCCTGGCGAACAAGTTTGGCTGGCACGCGCCGTTTTTTCTCCTGGCAGGCCTCGCCCTGCCCATCGTGTTCGCGATCGGCCGCTTCCTGCCGCACACCTTTCCGACCGCCGGCCACGCCGCTTCACCCCTGGGCCAAATGCGAGAGCTTTTATCCGAGCCGATCCATTGGCGGAGCTTTGCCGTCACCGCCGCGCTGGTCGCCGCCGGCGGCTGCATCATCCCCTTCATGGCTCCGAGCCTCGTGGCCAACGCCGGCGTGTCCGACGCGCGCCTGCCCTGGGTCTACTTTTGCGGCGGTCTCGCCACCTTCGCCACCACCCCGCTGATCGGCCGCCTGACCGACCGTCACGACAAGTTCCATGTGCTCGCCGTGCTGACCATTCCGGCCATCGCCGCCACCCTGCTCGTCACCCACCTCGGTCCTTCTCCCCTGCCGATCGTGCTCGTCGTCACGACCCTGTTCTTCGTCGGCATGTCCGGCCGCTTCGGCCCGGCCAGCACCCTGGTGGCCAACGCCGTGGAGCCCCGTTTCCGCGGCGGTTTCATGAGTCTTAACTCCGCCGTGCAACAGGGCGCGAGCGCGCTGGCCAACCTCCTCGGTGGCCTACTGATCGGGCGCGATACAGCCGGCCACCTGACCGGTTATGGACGGGTCGGCTGGGTGTCCGTGCTGGCCTTTGTCCTCACCCTGTTCCTCGCCCACCGCCTCCGCGCCGCCGCACCCCACGCCGCCCGCAACCTCGCGCCCGGCGCCGCCTGAGCGGCGGACTCGGCTTTGCGTTTGCGGACCGCCGTTTTCGTCCCAGCTTGTGGCCATGCTCGAAACCATCAAAAAAACCCTGCTCGCCGGCGTCGGCGCCGCCGTCATCACCAAGGAAAAAGTCCAGGACGCGCTCGAAGACTACGTGCGCGAGGGCAAGTTGAAGGCCGACGACGCCCGCATCATCGCCGACAAGATCGCCGAGCGCGGCCGCCGCGAGTTCGAGGACTTGAGCCACCAGGCCTCGGCCAAGGCGGCGGATTTGTTCAACCGCCACGACACCGCGGTCACCGCCCGCCTCGCCGCCCTCGAGGCCCGCCTCGCCGCGCTGGAAGCCGCCGTCGCCGCACCCACCGCGCCCGCACCCACCCGCAACGGCGAGCCCTGAACGCCCCCTCCGGCCTCCATTCGCCGCCTCCTTCCCTTTTCCGCTTTTCCGCGTTTTAGCTTTTCCGCGTTTCCCTTCCGTTGACTCCCTTCGCCCTCGTCACCCACGCCGTCCGCGCGAAGGAGATCATCGCCGTCGCGGCGCGTTGCGGCTTCGGCGAGCTCCTCGATCAACTGGAGCTGCCGGCCGGTTTCTGGCAGCGCTTCATTCCCCGTCCGACCCACCGCCTGCCGGCCTACGAACGCATCCGCGCCGGCCTGGAGGAGCTTGGCCCCGCCTTCATCAAGGCCGGCCAGATGCTGAGCATGCGGCCCGACGCCCTGCCGCCCGCCCTCATCATCGAGCTGCGCAAGCTCCGCAGCCACGTCGCTCCCCTGCCCTTTTCGGAGATGCGGCCCGTGCTGGAAGCCTCGCTCGGCCGCCCGCCGGCGGAGGTGTTCGCCGCCTTCGACGAAACCCCCGCCGCGTCCGCCTCCCTCGCCCAAGTCTACTTCGCCCGCCTGCACGACGGCCGCGAGGTGGCGGTGAAAATCCAGCGTCCCGGCCTGCGCCGCATCGTGGAATCCGACCTCGCCCTGCTTTCCTTCTTCGCCGGCCAGCTCCACACCCGAATCGCCGCCCTCCAACCCTACGACCTGCCCGCCGTGGTGGCCGAGGTCAGCGCGGGCGTGCTCCGCGAACTCGATTTTAACCACGAAGCCCGCAACCAGCGTTTCTTCAATGCCACCAACCCCACGCCGCAACACGTATTCGCCCCCGAGGTGGTCGAGGAGTTGTCCGGCGAATGCGTGCTGGTGATGCAGCGCATCGTCGGCCGCCCGGTCGACGCCTGCGGCCTCGAGCCCGCCGCCGCCCGCGAACTCGCCCGCGCCGGAGCCACCTCGCTTTTCCACCAGGTGCTGGTCGCGGGGTTCTTCCACGCCGATCCGCACGCCGGCAACGTGCTCGTCGCCGCCGACGGCCGCCTCTGTTTCCTCGATTGGGGCCTCGCCGGCCACCTCACCCGCCGCCTGCGGCTCGCGTTGGCCGACCTCTTCCTCGCCGCCGTGGACCAGGACGCCGAACGCATCGTGCAGATCGCCGCCGAGCTCGGCAGCCCAGGAGGCCGGGCCGACCTTCGCGCCATGGAGCGCGACGTCACCCTGGCACTGCGCGAAGACTTCAACCGCGCCATCAACCAGGTGAACCTCGGCCGCGCCATGTTGAAGCTGTTGTTCATTTTCGGACGCAACGGCATCTCCGTGACCAGCGACTATTCCCTGATGGCCAAGGCGGTCCTCTCCATCGAGGAGGTCGCGACCAGCCTCGACCCGCATTTCGACCTGAAACGCTCCGCCCGCCCCGTGCTCGTCGCCCTGCAAAAGGAACGCCACGGCCCGCGCGCCGTCCTACGCGACACCCGCGCCATGCTGCGCAGCACCTTCGGCAGCCTCCGCGACCTGCCCGGCGAGATCCACCGCATCGTCCGCCGGCTCGAACATGACGAGCTCACGATCAAGTTCCAACACCAGGGCCTCGACGACCTCGACACCGCGCTCAAGACCTCCGCCAACCGCATCGCGCTCGGTTTCATCGCCGGCTCCCTGCTCATCGGCAGCTCCCTCATCGTCGCGGCCAAGGGCGGTGCCGGCAACGCCCTCAGCACCACCGGCTACGTTCTAGCCGCGATGCTCGCCGCCTACGTAGGCTACGGGATCTTCCGCGAAGGCCGCTGAGTCCGGCCTGGACCAGAGCCGCGCGTCTCGAAACCCTCGAGACACGCATTCAACAAATACGTAAAATCCCGAATTTATGCTTCCCCTTCATAAAAGTGGCGGACGTAGTCGAAATCACAATCGGCCCGATTAAAAGCCAACTCCCACAAGAGTTTGCAACGAGGCCGGTCGACTTTCGCCGCTTTCCCATGACCAACCCCCGCCTGCCCTCCCTGCTCCGTCCCCGTCGCCTCTCCCACTGGCTCCTCGTCGCCCTCCTGCCCTGCCTGCTCCAAGCGGGCGGCACGGAAACCCAGGACGTGGTGCTGAACGAAGCCTACGTGTTCACCCAAAAGCCTGGCGATTTGGCCGCCAAGTTTACGCTCGGCTCGCCGGACATCCAGATCCCGGAGGACATCAGCGAACGCCTGGGCGGTCGGGCGGTGAGCCGACAGATCAAGCCCACCTTCGAGAACCTCCTCGCGAAGACCAACCGCTTCAGCGTGCTGATCAACGGTCGGGGTCGCTACACGATGAGCGTCGCCGTGACCGATCTGAGCGTCAGCCAAGGCAAGGAAGCCGCGAATAAGTCGGTCAAGGTCGTCGAAGGGCTGAAGAACATCTTCAAGGCGAGCAACCCGGAGCTGGAAAAAATGGGCCTCACCCTCGACACCAAAAACGAGAGCGTGAAAACCATCGTGAACTGCACCGTGAGCGTGCAGCTGGTGGATGAAACCCAAGGCGGGCTCCTGATCGACAGCGAGACCGCCGAGGTGGTCAACACCACCACGGTCAAAGACATGCGCATGGCCATCGCCGGCGTGAACCTGCTCTCCAGCGACCCCATCACATCGGTTGTTTCCCAATACAACACCCGCGTGGTGGAGCGGGCCTTCAGCGTGGCTCTGGACAAACTGCTGCCGCGCGTCGACGCGATGCTCGCCGCCGGTCCCGCCGCCCCGTTGCCCCCCACCGTCGCGGCCACACCCACCGCGCCTCCCGCCGCCGGCGAAACCGCGCCGCCCGCGACCATCGCCCGGGCCGCGTTTTGCTCGCAATGCGGGACAAAACTCGCGGCCGAAGGCAAATTCTGCGCCGGCTGCGGCTCGAGACTGGCGCCCTGACGCCCCCGAGAACGCGACAAACTTCGGCGAACACTCGCCGGCAACATGGCCCCCCCCGAACCAAGGGAGGTCCTGAAATCTCCGGCGCGGTCGCTGGCGACGCCCCCCCTTGGACCTCGACCGAGCCCCGGCCCGCGGACACGCTCCGCATCCGCGCGCCGCATCCGGCCGCTTCGCCGTTTCCGCCCGCTTCTCCATGAACACCGCCGCCCGCCCTTTTTTCTCCCGCGCAACGCTCTCCGATCTGACCCTTCGCGTCCACGACGCCGAACGCATGCTCACCTTTTACCGCGACCAACTCGGCCTGCGTGAAATCGGTCGCTCCCTCGCCGGAATCGCGCTCTCGGCCGACGGTTCGGCGCCCGCCTTGGTAAACCTCGTCGAGGACTCCGCCGCACCGGCGCGGCCGCCCGGGACCACCGGTCTGTTCCACCTCGCGCTGCTGCTGCCGGACCGGGCCGCGCTCGCCACGGCGGTGCTACGCCTCCTCGATCTTGGCGTGCCGTGCCACGGCGCCTCCGACCACGGCGTCAGCGAAGCCTTTTACTTCGCCGACCCCGAGGGCAACGGCGTCGAACTCTACGCCGACAAACCCGCCGCCGACTGGCCCCGCTCCGGCGCCGATGTCGCGATGGGCACCCATTCGCTCGATGCGCGTGCGCTTCTCGCGCTTGGCCGTCCCGAACACCGCCAGGCGCCCTTGCCGCCCACCACCCGCCTCGGACACGTCCACCTGTCGGTCGCCGACCTTGCCGCCGCCGCCGGATTGTTCGTCAACCGGCTCGGCCTGACGGTGCGGCAACGCGACTATCCCGGCGCGCTCTTCCTCGGCTACGACGGCTACCATCATCACATCGCCGTGAACACCTGGCGCGGCCGACTGCGTCCACCCGTCCGCGCCCTCGGTCTGATCGGCTTCACCCTCCGCTACGCCCGATCGCCGGAATCGCTCCCGGCCCACCCTTCTGATGTCGCCGCCGGCTACAAGATCTCCGGCAGCCGCGACGCCATTACCCTTACACCAGTCGAACAGTCCGCCGCCGATTAGTGCCAGGCGCCCGCCCGCCGACAAAGGGCGACCACATTCCTCGGAAAGAAAACGGCGGCCGGAACGGAAATGGCAAAAACACGGTCGCAAAAAAAGCCCCAGAAACTTCGATAAGTCTCTGAGGCCAAAATGGCTGCCCGGGTAGGGATCGAACCTACGACCAAGTGATTAACAGTCACCTGCTCTGCCACTGAGCTACCAGGCAATGAAACCCCGTTAAGGGGCGTGGGAAAAACCAAGCCGGCTCCCCGGTTGTCAACGCCCTTTTCCCTAAAACCGCAGATTCTTCGGGCCGCGCGCAGGTTTTGGTTGCCAAAAGCCCCGGCCAAAGTTTCTGCTGATCCTCTTTTCCACTACGCCTGCCATCAATTCCGGTGCGACAGGGGGAACGAAACCATGACCAAAGCACTCAGCCTGACCATCACCCCGCGCGCCCAGACCGGTCGCTCGGCCTCCCGCCGCGTTCGCAAGGCGAACCAGATCCCCGCGATCCTCTACGGCAAGCACACCAGCCCGCAGACCCTCTCGGTCGACGCGCCCGAGTTCGTCCGCCTGCTCAAGGCCGTCGCCGGCCGCGCCCTCCTCATCGAGCTCGTCCAGAAGGACAAAGCCGAGAAGGCCCTCTCTTTCCTCCAGGAGATCCAGCGCGACCCCATCACCGACAAGTATCTCCACGTCGACCTCCAAGAGGTGAAGGCGGACGAGAAACTTGAGATCAACGTTCCCATCGCCCTCATCGGCGAGGCCTACGGCGTCAAGCAGCAGGCCGGCGTGCTCGAGATCGCCACCCACACCGTGCGTATCCGCTGCCTGCCCAAGGACCTGCCCCCCGTCATCGAGGTGGACGTCTCCGAGCTGAAGATCAACGAGACGCTCAAGATCTCCAACCTCAAGGCCGTCGCCGGCGTCGAGTATCGTGACGTCCCCGGCCAACCCGTGGTGTCCGTGCTCAGCGTCGAAGAGCAAGCCATCCCCGACGCCGCCGCAGCCACGCCCTCCGCCGGCGCCGCCGCGCCCGCCGCCGGTGCCGCCGCCAAGCCCGCCGCTGGTGCCGCCGCCCCTGCCGCCGGTGCCGCCGCGAAGCCCGCCGCTGGTGCCGCCGCCAAGCCTGCCGCTGGCGCCGCGAAACCCGCCGCGCCCGCCAAGAAGTAAGCGTCCGCCGCCGCGCCCCGCGCCTTGCCGCCCGGGACCCGCGCGTTTGTTCTTTGAGTCATGTCCATCTCGCTCGTTGCCGGCCTCGGCAACCCCGGCCGCGCCTACGCCGCCACCCGCCACAACGCGGGCTGGATGGTGGTGGAGGCGCTGGCCGGCGCCGAGAAGCTCGCCTGGCAAACCCAGGAGCGCTTCGAGGCCGAGGTCGCCCGCTGGGACTTCGCTCCCGGCCACACCGTGTGGCTGGCCAAGCCGCTGACGTTCATGAACGAAAGCGGCCGCGCCATCCAGAAGCTGGCGGCCTTCCACAAGGTCCCCCCCGCCGCCATCACGGTCGTGTATGACGACCTCACCATCGACCTCGGCCTGCTGAAGGTCGCGGTCAAGGGCAGCGCCGGCGGCCACAACGGCGTCGCCGACCTGCTCCAGCGCATGGGCGACGGTTTTGTCCGCTACCGCCTCGGTATCGGTCCCAAAGCCCCGCCGGAGATGGACCTCAAGGACTTCGTGCTCGGCCGCTTCACCACAGATCAACAAACTCTTTTAAACCAACAACTCCCCCGCTTTGTCTCCGGCCTCCGCCTCCTGCTCGCCCAGGGGCCCGATCAGGCCATGAACCAACTTAACCGCCGCACCCTCCCACCATGAGCACCACCGCCCACCGCAACTACCTCGCCTCCTTCATCCTCGATAACCGGGGCAAGGAAGAGACCGTCGAGCAGATCGTCGACGTCGTGAAGACCGAGATCGCCGCCGTCTCCGGCGTCGTCGCCTCCGTCGAAAACGTCGGCCGCAAGGACTTCGCCCGCGTCACCGACAACAAGTTCCCCGCCGCCAGCTACGTCCAGATCCGCTTCTCCGGCCCCGCCTCCGCGCCCGCCGCCCTCACCGAGCGCCTGCGCCTGAAGCACGCCGTCTACCGCACCCTCGTCGAGAGCGCGTAAAGACTTCGCTTCGTCGTCGTCCCCTTCCACCCTCCCGCCATGGCCAACCTCAACCGCGTCCTCCTGATCGGAAACCTCACCCGTGACCCCGAGCTGCGTGTCACGCCCAAAGGCACGGCCATCTGTCAGTTCGGCCTGGCCATCTCCCGCTCCTTCAAGGACGAGTCCGGCCAGACCCGAGAGGAAGCCACCTTCGTGGACATCGAGGCCTGGGGCAAACAGGGCGAGCTGATCGCCAAGTATTGCACCAAGGGCCGCCCCCTCTTCGTCGAGGGCCGCCTCCGCTTCGACCAGTGGGAGGACAAAACCACCCAGCAAAAACGCAGCAAACTCAAGGTCGTCCTGGAGAACTTCCAGTTCCTCGGCGGCCGCGAGGGCGGCGCGCCCGGCGCCGGCGGCTCCGCCACCGGCGAGGACGCCGGCGTCGACCAAACCTACGAGCGCCCGGCGACACCGCCGCCCCGCGCCCCCGGCGGCGGCCGACCCGCCCCCGCCCCGCAGCACGAGATCAACGACGACGACGTCCCGTTCTAAGCCGCGCCTTCCCGCGCGTTTCCCGCCTCCTTCCCCCCGTCCGCTCCCTTTTTAACCAACAACCCATCCACTCCCATGGCCCACCATGAAATCCTCCTCCTGAAACCCGTCGCCGGCCTCGGCGGCGAAGGCGACCAGGTCCGTGTCCGCGCCGGCTACGCCCGCAACTACCTCCTGCCCCGCAAGGACGCCGTCGCCCTGACCCAGTCCAACCGCAAGCGCGTCGAAGCGCTCAAAAAACAGCGCGGCCAGCGCGAGGCCACCGAGCTCTCCGGCGCCCAGGAACTCGCCAAACAGATCGCCAAGGTCTCCCTCGCTTTCGCCGTGAAGACCGGCGAAGGCGGCAAGATGTTCGGCGCGATCACCGCCGCCGACCTGCACGCCAAGTTCGTCGAGGCCGGCGTCCAGATCGACAAGAAGAAGATCCACCTCCACACCCCGGTGAAGACCCTCGGCAAGCACGAGGTCGCGATCAAGCTGCACCCCGAGGTCAGCGTCGACATCAGCTTCGACGTCGTCTCCGAGAACCCCATCGAGCAGGCCCCGGTCGTCGAGGAAGCCCCCGCGCCGAAGACCTACAAGTCCAAGAAAAAGGCCGAGTAATCGGGCCCCAAGCCCGCCGGTTTTCCCTGGCCGCGCCCGACTCCCGGGCGCGGCTTTTTTCCGCCCGGCCGCCCCGCCCGCCGCGAATAAAAATCATCCGGTCGCCTTGCCCCTTGCGCCCCTCGCGCCCGGCCCCTTGCCTCGCCCTTCCTCCGCTTGATGTCCGACTCCGCCAGCAGCTCCGCCGCCCGCGCCCCGCGCCGCCCCCGCCCCGATACGGCCTCGCCCGCCGGCGCCCCCGGACGCGTGCCGCCCCACTCCGTCGAGGCCGAGGAACAACTGCTTTCCGCCTGTCTTCTCGATGGCGGCGACGTCGTCGCCCGCTGCCTCGAGGGCAAGATCGCCCCGGGCTCCTTCTACGTCCCGGCCAACCGCGTCGTCTACGAGAAGCTCCTCGAACTCTACAACGCCGGCAAACCCATCGACCTCGCCGTCCTCGCCGAGGAGCTGAAGACCACCCGCCAGCTCGACGAGATCGGCGGCTACGCCTATCTCACCCGCATCAGCGGCCGCATCCCGACCACCGCTGGCGCGAGCTATTTCATCGAGAAGGTCCGCGAGCTCGCCCTGCTGCGCGACATCATCCGCGCCGCCACGGGCGCGGTCGAGAACTGCTACAACTACACCGGCGGCATCCAGGAGTTCGTCGACAAGGTCGAGCAGGAGCTCTTCAAGGTCACCCAGGAACGCGTG
Source organism: Opitutaceae bacterium (assembly GCA_027482905.1). Lineage (GTDB taxonomy): Bacteria > Verrucomicrobiota > Verrucomicrobiia > Opitutales > Opitutaceae > IMCC26134_A. Next base: position 11,719 of record JAIXVP010000219.1, read on the forward strand.
GGCGACGGCGCCAAACCCATGCGCGAGCCGACCCGCGAGGCCATGGTCGTCATCAACAAGATGTTGATGAAAAAGGGCGAACTCACCGGCGTGAGCACCGGCTACAAGGACATCGATCGCTACCTTTTCGGCCTGCAAAAGTCCGAGATGATCGTCCTCGCGGGCCGCCCCTCCTGCGGCAAGACCTCGCTCGCGATGAATTTTGCCGAACACGCCGCCCTGCCCCTGCGCGGCCCCGGCATCGCCACGCTCGTTTTCTCGCTCGAGATGAGCGCCGCCCAGCTCGCCCTCCGCCTGCTCTGCTCCCGCTCCCGCGTGAACATGAAACTGCTGCGCGACGGCCTGCTGTCCAAGAACGGCGAGGAACAACAGGAACTCCTGCGGGTCGCGGACGAGTTCTCCAAGTCTCCCCTGTTCATCGACGATTCCAGTTCCCTCTCGGTCATGGAGCTGCGCGCCAAGGCCCGCCGCCTCCACGCCCGCCAGCCCCTCGGCCTCATCGTGGTCGACTACCTCCAGCTCATCAGCCCCACCGACGGCACCGTGCCGCGCGAACAACAGGTCGCCGAGGCCTCCCGCGGCCTGAAATCGCTCGCCAAAGAACTCGCCGTTCCCGTCCTCGTCCTTGCCCAGCTCAACCGCTCGGCCGAAAAGGAAAACCGCGCGCCGCGCCTCTCCGACCTGCGCGAGTCGGGCTCCATCGAGCAGGACGCCGACGTCGTGCTGATGTTGAACCGCCCCAAGGAGGAAAACGACAAATTCCAAGTCGCCAGCGGCACGATGGAGCTTTTCATTTCCAAAAACCGCAACGGCGAGGTAGGCGACCTGAAGCTTACCTTCCTCAATTCGATCACCCGTTTTGAAAACTATACCCAGTAACCCCGCCGCGCGCTTCCTCGCCCGGCTCGTCCTCCTCGCCGCCCTTTTCGCCGCCCCGGCGCTCCTGCGCCTCGCCGCCCAGCCCGTCGCCGGCGGCGCCGTGCCCGCCGCCGCCTCCGCCGCCCGCGTCGGCGCCATCACCGTGCGCTTCAACGGCCCGGCCAACGTCGCCGAACAGGTCGTGCGCGCGAACATGCAGCTGCAGGAAGGCTCCGCACTGGAGGACGCGTTGATCGACCGCGACATCCGCTCCCTCTACCGCACCGGCCAGTTCGAGTTCATCGAGTTCAAACGCGGCGCCCTCGTGAATGGAAAAGTCGACCTCGTGGTCGAGGTGACGTCCAAATTCCGCGTCGAGTCCGTCACCTACGTCGGCAACAAAAAGGTGAAGGCCAAGCGACTCGCCAAGGAATCCAAGACGAAGGAAGGCCTCCCCCTCGACGAGCGCCAGGTGAAGGAGGATTCCGAAAAGATCCGCGAGTATTACCAGAAGTCCGGCTACAACCAGGCCAAGATCGACTACCGCATCGAGCGCGACCGCGCCACCGGTCTCGGCAAGGTCTTCTTCGACGTCTCCGAAGGCCAGAAGGTCCGCATCAAACGCGTCGTGTTCGAGGGCAACGAAAACGTCTCCACCCGCCGCCTGCGCAAGACCATCGAAACCAAGAAGTGGAACTGGTTCTCTTGGCTCACCGACACCGGTCGCTTCCGCGACGACCGCTACGAGACCGACTTCGACAAACTCCGCGACTACTACCGCGACGAGGGCTTCCTCGACGTCGAGATCGAGCCCGCCAAGGTGAAGTTCGACTACCCCAAGCCCAACCGCCTCGTCCTCACGTTCGTGATCGTCGAGGGTCGCCGCTACAAACTTGGCGACGTCACGATCACCGGCAACAAACTGCACCCCTCGGAAAAACTGCTGACCTTCCTGAAACTGAAGACCGGCGACACCTTCTCGCCCACCGCCGTCGAGAAGGATCAGAAGACCCTCGAGGACTACGTCGGCAAGGACGGCTACGTCGACGCCCGCGTCCGCGTCATCCGCAAACCCAACCTCGAGACCGGCGCCATCGACCTCGAATACCAATACACCGAGGGCGAAAAGTTCTTCGTCGAATCCATCCGCCTCGAGGGCAACACCAAGACCAAGAGCGTCGTCGTCCTGCGCGAACTGGCCCTCGGGCCGGGCGAGGTCTTCAACACCGTGCGCATGCAGACCTCCAAGCTGCGCCTCGAGAACACCCGCTTCTTTGAGGAGGTGAACATGAGCCCCGAGAGCACCAACCTCCCCGGCCGCCGCAACCTGAAGATCGCGGTCAAGGAAGGCCGCACCGGCAACCTCACCTTCGGCGCCGGCTTCAGCTCCCTCGAACGCGCCATCGTGTTCGCCGAGGTCAGCCAGTCGAACTTCGACCTGTTCAACCGGAAGAGCTTCTTCCAAGGCGACGGCCAGAAGTTCCGCCTCCGCCTCCAACTCGGCTCCCGCTCCAGCGAGGCCACCCTCAGCTTCGAGGAACCCTGGTTCCTGGAACGCGAACTCGCCCTCGGCTTCACCCTCTACCGAACCAGCTCGGACTACTACAACAACGTCTACGCGGAGACTCGCACCGGCGCCGAGGTCTACCTCCGCAAACGCCTGTTCGAGCTCGTCGAGGGCCGCCTCGGCTACACCTACGAGATCGTCGGTATCGAGGACGTCGACCGCCAGACCGCCCCCTTCCTGATCGACGAGGAGGGCAACCGCACCGTGTCGAAACTCACCTTCAAGCTCCTCCGCGATACCCGCGACCGCCTCTACAACACCACCCGCGGCAACCGCGTCGAGCTGAGCACCGAACTCGCCGGCGGACCCTTCGCGGGCGAAACCGACTACTACCGTGTCGAGCTGCGCGCCTCCCAGTATTACAACACCTTCGAGACCCTCAACCAGGTCGTGTCCTTCATCGGCCGCGCCGGCGTGATCGACGAATACGGCGATAGCGACTCCGTCCCCTACTTCGACCGCCTCTTCCTTGGCGGCCCGAGCTCCCTCCGCGGCTTCGAATTCCGCAAGGTCGGCCCGAAGGACGAAAAAGGCCTGACCACCGAGCCGGATCCCGACGGCCCCGCCGGCACCGAGCCCGATCCCGACGGCTCGGACGTCGCCCCCACCTACCAGCCGATCGGCGGCAAGAGCTACGCCATGGGCAGCGTCGAATACACCTTCGAGGTCGTGAATCCCCTGCGCCTCGCCGTCTTCTACGACGTGGGCTTCGTCAACACCGACGCCTGGGACTTCGACGCCTCCGGCTACAACGACAACTTCGGCTTCGGCATCCGGCTCATGGTCGGCGGCGCCCCCCTCAGCCTCGACTTCGGCATCCCCATCACCACCGACGATCACAACGACGACGGCATGCAGTTTAACTTTTCCTTTGGCACCCGCTTCTGATTGTCGTGTCGTTCCCCTTTCCTCCCGCTTCCAACCTTTAAAACCCATCGCATGAACAAACTCCTGTCCTCCCTCCTCGCGATCACCACCTTCGCAGGTGTCGCCGCCGTCCCCGCCCTCGCCGAGACCGCCCCCAAGATCGTCGTGGTCGAAATGGCCAAACTGCTCGACGACCACTACGAGACCGCCGACCAAAACGCCAAACTCAAGGGCGACGAAGCCAAGGCCAACGAGGAGCTCGAAAAGCTTAACAAGGAAGGCCAGGATCTCGTCGCTCAGCTCAAGGAGCTGGAGGAGAAGGGCAAGAACCCCGCCCTCGCCGCCGACGCCAAGGAGAAGCTGCAGACCGAAATGCGCGCCAAGATCGAGGAGATCCAACGCAAGCAAAACGAAGTCCAGTCCTTCCGCGGCAACACCCAGCGCTCCCTCCAGCAGCGCATCCAGAACTTCCGCAAGATCATGTTCGAAAAGATCAACGTGACCGTGGTCGAGGTCGCCAAAAAGAAGGGCGCCACCCTCGTGCTCGACAAGTCCGGCTTCTCCCACATCGGCATCAGCCCCGTTATCTACGCTGACTCCTCCTACGACATCACCGAGGACGTCCAGAAGGAGATCAACAAGGGACGCCCCGCCGGCGCCGCCGCCCCGGCCAGCCCCGCCCCCGCCGCTACCCCGGCCGCCAAGCCCGCCGCCACCGAGGACGCCGCCAAGGTGACCTTCCCCGGCGCCAAGTAAGCCCGGGGCCCCCGCCCAAGCCCAACCTTCCAAAGGCCCCATGCCGCGTGCATCGGGCCTTTTTCACAAATCCACCCGCTTCCGTCCTTCCCATGCGTTTCGCTTTCCCCGGCCTCGTCGCCGCCCTCGTCACCCTCCCCCTGTCGGCGGAGCCGTTCTCCCACGTGTCGCAAGCCACCGCCACCCTGACGACGACCTACACCCGCACCGGCGACTTCGCCAAGACCGAGACCGAGCGCAGCGACGACGACTACCGCGTCACGTTCGGCGTGAGCAGCGTGCGTTTCGGCAACTCCGAACTCCTCGACGTCCTCGTTTTCAAAGAGGTCATCCCGGAAAAGAAAGGCTGGAAACTGGTCGGCGTCTGGGCCGATTGGGACGGCGAGGGCGCGTCCTCCTACCGTTTTTTTGTCCGAAAGAAAGTCTCCGGCGTCTACGAAACAGTCGCCGTCCCGACCGAGCTTCTCGGCCTCGAGATCCTTCAGCCCTATGTCGCGAAAACCATCCGCACCCGGGATGGCGAGATCCTCTCCGGCACCGAGCGCTTCAAGGCCTACTCCCGCCTGACCGTCGGCGACGATCCCCGGGAGCCGTCCGACGACGAAAAACCCATCGCCACCCGCCGCATCAACCCCAGCGC
>JAIXVP010000074.1 GCA_027482905.1 Opitutaceae bacterium
TACGCCGACAGCAAGATCGTGGAGAAATTCCACATCCTGACCTCCGGTCTTTTTGGTTACGGAACCTTCGAGGTCGGAGCGCCTTCGGACGCCGGAAATTTCCCTTCCGACAAGGACCACAAGAGCTACACCAGCTTTAGCGTGAGCCCGCAGCTGCGCCTCACGAAAACTTTGACCGTCTACGGCACCTTCCAGCGTGGCACGGCGATCGATCCGCTTCAGGGCGGTCCGATCACGGGTAAATCGAGTTTCAACAAAAACGAACTCGAGGAAGTCGGCGTCAAGGCCTCCGGGCTCGAGGGCAAGCTCTTTGCCGGACTCGCCGCCTATCACTGGCGCCAGACCGCGTTTAACACCCGCGACGGCGGAACCGAAGAGTTGGAAGGCAAGGGTCTCGAATTCGAATCCACCTACGCGCTGAGCAAGAACTTCACGGTGATCGGCTCGGTGGGCTACCAAGTGGTGACGCTTGAACAGAACGCCGGGTTCCGCTCCGCCGGCCTGAGTGAAGAAGATTGGGCCCTCAACGCCGGCACGCTCCCGAACAACTTCTCGGGCGTGGGCGAAGGCAGCGGTTCGCTCAATCCTGATCGCGAATATCCCGGCACCCCGAAGACCCAGGCCAAACTGTTCGGAGTTTACACCTTCGACAGCGGTTTCGGTGCCTCCTTGGGAGCGGTCTGGAGCGACAGCTATTGGCACAACTACGATCACACCATCAAGCTGCCCACCACCTTGGTCATGAACGCCTCGGTGTTCTACAAACAACCGAAGTGGGACATCAGCCTCTCGGTGGAAAACGTGACCAACGAGGATTACTTCACCGGAGCGGATCCGATCTTCGGCTCGGGCACCATCATAACCAAGGCGCCGGAGACCAACTTCAAGGTCAGCTACGCCTATCGCTTCTAAACTCGATACACCACAAACTCCAAAGCCCCGGCCTGGCCGGGGCTTTTTTTATGTCCATATACCAACGATCACAAAAGCGAAACGGGAACCACGATTCCCACGCCGATCGCTGGAAACATCACCAACGCTTACTGCGCGGATAACAGTTTTAGAAAACCAATCAGACCTTCCAGTTGCGCCTCGGAATAATGCGGGTGCGCTTGCATTTTCGCATTTGGGTTCAGTTTGGAAGGGTCTCGGACGTAACCCTTGAAATAGGCCGAGTTATACACGGCCTGCATCATGACAATCTGCATGGGACGCCCCGCCTTTGTTCCACCCAGTTCGGCTTCGGGAACGTTGTGGCAGCTGAAACAGGAATTGACCCAGATATCACGCCCTTCGGCGACGGAGGTCGAAGCGGAGGCCAAGGCGCCTTGGTAAAACCGGGCAAAGCGCTCCGGATAGTCGACGATTTCCAGGCAATCGACCCCCCACGGACGCTTATGTGAAGCATCCAGCAGCGTCGAGGCACCGGGAGCGAGCTGATCCGCGATGCTGATCACATACGGACCCGGATTGAAGGTCATCCCTTTCGGCGGCCACTTTTCGGGCCCCTCCCCGTTTATCTCAAGCACCACAAAAGGTTTATACCTGGCCCTATAATCAGGAGTATAAACGGCGGCGTAACCATCCGTGCAGGTTGAAATCACCGTGTCCGCGCCCTGGATCTTGGAAAGGCGGGACACGAGATCCTCCAACAGGACGATGGTGACCTCCTGTTCACCCGGCACAAACTCCCCGTCCACCCGCAACCGAGAAGACGGAAGAGTCCTCAACTCATTCCAAGACAAGTATCCCACCTCGCCCGGTGCAAAACCCTCGATGCGCCCCTTGATCGCGAGATCAAAGGGCGAGGATCGGGCTTTGTGTAATTCCAACGCCGAAGCGGACACGGCGATGGAAAACAAACCGAAGGAAACCGAATTCCGGAGCGGGCCGAAACGTAGAAGGCTAGACATTGCGAATAACATCCAACACGACGCGGGGAGAAAACGGCCCGAAGCAACCCGCGCAAGGTCTCCGGGCTATACCAACGGCCTCGAAAGCAAAGGGCATGCCGCGACTGGCGACCTGAATCGCATGAGCCACCCAAAGTTGGTGTTTTTGTGTTCATGACCGCATAATCCACGACGGCTGTTTCAACCCGTTCGGGTGCGGTATGACGCCTGCTAAACCCGAAACATGGTCAAACTGCTCAAGCCTTCCGTGCCCACCTCCGCCGTCACCGAGCTTCCGTTCAACGGTTATCGTCAGGGTTATCACAGCCCGGGTGCTTTTCATGTTTTTCGCTACCACGAGAGCTTAGATCCCAGGCAGGTTCGCACCCAGCCCCACCGCCATGATTTTTTCCAAATCCTGTGGCTGGACGAAGGTAGAGGAACCCTCCGCTGCGACCTGTCCGTCCATGAATTTTCCGGTCCCACCCTGGCCTTTTTCTCGCCCGGCCGGCTGCACTCCTGGAACCACGAGATCGAACCCCGCGGCGTGATGTTCGGCTTTCCCCCTTCCTTCTTCAACACCGACACGGACACGCCCGGTCTGATCGGACGACTTCCCTACCTAAACGAAAACGGCTGCCCCCTGCTCGCCCTCGCCGGCGCCGACGCCAACGACATGGCCCGCCATTTCGCGCAGCTTTTGACCGAGGCGGCCCGCGAATTGCCCGGACGCGACGACATCGTCCACGCCTATATCACCATCATTCTCTGCAAAACCCGGCAGCACCTGCTCACCCGCGAGACGGTGGCGCGCGCCGAGCCGAGTGTGTCCTCGCTCCCGCAACGCTTTCGCATCGCTTTGGACAAGAATTTCCCGCGCCTGCAAAAAGTGTCCGACTACGCCAAGCTGCTCCAGGTGTCCCGCTCCCACCTGAACGAGGAGCTCCGGATTCATACCGGCCGCTCCGCCAGCGACCATATCCACGAACGCCTGCTGCTCGAGGCGCGCCGCTTGCTCGTGTATTCCCCGATGACCGTGGCCCAGATCGCCTATGAGCTTCAGTTTCAGGATCCCTCCTACTTCGGGCGTTTCTTCCGTCTGCGCATGAACATGTCGCCGGGCTGCTTCCGCGCCCAGGAGCAGGCGCGCATCGCCCAGGCCTGAATCACTCCGGGCGGAACGGTTCCAACCGAAGGTAACCTTCCGAACGGATTCGCCGCGCCGCCCTCCACCCAACGTTACAGCCTACCCACCACCGGATGAGTTCCTTCTCTTCCTCCCGGTTCCAGCGATCGGCCCAACTCATAGCGGTTGGCTTGGCTTGGCTGCTGGGAGGCGCCGGCTGCGCTAAGCGCGAAGCCGAAAAGCCGGATTCCGCCCCGACCAAGACGAAAATCGTCGTTCAACTCGACTGGGTGCCGGAGCCCGAACACGGCGGCTTTTTCCAAGCCCAGGCCCGCGGCTGGTTCGCCGCCGCCGGGCTCGAGGTCGAGCTGCTCTCCGGCGGGGCCAACACCTTCGGCCCCCAAAAGGTCGCCACCGGTCAGGCGCACCTCGGCCAGTCGGACAGCACCACCACGCTGCTCGCCATCGCCGAGGGTCTGCCGCTCGTCCACGTCGGGGCGGTGTTTCAAAACGATCCTTCCGTGCTCATGCTGCACGCGGACAACCCGGTGACACGTTTCGAGGAGCTCGACGGCAGGACGCTCATGGCACGACCCGAGTGGGTCTTCCTGCGGTATTTGAAGAAAAAATACAACGTCACCGTGAACGTGATCCCGCAGAATTTCCAGGTGGGCAACTTCATCGCCGACAAAAACTTCATCCAGCAGGGTTTCTACATCGCGGAACCTTTCCACATCATCCGCGGCGGCGCGCAGCCGCCGAAGTTCCTCTACGTCTGGGACGCCGGGTTCGACGCCTACACCGCCCTCTTCGCCAATCGCGCCTGGGCCCGCGATCACGGTCCGCAACTGCGCGCCTTCCTCTCCGCCTACGCCGCCGGCTGGCGCGACTACCTCCAAGGCGACCCCGCTCCCGGCCAGGCCGCCCTGAAGATCGCCAACGCCAACAACTCCGACGAGTTTCTCGCCTGGTCCCGGGAAAAAATCCTCGCCGAGCGCCTGGTCGGCGGGCGAGACGCGGTCCCGGCGGGCGACCTTTCCCGCGCCGGACGGATCGAGGCGACCCGCTTCGCCATCCAGATCGCCACGTTGGAGGAACTCGGCATGGTCGCCCCGGGCAAACTCACGCCCGGCACCGTGATGACGACGGATTTTCTGCCCTGAGCGCTCGCGCCCGCGCCAACGCCGCGCTCCCTGCCGCCATGCTTCTCCGCCGCGCCCGTGTCCCCCTCGCCTGCCTTCCCGCCGGCTTCACCGCCATCGACCCGGTCAACGAGCCCTGGGCCGAGGTGGACATCACGCTCGACGCCGAACGCATCCTCGCCGTGTCGACCGCCCAAACGACGGCGGCTCCCGACGGCGAAGCCACGACCGATCTCGGCGGCGCCTTGGTGCTTCCCGGCCTGCTCGACGTCCACACCCACCTCGACAAAACCCACACCTGGCATCGATCGCCCAACCCCAACGGGGAATTCTGGGATGCCATCCACGTGCTCCATGCCGACAGCGCCCGCTGGACCGAGGAAGACGTCTACCGCCGCGCCGCCTTCGCCCTGGAAACCGCCTACGCCCACGGCACGGTCGCCCTGCGCACCCACCTGGATTCCGGCGGCAGCGTCGGCCCGGCCGCCTTCTCCGCCATCAACCGGCTCCGCGAAGAATGGGCCGGCCGCATCACCCTCCAGACCGTCAGCCTGTGCAGCCTCCAGGCTTTCGCGGACGGCGAGGGCTCCCGCATCGTCGAACTGACCGCCAGGAGCGGAGCCACCGCCCTGGGCGGCTTTCCCCAGCCCAATCCGGATCTGCCGGCTCAACTCGACTCGCTCATGGCCGCCGCACGCGAGCTGGGCATCGGCCTCGATCTCCACGTCGACGAAAGCGGCCTGACCCATGCCGAGTGCCTGCGCGCCACCGCCGAAGCCGTGTTGCGCAACCAGTTCCCCCACTCCGTCGCCTGCGGCCACAATTGCTCGCTCACCGTCCAGGACCCCGCCCGCGCCGCCTCCACCCTCGATCTCGTCAAGGCGGCGGGCATCCGCCTCATCGCACTCCCGCTCTGCAACCTCTACCTCCAGGGCCGGGACCGCGCCCCCGCGCCGACCGGAGCGCCCGCCGGCGCGCGGGGCCCCGCCCGCACGCCCCGCTGGCGCGGCCTGACCCTCATCCACGAGGCCTGGGATCGCGGCATCCCGGTGGCCTGCGCGAGCGACAACGTGCGCGACGCCTTCTACGCTTGGGGCGACTACGACCTGCTCGAGGTCTTCCAACAATCCGTGCGCATCGGTCATCTGGATACGCGGATGGGCGAAGCCGCCTCGGTCGTCACGACCGCCGCCGCCGCCGTGATGGGCTTGCCCCGCCACGGCCGCATCTCGCCCGGCGCCGACGCCTCGCTCGTCGTCACCGCCGCCACCACGCTCAACGAGCTGCTCTCCCGCGCCACCGGCCCGCGGCGCCTCGTGCGCGGCGGAGCGTTGATCACCCCGACTCCCCCGCCCTACTCCGGGCTTTGACGCGCGCCCGGCTCCCAATCCGGTCCCCCGCGCGCCTCACGGCCGCAGAAACACCGGGAACACCTCGCGACGACCGGTGCCGGCGCCGTCCACCGTCCACTCCGCTTTCAGTTTGCCCGGATTCAACAAGCCCTTCGGGTCCGTCTCGCGCTTGAGCGTCCACTTCGCCTCGAACCCCGGGTCCTTGCCGCCGTCCTCGACGTAGCAGGTGTGCGGATCGCCGCTGGCGATGCCCAGCTCGCCCGCCGCCGCGATGATCGCCCGCAGTTGTTCCTCGCTTTGAAAACGCACGGCCGGGATCAGCACCGCCACCACCTCGCCCAAAGCGCCCGCCGCGTTGCGCCCGCGCACAAACTCATAATGCAGGTGCAACTGGTCGGGAAAACGCGCGCGCAGGGCCTCCGCCTGGGCCGCGAAGTCCCGTCCCATGCCCAGTTGGAGGTAGGTGTGCCCGGGCCGCGCCTTCATCATCCAGAGCGTGGCGTGGTTCCAGCCATACTCCGCGAGCATGGGCTGACGGCGCGGCTCGTGGTGCGGGATGGTCAACGACACCGTGAGCCCGCGCGCCCGCGCCGCCTCCGCCATCGCGGCCGAACAAGACTCCTCCAGATCGAAAAACGCCACCGCGTGACCGTCGGCGATCCACCGTTTAAGCGGTTTGAAGGCCGCCCCGAAACTCGCCTCCTGCAAGGACACCAGCCGCTTCGGCACCGCGTCGTCGCGCGCCACCTTCGTGACGAAGTCCGTCAACGCCGACCAGTCCGGCGAGGTCACGATCAACTGGTCCCAGCGCCGCGCGGGCGCGAGCCGGAGCTGGATCTCGGTGATCACGCCGTTCGTCCCGTAGGCGTGAAAAGCCCGCAAGGCCTCCGCCTCCTCCAACACCAGTTCGCGCGGCTCGGCCTCGAGGGTGAGCAGCTTGACCCGCTTGATCGTGCCGTTGTCCCGCAAACCACCCCAGGTGATCGAACCTATGCCCGCGCTGCCGCCGGCGATGAAACCGGAGACCGTCGATTTCACCCAGGTCGAGGGATAACAACGCAACTCCCAACCCCGTTCGCGCGCGGCCTGCTCCAGCTTGATCACCCGAGCGCCGGGCTCGGCCGTGAGCAGGCCGTCGTCCGTGACCTCCAGCACGCGATCCAGCCGACCGATGTCCACCACCAGGCCGCCGCATAGCGGGATGCACTGGCCGTAGTTGCCGGTCGCGCCGCCGCGCACGGTCACCGGCAGATCCCGGACATAGGCCAATGCGAGCACGGAACGCAGCTCGGCCATCGAGCCGGGCCGGACCGCCGCGGACGCCCGCCGGGCATCGAGACGGGACTTCAGGACCGGCGAATACCAGTAACAATCCTTGGACAGCGTCTCCAACTCCGCCTCGACCGTGACGAGGTTGTCTGCGCCGACGAGGTCGGCCAGGGTAGCAAGGGCGTCGGGCGGGACGGTGACAAAACCGGGCGTGGGGGCGATCATGTTCATGGCGGGCGCGTGGTTTGCGTGGTTTAACCCGCGTGAATGACGATCGGGATCTGATGCACGGTCGCCGCCGCGAAGGCGGCGCGATACTCGGCCAAGTCGGCGAAGGTTTTTTGTCCGATAACGCGATACGGCAGGTCGAACTCCAGCCGCGACGACGCGAAAGGCCAGGGCGAGACCGTCCACGCCCCCGGGCCGGCCGGCGTGCAGTTCAACTCGTGCCGCGCGCCGGACGCATCCGGATGCGCGTGACGTAACGTCGCCACCCGGTCGAGCCCCGCGCAGGCGATGAGCGAGAGGTTGTCGCAGCACTGGAGAAACTCGAAACCCCGCGCCAGATCCCCGGCGGAGAAACCCTCGCGCGCCGCCGTCTCGGCCTGCCACGCCCGTTGCGCTTCGACAAATGCCGCGTGGGCCGGGCGATGCGCCGGCGCGATGGTCGAGAGGTCCGCCTGCTCGCTCAAGAGGTTGACGGTGTGCATGGAGATCAGCACCCCCGCGAGCGGATCAATCGCCGCCGCCGCGCGCGTGGCCTCGCCCCGGACCGCGAGATAGGCCGGGAGATCGATCTCCTCGAAGGCGCTGTAGGCTCCGACCAGGGCCTTGGTGAAACCCTCCGGCTTGCCCTCGGGCGTCAGGACCGGCGCGGCGTCGCGCGCCAACCAGCCGTCGTCATGGTGCGTCACGGCCGCCACCACGCGGTCAAACGGCTCGGGACGGGGAAAATCGGCGTTGCCCCAGCACGCCGCGAACTGCCCGGCCAAAACAGCATGGTCGGGATGCCGGATCAAAATCCAGCCGGTGTCGGTTTCCGCGCGAATCATGGGAAAATAGGCGCGACCCCGGACGATCATCCGCCGGTGTCGTGCGGTCCGCACCCTAGCCGCGTATCCGATTAACAACGACGCCCGGTTTGTCCAAAATCGCGCGCATTTTGCCCTTTCCAAACCGCGCCGGAAAAGCGCGGACAAAAGCACCAAGCCCCCGCCGGAATATGCCAGCCGGCGAGACGCGGGAACCGCCTTGGCATATTCGGATTCCCGCTGGGAACCGGTCGCGGTTGGCGTTCGCCCTGCTTTACCGGAGCCATGCTCGCCCTCCGCCACGCCAAGATCGCCCTGCTCGCCGCCTCCGGCCTGTTTTTTCTCATCGTCGTGCTGAACAACGCCGTCTTCGACTACCCGTCCAACTACGGCTTCGTCCAACACGTGCTTAGCATGGACACGCTGTTCTCCGGGGAATCCCAGCGCTGGCGCGCCTTCCCCGATCCGACACCCGAGGACAACTCCTACTGGTTCCACCATGCCTTCTACTGGACCATCATCGCGTGGGAGGCCGCCGCCGGCGCGCTCTGCACCCTCGGGGCGTGGAAACTCTGGAAAAACGTCAAGGCCCCCGCCGCCGCCTTCAACGCCGCCAAATCCCTCGCGGTCTACGGGCTCGGGCTCACCCTGCTACAGTGGTTCTCCGCCTTCATAACGATCGGGGCGGAGTGGTTCCTGATGTGGCAGAGCAAGGGCTGGAACGGACAGGACGCCGCCGCGCGTATGTTCATGATCTTCGGGATCTCGCTCCTCTTCGTCGCGATGAAGGACGAGGATCTGCCGGCCTGAGCGTCCGACTTGCGCCAAGCGGCGACCCACCGCTTTGATCGCGGGTCGCGTCGATGTTTTCCCGCCTTTCCCGTCTTCTCCTGCCGGACGATCCCGCGCTGGTCCCGTTCCGGTCGGGGTTCCGTTTCTCGTTTTTCAACGCCCTGACGTGGCAGATCGCCACCGGCACCCCGCTGGTGCTGCTCGCCGAGCAGCTCGGAGCGTCGCCGGCGCAGACCGGCCTGGCCTACAGCTTCGTCTTCCTGCTCACGCCGGTGCAGATCCTCTCCACCGCGCTGCTGCCGCGGTTCGGATTCAAGCGGCTGACCCTCGGCGGCTGGGGCCTGCGGAGTTTTTTGTTGATCATTCCGCTCGGACTGGCGGCCACCGCGCCGCTTTTCGGCGTGCGGCCTTGGATGGTGCCAGCGTTGATCGCGAGCTGCTTCGGATTCTGCCTGCTGCGCGCCATGGGCATGGCGGCCAGCCTGCCCTGGTTATTCGCGATCCTGCCGAGGGAGGCCCGTGGACGCTATTTCGCAAGCGACCAGATGCTCGCCGGACTTTCGTGCATGGCGACGCTCATCACCTGCGCCCTGCTGTTCGCGCTGCTGCCGCCCTACCCGGCCCTGTTCATCCAGTATCTGATCGCCATGGTCGGTTCGGCGGTGAGTTACCAGGCCCTGCGACGGCTGCCGGACGGCCCGCCGCCACCGACCATCGGCCTGCGCGGCATCGCGGCGGGACTCGCTCGTCTGGCCCTCAAGGCGTCCCCATTTCGCTCCTACCTAGCCATCGCCATCGGCTGCTACGCCCTGACCACGCCGATCGCGCCCTTCGCGGCCTACCACCTCAAGGCGGTCACGGGCCTGCCTCCGGGACTGATCATGCTTTTTGAACTCCTTCGCTACAGCGGCTCGGCGGCGTGCGCGTGGACCCTTCGCAAGCGCATCGACGCCACCGGCGCGCGGCCCTACCTGCTGCTTTCCCTGGCGCTCCACGCCGCGCTCGCCGCCTATTGGCTGCTTTTCCTGCGCTACGGACTGGGCGGTCGGGGCGGACTCGTGCTGGCCTACCTCACGATGGGCTTCGCGGGAACTTGCTGGATGACCGGGAACCTCGGCTACCTGCCGAAACTGATGACCGAGGATCAACGCACGCTCGGCCTTACGCTGCACGGAGCGCTTGCCTCGCTGGCCGGAGGAATCGCCACCACGGCCTGGGGCGTCGCCCTGCGTTCGGCAAACCCGGCTGCGGGGATGAATCTTGCGGCTTTTCAAATCCTGTTTGTCGCCGCCCTGCTCGGTTGCGGGATCCTGGTGCTGCGTCTCACCCGGCTGCCGGAGCCCGACGCCCCCGGCATCGATCCAATCCTACCGGGTTCGCTCCTCCTGCGGCCCAACCGCGCGGTTTCCTACCTGGTCAACCTGGTCGACCCGCGCAAGTAGCCCCAAGCACGGCCGTCTGCCGCGACCGGACGATTTTCACGCGTCCTTGCGATAGCTCTCATGCCATTTCCGCAGACCCAGCCAGCTGAATACCAGAACCACCCCGACAAACACAAACCCGAGGGCGCAGCTGACCAGAGCGGTCGCGAAGAGCGCGCCCATCTGGAACTGCGAACTGTAGACGATGGTGAGAAATCCGAGACCGCCCTGGCCGCCGGCCGCGTTGCCCGCGTAGAGGTCGCCGACGATGGCGCCGATCGGCGCGAGCGTGGCGGCGATGCGGAGGCCGGTGAAAAAATACGGCAGGGCCGCCGGCACGCGCAGCCAGAGGATCTCCTGGCGTTTGCTCGCGTTGCACATGCGAAAAAAATCCACGAGGTTCGCGTCGGTCGAAACCAGCCCCTGGGTGGTGTTCACCACCATCGGGAAAAAACAGATGAGGAACGTGATGATGACGACGCTCTTTAAACCGGCCCCGACCCAAAGGATGAGAATAGGCGCCAGGATGATGATGGGCGTCATCTGCAGCACCATGAGATGCGGGTAAAAACTCGCACGAATACGCGGCGACAGGGACAGGAACAGCGCCAGCAGAAAACTCAGGAGCACGGCGCTGGAGAAACCGAGCAACGCGCCCCGGCCGGTGTTCAAGGCCGCCGCCCAGAGCGCGGGCCCCTTGTCGTGAAAGGCCTGCAGAATCTGGTGAGGCGCGGGCAGGAGAAAATGCTGCTCCTCGGGCATGATGGCCCGGACCAGATACCAAAGCCCGATGATGGAGGCGGTGGAGAAAACCGGCAGGAATTTGTCGATCCGGGATTTTTTCATGGCGAGGTCGGAGCACGCTCAGGCGGCGTTTTTGAGGCGCTCGACCGAGCGGAGCAGGCGGGACACCTCCGCGACGAGCCGCTGATACTCGGCGGACAACCGTGTTTCCTCGGTCCGCGGGTAGGGCAGATCCACCTTCACCTCGGTGTGGATGCGCCCCGGATTGGCCGACAACACGATGATGCGATTGGATAGGAAGACCGCCTCCGCCACCGAGTGGGTGACGAAGAACGCCGTCCAGGCATGCTGCTGACGGATCGCCAGCAACTCCTCGTTGAGGTGGTCGCGGGTCATCTCGTCGAGCGCGCCGAAGGGCTCGTCCATCAACAACAACTCGGGCGACATCGAGAGCGCGCGGGCGATGGAGACACGCATCTTCTGCCCGCCGGAAAGCTCCCGCGGATAAAAGTCCGCGCGTTCGGTCAGGCCCACCAGCGAAAGGTTTTTATCCGCCACCGCCGCCCGTTCCGCCGCCAGCCGGCCACGGATCTTGAGCGGCAGCTCGACGTTGGCCCGAACCGTCAGCCAAGGCAGCAGCGTCGGTTCCTGAAAAACATAGAAAAGCTCCTCGCGGGCGTCGACCGGCTTCATGCCGTCCACCACGATCTCCCCGGATGTGATCGGAAGCAGGCCGGACATGAGCTTGAGAACGGTCGATTTTCCGCAGCCGCTGGGACCGATGAGCGAGATGAAATCGCCGCGCTCGGCGGTGAGCGAAATGCCGTCGATGACCGGCGGCTTTTCGCCAAAGCGTTTCACGATGTCGGTGAAACGAACCAGCGGCGGAGGGACGGAGTCGGAGGCGGACATGGCGGTCATGGCGAAGGAAGAAACGGGAGTTCGAGGCGCGAGGGCCGGGCGTCGTCGTGGTGCACGACCTGCAGGGCGCGGCGAAAGTCGGCCGCACGCGCCACCGAGGCCGGATCGGTCTCGGTGTTGGGATGGCGGATGAGCAAGGGGAAGGCCGAGCTCGCCACATCGAGCCGCAGGCGCTCGCCCGCCGCGAAACGCACCGCCACGGGATCGAGCGCGATGCGCAACTCGGCCCCTTCCTTGGCGCGCGCCTCGGTCGCGCCGAGGGTCAGAAAAACCGCCCGTCCGTCCGGCGACACCCGCGAAAGCCGGACCACAAAACTCGTCTCCGGCGCGCTCGAGGTGACGTGTAAGACACACACCGGATCCCCCGCCAGCACGGCCGGGGCGGTGAACGGCGCGGAGGTGAAGACGAGCAGATTGATGCCCTGCTGCTGCGCCGCCAGATCGAAGGGCCCGAAGCCCGCGAAACCACCCTGATTCCCGCCCGGCGCGACCACCGGCACCTCAGGGTCGTAGTTGAAGACATCGTCCGGTCCGGCCGGTCCCTCCGGCGCGAGCACGCCGTCGCCGAAACGCGAATTGGCCCGGCCCTCGCTCGCGAGATACCACGACGAATGCAACGCCTCGGGCGGCGGCCACGCGGCCGCCTCGCGCCAGGCGTTTTCCCCGAGGCTGAAGTAACGGCAACCGGTCAAGGGCGAGGCCGCGGGCGGGGTCTCGTGGTCGAGCCAGTGGTGGAACCAGACCGCCATCATCTCGTCCACCGCAGGCGCCGCCGCCGGACCAAAATCCGCCCCGCCGGTGAGGTTACCCCACGGCAGATGAACCCAGGGCGTCGCGAGCAGGAACTGGTTCGGGTGGCGCGCGGCCATCGCGCGGTAGCCGTCGACCGAGCCGCGCAGGTAGAGATCATACCATCCGCTGAGGTGAAACATCGGCAGGCCCAGCTCGGCGACCCGCGCGAGCAGGTCGAACTCGCGCCAGTAGTCGTCGTAGTCGGCGTGACGCAACCAGGCGGCGCCGTAGCCGGGGAGGTCGCCGTTGACCAGGGGCGCGATGTCGCGCACCGGCAGCAACCCCGACAGGCGGCCGGAGTTTTGCCAGTTCGCGTCCAAGGCGGCTTCGCTGGGCGCGCCGAGGCGGCGGCTGTCCTCGCGCAACATCTGGCTGGCCCAGCCCAGCGTGGTGGAGAGTTGCAGGAGCCCGCCCCGGTAGAACCAACCCGAATACAAGTCGAAGGCCGTCATGTGCGGCGCGAGCGCGCGCAACTCCGGCGGCCGGGCGAGGGCGGCCAGCAGCTGGGTCGAGCCTTGGTAGGAAAAACCATACATGCCCACGCGTCCGTTGGCCCCCGGCAGGGCGGCCGCCCAACGCACGGTGTCGTAGCCGTCCTCGGTTTCGTTCCGGAACGTGTAGAACTCGCCCTCGCTGTCGCCTCGGCCGCGCACGTCCTGGATCACGACCAGAAAACCCCGGCGCGCGAACCAGGTCGGGTGCGCGTAGACCACGGTCGAGGCGATGTCGCGCCCGTAAGGCTGGCGCATGAGCAACACCGGCCAGGGTCCGGGCGACTCCGGCGTGGCGACCGGCCGGTAGACGTCCGCCACCAGCCGGCAACCGTCGCGCATGGTCGCGACGACCCCGCCCTCGAACTCGACGCCGGCGCAGACGGCGGAAGGCAGCGCGATCATCGGCTCAAGGCGGGTTCGGCCGCCGCCTGGCCCGCGAAGGGGTTGCGTGGATACGTCCGCATCTTGCCGGGGTTCAGCAGGGCGTGCGGATCCGTGTCGTCCTTCAGGGCGCGTTTGGCGGCGATGTTGGGATGCCGCCCGCCATCCTCCAAGGTATAGACGTGGGGATTGGCGATGAAGACGCCGATCTCGGCGCAGTAATCGATGATCTCCTGGAGACGCTCCTCGGAGCGGAAGGCGACCACCGGGATGCCGCCCAGCGCGACCGCCTCGCCGGTGAGCAGGCGACCGTCGTCCTCCGCCCGCATGGTCTTGGGGTTGCCCGCGTTCCACATCAGGTGGAGCAGGATTTCACCGGGGAAACGCGTTTGCAGGAGCGCGAATTGCTCGCGGAAGTTTTCCCCGAAGCCGGCCTGCAGGTAGGTGTAGGTCGGATGGCTTTTCAGCACCCAAAGCGTGGTGTGGTTCCAGGTGTAATCGGTGATGTAGGGCGGCTTGAGCGGGTCGGAAAGCGGCACCCGGTAGCAGACGTTCAGCCCCGCCGCCTCGGCCGAGGCCACGACGTCGGCGGTGACGGATTTTTCCACCAGCAGGAAGGTGGCGTGCTCGCCTTCGCGCAGGTGTTTCTGGAGGGGTTTGAAGGTCGCCACGATGGCGGCGTCGAACTGGCTGGCGAGGCGCTTGGGCCAAGCGTCGTTGCGCGCGGCGCCATCGGTCCAGGCGAGCAGGGGCTCCCAGTCGGGTGAACTGAAAATCAGCTGGTCGTAGTCGCGCTTGGGCGCGAGGCGCATCTCCAGCTCGATCATGAAGCCGGTCGTTCCGTAGGTGTGCAGGGCGGTGAGCGCGGCGCGCTCCTCCAGTCGGACGAGGCGAGGCGTTTCCTCGCAACTCAGCAGCGTGACCGACTTCACGTTGTCCGCGCTGGCGATGCCGCCCCAGGTGATGGAGCCGATGCCGCCGGAGCCGCCGCAGAAAAAACCCGCGATGCTGCTCTTCACCCAGGTGGAGGGAATGCAGCGCATCTCCCAACCGGCCGCGCGCGCGGCCGGTTCGATCGCGCCGATGCGGGCGCCGGGCTCGGCCCGGACCACGCCGTCGGGGGTGATTTCAAATTTATCGAGGCGCGAAAGATCCACCACCACGCCGCCGAAAAGCGGGATGCATTGGCCGTAGTTGCCGGTGCCGCCGCCGCGCGGGATCACCGGCACGCGCGCCCGGGCGCAGGCCGCCAGCACGGCGCGCAACTCGTCGACGCTGCCGGGACGCACCGCGAGGTCGGCGCGTTTTTCCTCCAACTGGCGTTTCAGCACCGGCGAATACCAATAAAAGTCCTTCGACAAGGTCTCCAGACTCTCGCCGCCGGTCACGAGGTTGGCCGCGCCGAGCAGGGCGGTGAGTTCGTTGACAAGGGTTACGGTAACAGTGGCCATACCCCCGTCCTAGCAGGATGACTGCCACCGTTTTCGGCGCCCAAAACCCGCCCGCACTGCGGTCAAAAGCACCACCTGCCCCTCCCCCCGCTTGGCTTCGCACCTGCTAATCAACCCACGCCTTATGTCCGCCCCCTCCATCCCTCCCGTGCCGCTCTGCATCGCCGATGACGCCACCTTCTGGCCGTGGCATCCCTGGACCGACTTCGCGCGCTGGCCGGACAAACCCGGCGTCACCGTGGTGGTGCCCGTGACCGGCTTTGCCGAGTGGGGGCTCGACGCTCCGCTCGACGCCGAGGAAACGGTGCTGCTCTCCGTTCTCAAGGCCGCCGCCGCCCTCCCCGCCCTGCCGCCCGGGCGTCTCTTGGTGCTGCCGCCCCAACGTTTTGTCCTCGGGCCGACCGACGCGTGCGCGTTCCCCGTCGATCCTCCGCTGGCCCATGCCGCCCTCGACGAGTGGTGCGCGAGCGTCCAGGCCGCCGGCTTTCGTCGCA
>JAIXVP010000177.1 GCA_027482905.1 Opitutaceae bacterium
ATCCCGCTATCGATGCGGAAATGGACCGCATCATCGACGTGATCGCCAAAGCCCAGCGCGAAGACGGCTATCTGCACACCCAGAAAATCATTCCGCAGCGCCAAGGCGTCACCACCGCCAAGGCCAAGGAGTTCGAAGACCGTGAACACTTCGAGACCTACAACATGGGGCACCTCATCACGACCGCGTGCCTCCATTATCGTGCCACCGGCAAGACCAACCTGCTCGATCTCGCGCGCAAGGCCGCCGACTACATCGAGCGGCTCTGCCAGGAGCATCCCGAGGACCTCGCGCGCAACGCGATCTGCCCGTCGCACTACATGGGCGTGATCGAGCTCTACCGCATCACCCGCGAACCGCGCTACCTCGAGCTCGGCCGGCAGCTGATCGAGATTCGCGGCCTGGTGCCCGAGTCGGTCGGCAGCGATCACAATCAGGATCGCATGCCTTTCCGCGCCATGACCGAGGCCGTCGGCCACGCGGTGCGCGCCAACTACCTCTACGCCGGCGTGGCCGACGTCTACGCCGAGAACGGCGACACCTCGCTCTTCAAGACGCTCGAAGTCCTCGCCGACAACGTCGCCGGTCGAAAACTCTACGTCACCGGCATGACCGGAGCGCTCTACGACGGGGCCTCGCCCGACGGGGTGGACCACACCCAGCACAAATACATCAAGACCGTCCACCAGGCCTACGGCCGGAACTACCAGCTCCCGAATCTCACCGCCTACAACGAGACCTGCGCCACCATCGGCTACGGCCTGTGGATCTGGCGCATGCTGACCGTCACCGGCGACGCCGCCTACGCCGACCTTTTCGAGCGGACGCTCTACAACGGCGTGCTTCCGGGCATCAGCCTGGAGGGCGAACACTACTTCTACGTCAACCCGCTCAAGAAGCTCGCCGAATTCGACGTGCCGCTTCGCTGGTCGCGGACCCGCATGGCCAACATCAAGTCGTCCTTTTGCTGTCCGCCCAACGTCGTCCGCACCATCGCCGAGGCGCACAACTACGTTTACTCCCTTTCCGCCGGCGCCGTCTGGGTGCATCTCTACGCCGCCAGCACCCTCGACACCCGCTGGCTCGATGGTTCCGGGATTCGGCTGCGGCAGGAGACGGACTATCCGTGGTCGGGTGCGATCAAGCTGATCGTGGATTCAGCCCCGGCCGGTCCGATCGCGCTGAAGTTGCGCATACCCGGCTGGCTGCCCGACGGCGCCGCTTCGCTTCGGATCAACGGGGAGCCGACGGACGCGAGGTTGCGTCCCGGCACCTACGCGGAGGTTTCGCGCGCTTGGAAAGCCGGCGACGTTCTTTCGTTGGACCTCGGGTTCAAGCCGGTGCTGCTCGAGGCCAACCCGCTGATCGAGGAAACCCTCAACCAGGTGGCGGTGAAATACGGCCCGCTGATATACTGCCTCGAGTCCAACGATCTGCCCGCGGGCGTTCAGCTCAAAGACGTCGCCCTGTCGTTGGCCGCCGGCACCGAAGGCGTCGTTTTTCAACGGGAACGCATCGTCAACTCCGACGTCCTCACCCTCACGTTGCCCGCCTTCGCATCGAAGACCGCTCCCTGGCGGCCCGATCAACTTTACCGCGAGGTCGCCGTGCCCGTCGCCGAACCGATCCGACTCAAGCTCGTGCCCTACTACGCGTGGGGAAATCGCGGCGACACCGACATGAGCGTCTGGTTGCCCGCGCGCTGAGCCAACCGTTCCGCATCTCCACTTCCCCATCTTATGAACCCCGCCCCTTCCGATAAATCCGTCGTCACCCGCCAGCAATGGAAATGGTCCGCGCTCGCCGGCATGGCCTCCTATCTGGACGCCGGCTCCATCGTCGCGCTCGGCGTCGGGATGGTGAACTTTGAAAAGGCCTTCGCCCTTTCCAAGGGCGAGGTCGGCACCCTCGCCGCCATCGGTCCCAACGCCATCGGCTGCGCCGTGGGAGCGATCTTCGGCGGCTGGTTGGGCGACAAGCTGGGCCGCAAACGCATCTATCAATACGATCTCATCGTCTACGCCCTCGGCATCCTGCTCGTCGCTTTCGCCGGCAACCGCGAAATGCTTTTCCTCGGCACCGTGATCGTGGGCCTCGCCGTCGGCGCCGACGTGCCGACCTCGCTCGCGCTCGTCGGCGAATTCGCCCCGGCCAAGGCGCGAGGCAAGCTGCTCGGCTTCACCCAGATCTCGTGGTGCCTCGGCCCCGTGGTCGTCTTCATCATGGCGGCCCTCTTTGGCACCTTCCTGCCGCCCGAGCACCAGTTGCTCGGCACGCGTATCGTGCTGCTCCACCTTTTTGTCGTAGCGGTCGTCACCTGGGCGCTGCGCCAGGGCCTCACCGAGTCCGTCGTCTGGAAGGAGGCCGCCGCCTCCACCTCCGCCGTCGGCCGGAATGTCGGCGCGTTGTTCAAAGGACGAAATCTGCGCGCCCTCGTCTGGACCGCCACGATCTACCTTTTCTGGAATCTCGCCGCCGGCACCGCCGGACTCTTCGGCCCCTACCTCATCGAAACGCTCAAGGCCGGCGGCCCCGTCGCCAGCGTGCTGCTGTCCTGCTCCGGCTTCGTCATCGCGATGCTCGTCACCGTGTTCGTGTTCATGCCCCACTCGGACGGTAGTTACAAAACCCGCCGCCTCATGTGGGGCATCGGCGCGGTCGTTCAGATCGCCGCCTACGCCATCCTGCTTTTCCTCCCCTTCAGCATCCCCGTCGCGCTCGCCAACATCCTGCTCTTCTCGGCCGGCGGCGCGCTGGCGGGCGAGGCCTTCTACAAGGTCTTCAGCCAGGAACTCTTCCCCACCATGCTCCGCAGCACCGCCCAGGGCATCACCTTCGGCACCGCGCGCGTCATCCTCGGCATCTGGAGCTTCTTCGTTCCGGTCCTCGCGGCGAAGGGTATCGGCGAGATCGCCGGCCTTTTGACCCTGTTCCTCGCCATCAGCGGCGCGGTCGGCTTTTTCTTCATGCCCGACACCTCCGGAAAATCCCTCGAGCAGATCCAGTCGGAGCGGGCTTGAACCATGAGCCCCTCCGCCACCCGACTCGCGCTCCTGCGCTGCGAATACCTGGTCGATCCGTTGGGCATCGACGAACGTTCGCCGCGTCTCAGCTGGCAGCTCGTGGCGGACCGGCGAGGCGCGCGCCAGGTGGCCTACCGAATCCGCGTGGCCAGCACGCTGGCGAAACTTCTGGCCGGGGACGCCGACCGCTGGGACTCGGGCCTCGTCGATGGCGACCAGACCACCCAGGTCGTCTATTCCGGCGCGCCCCTCCGCTCGCGCGCCGCGTGCCACTGGCGAGTGGAGATCACCGATGAGACCGGCGCCGCCGTCTGCTCGGCACCCGCGTTCTGGACCATGGGGTTTCTGGAAAAAACCGATTGGGCCGCACGCTGGATCGCGGCCGATCCGGAGATCATCCGCCGCGATCCCGCCGCCATCGCGCCCACGCTGATCGAGCCCGGCACGCCCGCGGTTTTCCGTCGGGAATTTGAACTGCCTTCCGCCGTGGCCAAAGCGACCGTCTACGCGACCGCCCGCGGACTCTTCGAGCTCTCCGCGAACGCACGGCGGATCGGCGCCGATCTTTTCGCGCCCGAGTGGACCGATTACGACAAGCGCATCCACTACCGGGCCTACGACGTTACCGCACTTCTGGCTCCCGGTCGCAACACCCTTGCGGCGACCCTCGGCGATGGGTGGTGGTCCGGCTACGTCGGCTGGCAGGAGACGCGTGGTCGCTACGGTTCGTTGGAAAACTCCCTCCTTGTCCAACTTGAGGTCGAACTCTCCGACGGCACGCGGCTCACCCTCGGCACCGACGGCGCGTGGCAATGTGCCACGGGGCCGATTCTCTCCTCCGATTTTCAGATGGGCGAAATCTACGACGCCCGTCGCACCCCGCGCGATTGGCTTCCCGCCCGCGAGGTTGCCGCGCCCGCCGCGCCACTCGTCGCCCAGCGCGCCGAGCCCGTGCGCATCATGGAAACCCTCGCGCCGGTCTCGCACACCGAACTCAGTCCCGGCGTCCACCTCTACGATCTCGGCCAAAACATGACCGGCTGGGTGCGCCTCAAAGTCGAGGCCCCGGCCGGCACCCGCGTCCAGCTCCGCCACGGCGAGCGCCTCAACGCTGACGGCACCCTCTACACCGCCAACCTGCGTCGCGCCAAGGCGACCGATGTTTACGTCTGTCGCGGCGGTGGCGTGGAGATTTTCGAGCCTCATTTCACCTTCCACGGCTTCCAATACGTCGAGCTCACCGGCCTGCCCGGCGCGCCGCTGTCAGACGCCGTCACCGGTTGCGTCATCCACTCCGCCACCCCGCCCGCCGGCCATTTTGAGTGCTCTCACCCGGGCGTGAATCGTCTCTGGCTAAACGGTCTCTGGTCGCAAAAGGACAATTTCCTCAGCGTGCCGACCGACTGCCCGCAGCGCGACGAGCGCCTGGGCTGGATGGGTGACGCCCAGGTCTTTTGCCGCACCGCCATGTGCAACATGGACGTCGCCGCTTTTTTCACCAAGTGGCTCATCGACGTTGAGGACGCGCAGACACCCGAGGGCGTTTTCCCCGACGTCGCCCCGCGCCTGCGCGAGGACATCAACTTCGTCGGCCTCGGCAACCTCGGTGGCGCCGCCGCCTGGGCCGACGCCGGCATCGTCCCCCCCTACACGTTCTGGCGCGTTTACGGCGGCCTCCGCGTCGTCGAGCGCCACTGGGGCGCCATGGTTCGCTGGCTCGACTGGATCGAGCGTCACAACCCGGACGGCCTCCGCCTCAACAAACTCGCCAACAACTACGGCGACTGGCTCTGCATCCCGAGCGACACGTCTTTCGGCACCCACTCGCCGATGAAGAACTTGCTCGCCACCGCCTACTGGGCGGACGACG
>JAIXVP010000276.1 GCA_027482905.1 Opitutaceae bacterium
AGGGGTCGGCCTGGGTGGCGGGAGCGAGGTCGAGGGCGGCGGCTTGGAAACTCTGGCTGGTGCCGCCGGCTTGGAAGGTGAGGCGAAGCGCGGTGGCGGTGGGGGCGCCGAGGTTCCAGGTCCAGCGGCGGGTCTCGTCGAGGGCGGCGCCGAAGTCGGTGCCGAGGGTCTCGGAGTAGATCAGATCGTTTTGCGGCGCGGAGGCGGTCCTCCAGGCGGTGCCGTCGAAAGTCTCGAGTCGAACGGTGGCGGCGGAGATCGCGGAGCCGAGGGTGCGGGTCTGCAGGACGACGGCGGCGGGGGTGGCCTGGAGGGCGATGGCGTCGATCCGGTGGGAGAGGGCGGTGGAAAAGCTGTAGAGGTTGGCCGAACTGGTGATGAAGGCGGCGGGATCGAGTTGGGTGAACGAGAAGCCGGTGGGAGCGGAGCCGGGGCGGTCGGGGGAATTGGCGGCGGTGGCCTGGGTGAAATCGTCCCAGCCGGCGTAGAGTGCGCCGCTCTGGCCGCGAAAGGCCGGGGCGGTGAAGCGGTCGGACTGGGCGATCGCGTCCAGAGCCGGCGCGAAGAGGGCGAAGGCAAGGATGCGGCGGAAAAATTGGACGGAACCTATCACGTGGCGGTGAGCATACCCGATCTCGGAGCCGGCGTGCTTACCCGTCCTTGCGGAAGGTTTACCCGTTGTTGCGGGGGATGAAGGCGCTGGGGGGTTGGCCGTGGTGCTCGGTGAAGGCGCGGCTGAACTGGCCGAGACTCAGGTATCCGCAGGCGAAGGCGGCTTCGGTGACGTTGGCCTGGCCGGAGCGAAGCAAGGCGGCGGCGTGATCGAGACGGAGGTGGCGCAGTTGGATGGTCGGTCCGTGGCCGAATTCGGCGGTGAAAAGACGACTGAGATGCGACGGGCTGGTATGGACGGCGGCGGCCATCTCGGGCAGGCCGATGGGATCGGCGAGATGCGCGGCCATGTAGTCGATGACGGCGCGGAGCGCGGGGTGCAACACGCGGGCGGTGGCTTGAGCGGGCGACGCGTCGGCGGGCGGAGGGAGAACGAGGGTGAGCAACTCGATTAGCTTACCCGTGCCCCAGAGCGTGCGCAGGGCGGGCGCGACCGGGCACCCGCGCAGGGCGAGAATCAGGGTCTCCATCGAAGGTGTGAGCGGGGCGGGACCGTGAGCGGGAGAGCGGTCCGGGGCGGGCAAGAAGGGGAGGAACGCGTCCGGCAGGCAGGAGGGTTTAAACTGCCAGATCAGCAGATCGGCCGGGCGCACCGTGGCGGAGCGAAGGGTGGTCGCGGCGACGGGGGCGAGCCAAACGTAGTGCCGGGCATCGAGATGCCAGGCGAGGCCGGCGTGGAAGCAGGCGACGCGAGATTGCAGGCCGATGAGAAGCAGGTGGGCGGGCGCGTCGGAACCCGGAGGCGGGAGCACAACGCCCTCCGAGGGAAGACGGATTGCGGCGAGATGCTGGGCCGCGTCGGTTGCGCCGGAGAGCGTGCGGGCGTTTGGCGGGAGCATACGAACGGACGTTTAACTCGGCGTGACACCGACTCCCACTCGACGGGGGCGGAGGCGGCGCCAGCAGGGCCAGGCGCCGGTGACGTGGAGGGCGGGCTGATGCCGGTGAGGAGCACGATCACCGTGCCCGGCAGCCCGATGCCGAGGTCGGCGTGGATGGGGCGCAGCCACGCTTTGGTGGCATCGGCGGCGCTGAAATCGGCCTCGCAACGGAAGTGCGGGATCGCGCCGGTGTAGATGCAAGGGCGGCGGAGGTTTAAAAGCGGGCGGTGACGCCGAGGCGGACGGCAAACGGTGAGCCGGGGGTGATGTTGTTGTTGCTGTGCGCGCTGGCGTAGTAACCGGTGTCGAAAAGATTCTCCAGATTGAGCTGGGCCTGGAGGTGCTGGTTGAAACGGTAGAACAAAGCGGCGTCGTAGCGCACGAAATCGGGCAGGGTCACGGTGTTGTCGGCGGCGGCGAAGAGTTCGTCGCGGTAGATGACGCCGAGGCCCGCGCCCCAGGCGGCGGTGAAGTCGTAGCGGTTCCAGAGGGAGAAGGTGTTGCGCGGGAGTTGCGGGATGCGGGTGCCGGCCGGGATGGCGCCGTTGTCGGATTGGGTCTCGCCGTCCTGATAGGCGTAGCCGGCGTTCAGGGTCCAGCGGCGGGTGAGGTGGCCGGCGGCGCTCAGCTCGACGCCGCGGACCTGCTGGCCGTCCACGAGGATCAAGGTGCCGGCCGGGGGGCCGCCGGCGGTGCCGGCGGCGGGGTCGGTGATGGCCTGGTTGGAGCGGTCGAGCTGGTAGGCGGCGGCGGTGAAGGAAAGCTTGTCGGTCGCGTCCCACTTCGCGCCGACCTCGAGGTTTTCGAACCGCTCGGGTTCGAGCGCGGCGTTGGTGACGGAAAGCCCTGCAAGCTGCTCGCCGGCGCGAGGCACGTAGGAAAGGGTGTGGCTGGCGTAGAGCGAGACGTGTTCGACGGCTTTGTAGACGAGTCCGACGCGAGGGGACACGAGGTCGTCGGAGGTTTCGAGCGTGTCGCCGGTGCGATGGTTGGTGAAATCCACCGTGAAGTGGTCGAAGCGGGCGCCGGCGACGAGCTGGAGCTTGGGGAGGAGCTGGATCTGGTCCTGGACGTAGACGGCGGCGATCTTCGCCACGCTGTGGTTGTCGGCGTCGGTGGCGCTCTGGCGGAAGAAAAGCGGACCGGTGTAGCGCGGATTCGCGGTGTCCACGTTGCCGAGCGAGGTCAGGCCGGCGGACGTGGAGGATCCGGTGGCGCGGAAGTTATCGGTTACCTGGCGGCCGAGCTCCAGGCCCAGCAGCACCTTGTGTTCGATCGGACCGGTGGCGAAATCGAGCACGTAGTCGGTCTGGTTGAAGAGATTCTCGCGATCGGTGGCCTGGTTGTAGGCGGAGGCGGCGACGCGGGTGCCGGCGGCGTTCACCGCGCCGGGGAAGACGTTTTGGTAGAATTTGTCATAAGTGGCGTGGCGGGTCGAACTGCGGAGGGTGGCGCCATTCGTGAAGACATGGTCCAGCGAGGCGGAGAACGCGACGACATCGGTGTCGGTGGGACTGCGGTCGGGGTCGCCGAAGAAGGTGCTCGAGTCGGTGGCGAGCGGTTTGCCGTTGTAGGAAGGAACGCCGCGGTCGGCCACGCGCTCATCGTGGAAGTATTCGAAACCGACCCGGAGCACGGTGCGCTCCCCGAGGCGGAAGCCGGCGGTCGGGTTGAGGCCCTCGCGCTGGAGCTCGACGTCGTCGCGATAGCTTCCGGAATCCTCGTAAACCCCGGTGAGGCGAAGCGTGGCATCATGGGAGACGGCCTGGTTGATATCGAACGTGGTGCGATACTGCTCCCACGAGCCGGCCAGGGCGGAGAATTCGTAAAAGGACGCGCTGCCCGGGGTGGCTTGTTTGGTGACGCGATTAAGAACCCCGCCGGGGCCGCCACGGCCAAAGAGCATCCCGGCGGAGCCCTTCAGGATCTCGAGCCGTTCGATGTTGTAGAAATCGCGGTAGTATTGGACGTCGTCGCGCACGCCATCGACAAAGTAGTCGCCGGTGGAGCTGTTGCCGCGCAGGACGATGGTATCGCGGTTGCCTTCGCCTTGGGCGACGCCCACGCCCGGCAGGTAGCGCGTGGCTTCGCCGATGCTGGTGACGGCGGTGTCGGCGAGAAAGTCCTTGGAAAGGACGGAGACGGACTGCGGGGTGTCGAGCAGAGGAGTGGCGGTTTTGGTGGCGACGGTGGCTTCCTTGACGTTGTAACCGTCGGCGCGGGGGGAGCGGACCTCGATCGGGTCAAGCACGAGGGGGGCGTCGGCGCTCATCTCGGAGGCGGAGGACACCGCGCCGGAGAGCAGGCTCAGGGCGAGGGTGCCGAAGAATGGGATGTGAGATGAAATGAGACAAGATTTCATGTGGGACTGAGACTCCGTATCATTAATGAAGGTCAGTCAAGTTGGTTTTGAGACTCAGTCTCCAAAAATCTGAAAGGTTGCCCGTAAGTTGGGAAAGAAACACGATGGAATTCATGGAAATACCCCTCGATTCCCGTCCGCCGGTGACCGTCTTTTGCGGGTTTCTAGGCGCGGGTAAGACGACCTTGCTCAGGCACTTGTTGGGCCAGGCAGCCTTGGCCGGGCTTGAGGGTGGGGCGGCGCGATGGGCGGCCGTGGTCAATGATGTGGCGGCGGTGAACATCGACGGTGCGGTGGTGGGGACGGAGGCGGCGGAGCGGCGTGCGCTAGGTGCGGCCGGGGCGGACGAGGTGATCGAGTTGGGAAACGGTTGTGTGTGTTGCTCGGGCGCGGACGATCTCGGGGAGGCGATCGCGCGGCTGGCGGCAAGCGGACGTTACGAGCACATCTGGATCGAGACCAGCGGGGTGGCGGATCCGCGCGGGGTGGCGACCTTGTTCACCCGCAAGAACCCGTTCGGGAAGGCATTGGCGGATCGGGCGCGGCTGGCTGCGCTGGTGACGGTGATCGACGTCGTCGCGCTCGCGGCGGAGGCAGAAAGGGCGGCCGGGGCGGCGGAGCGGGGCCGCAATGTGGTGGGGAGCGGGCAGCGGCCGGTATTTGAACTGATGCAGGAGCAGATCGAATGCGCCGACGTGGTGGTGCTGAACCAGTGCGACCGGACCGATCCGACGGGCGACGAGGTGGCGCGGGCCGAGGCGCTGGTGACGGGACTGAATCCCCGCGCGGAGGTGGTGCGAACGGAGCGCGGCCAGCTCGCGGCGGAGTTTTTCACGGGACGGATTCGTTTCGAGTCGGGGGCGACCCTCGGCGCCGCAAGGTGGGTGCGGGAGCTGAATCGAGTGGCGACGAGCGGACGCGGGCCAGGCGCCGGGCCGGCGGGGTTGGCGGCGAAATCGACGGCGGGCGGAGGTCTGGCCCGCCACGAGGTGAAGTATGGCATCACGAGCTTCGTTTACCGGGCGCGGCGGGGCTTTGACGCAAAGCGGCTGCGGGCGCTTTTTGCGGGCGGGTTGCCGGCGGTCTTGCGGGCGAAGGGTTTTTTTTGGACGACGGAATCTCCGGACGAGATGGGCTTCGTCTCGCTGGCCGGAGGAGTGGTGCGGTGGGAGACGCTCAGCGTGTGGTGGGCGGCGCGCATCACGATGGGCAGGGCGACCTTGGCGGATCGGCCGGCGAGCGTGGTGGAGAACTGGGCCGAGCCGCACGGCGACCGCCGGCAGGAAATCGTGTTGATCGGGGTGGGGCTGGAGGAGGCCGCGCTGACGGCGGCGCTCGACGCCTGCCTGGTCGCTTGATCCGCGCGGGGGTGGCAAGAATCACGCCCTCGGTTGCGTAAATCGCCCCAATCCGGGTAAATCCCCTAAAGCCGGGCGGGGAGCACGCCGTTATGGAGAGGGCATGGATTTCGCCTCCACTTCGAGCGCCGCCGCTTTGGCTCCCGGGCCAGCGCCTGCCGGCGCGCCCACACTGCCGGCGTCGATCATTCTGCTGGTGGAGGACGACCGGCTGAGTCAGCGGCTGGTTTCGATGATTCTCACCCAGTCCGGGCACGAGGTTCTGGTCGCCGACTCGGTCTCGCAGGGTTTGGAGCTGTTGCGCAAAAACCCGCTGGTGGATCTGGCGGTGGTGGACAACCAGCTCGGCCTCGAAAAGGGATGGTCCCTCGTGGCGGAGGTCCGGCGCCTGAATTTCCTCAGCGATCTGCCCGTCATCACCTACACGGAATCCCGTGATCGCGAGGTGGTCAGGCGTTACCTCGAACTCGGGGTGCAGGGTTTCCATCTCAAGCCCTACAAGGCGGAGACGCTGCTCGCGGAATTGGAGCGGGCGCACGCAAAGGGCCGCCGGGAACGCCTGATCGAGCCGCCGGAATCGGCCTGCGCGCGGCTCAAGGTATCGAGGGAACAATACGCCGGCCTGCTCAACACCGGCGCGGGCGCGGTCGAGCAGTGCTGTCAGACCATCCGGCGGCTTTTGCTGTCGAGCGGCGACGCGCGGGTGGCGATCGCGTTCCGCAGCATGGTGCAGCAGCTCCGGCAACTGGGTGTGCACATCGTCGACAAACTCGGGGCCCAGGCCGAGGACGAGTTGCGCCGCGGCGAATACAACGCCTGCACCGACACCCTTGCGATCATCGACAGCGTCGCGGTCTTTTTACGACGGCGGGCCCTCGATTATCTTGCGCTTGGCGATTCGGTGGTGAGCGGCCTGCCGGGCGGGACGATGGCGCCCTTCGGCCGGCGGGACGGCGGCGCGGGCGCGACCCCGGCCTCCGGTCCCGCGCTGCCGGCGGCGCCCCATGTGAAGGCCATTCTGGCGCGTCCGGTGGGCAGCCTGGGCGCGCAATCCGTGCGCCGCGGTCTGGCCGCGCCGTTCACCGGCGGGGAGTTGAGCCCGGGTGGTTTGAAATGGACCGAACATCCCACGGTCGCCAACTGGTTGGAGGTGACCACGTGGCTGGACGGGGCGGAAAGCCTCGCCGAAGTTGATGTGGTCGCGGCGTTGGAGGCCGTGCCGGGCTACGGACCAACCATCGAGGCGGTGCTGAACCGGACCGGCGTGCATGCCTTCAACCATGCGGGGCGGGTGGATTGGACGCTGGCGGTAAAGAAACTCGGGGTGGTGAAGGCGGCCGTGCTGGCGGCGGCGGGTCGTCTGGGCCGCGCAAGCTTGAGCGGCCCGCTGCCGCTCGCTCCGTTGCGGCAGCATACGCTTACCCTCTTGTTGCTTGGATTTGAATTCGCGCGCCTCCTGCGCCTGACCCTGCCGCAGAAGGTCGCGGCGGCGGCGTTGGCGCGAAACCTCGGGTTGTGGACCATGGCGGTCAACGATCCGCTGCTCACGGCCCTGACCTTGGCGCGGGCGCAACACACCGCGACATCCCTCGCGGCGGAGGAGGAGGTTCTGGGGATCGGCTTCGGCGCGGCCGGCGCGAAATGGTTGAAGGCCGCCGGAGTCGGCGTCGACGATCTCTACCCCGACGCCGCGAGAGGGGAGAGCACCTTCGCGGCGAGCGAGGTGACCGTGGCGGTAGTGACCGCGGTCGAACAATTCGGCCAGGCGGCCCTGCTCACCGATCCGGTCGCGCTCAACACCGTGGCCGAGGCCCTGCGCGCGCCGGGCCACCCGCTCTGGGAAACCTTGCGGCGGCGCGGAGTGGAACTGTCGGGCGAACCGGCGGAATTGGTCGAACTGGCCCTGCCGATGGCGAAATCGGCCGTTTGGATCGCCGAGGAAATCACCCAGCCCCGGAACGGCGGCTAGGCGGGGACGGTGAGTCGGCAGGGAAAGACCCCATATCGGCGGAGAACGACGACGGGCATGCTCCGCCTCGCCCGCGCCTATCCGTCGCGGCGTCTCCCCTCCATGCGCATCGCCCAGCCCGTCCCCACCGAGATTTCGACCGTCAGCCTTCGTTCCCTGCTCGATCAGAAGGTCGGCGCGGCGGACGGAGACGTCGGGTTCGTGCGGGATTTTTTCTTCGACGCGAGCAGTTGGACCCTGCGTTACGTCGCGGCGGACGCCGCCGGCTGGCTGCCCGGACGAGTCCTGTTGTTTTCACCGCCCTGTTTCGGTTCGCGGCCCTTTGGCATCGGCACCGAGGAACCGACCGTGCTGCGCGTCACCATGACGCGCCTGAAGATCGCGCGCGGTCCGTCGATCGAACCGGGGCGCGGCGTCTCGGCGCGCGACGAAGCGGAGCATCGCCGGCACCATGGCATGAACGACATGGCCCCGGCGAACGGCGCGCCGGCCGGGCCGGAACCGGCGCCGCCCCGCGGCTTTCGCGCCCTGCTGGGCCGGCCCCTGCGCCTCGGTGCGGGCGCCGGGGGCACGTTGCGCGACTTTATCGTGGATCGGCGGACCTGGCGCATCCGGGAACTGGTGGTCGGGACCGGACGGTGGTTTTCCTCCCGCGAGGTCCGCGTGGACTCCGGCGATTTCGAATCCGACGGGACCGCCCACGAATCGCTGGGGGTGAAGCTGACGCGGGCGGAGCTGGATAACGCGCCGCGCGACGGGCTCGCCCGGCGCGGCGCAGCGGCGCCGTCCTGACCGACCGCCGGGAAGCGAATCCCGCAAACGCTCAGGCGCGTTTGCCGCGAACCAGGGATACGACAAACAGAACGATGAAGATCATGAAGAGTATCTTCGCGATCGAGGCGGCGGTGCCGGCGATCACGCCGAAGCCGAGGATGCCCGCAATCAGGGCGATGATGAGGAAAGTGACGGCGTAGTTGAGCATGGTGATGAGATCAGAGCTTGGAGCCGCCGAAGAGCAGACCGCTCGCGCCCACGGCGCAGGCGACGGCGCCGCCGATCAGGAGCCACATGGCCTTGTCGGTGGGATTGCCGGTGAAGAAGCGGGAAAAAGAGGAGCCGATGGAATCGGAGGCGTTGAAGCCCCAGACGAGGAGCAGAACACCGGCTACAAGGAGGATCAGGGAGGAGATTTTGTTCATGGCGGGACGGATTCAGGAGGTTTCGGCCTCTTCGGTTTCGAGTTGGGAGCGCAGCATCCAGGCGGCTTTTTCGTGGCGCTCCATCAGGCCGGTGAGGAAGTCGGTGGTGCCGGCGTCGTGGTAGCGCGTGTTGCAGGCCTCGGCGTCGGCGCGGAGTTGGACGATCAACTCCTCGTGCAAGGCGAGCAGTTCGGACAACATGTCCAGAGCGGGCAGTCCGGCGCCGGGGTTGGCGGACACGCGGGCGGCCTTGGCGAGATCGGCCCAGTTGCCGCGGGCGCCGACACCGATGGCGCGGGCGCGCTCGGCGACCTCGTCGATCCAGGCGGCGATCTGGCCGTATTGAGCCTCGAACTGGCGGTGCAGGCTGTCGAACTCCAGGCCGGTGACGTTCCAATGGTAGTCGCGGGTGGTGGCGTAGAGCACGGACTCGTCGGCGAGCAGGAGATTGAGAATTTGGCCGACCTCGAGGCGGGCCTCGTCGGTGAGGCCGATGTTGGATTTCATAAACGGGAGAGAAATGCGGACGGTTCGCGAACCTGGGCAAAGGTAAGGCCGGACCGGCCGCGCGAGGCGGCCGGTCCGGCCCGGGGGGACGGCGAGGGGCGGGCTATCAGCCCTTTACGGTCATCCGGTTGTCGACCGACTGCACGCCGCGCACGTCGCGGGCGAGCTTGGTGACGAGGGATTTCTCGGCGTCGTTGCGGGCTTCGCCGGTGATCACGATCACGCCCTCGTTGGTGGTGACCTTGGTCTTCAGGGCGCTGGTGCCGTCGTGGTTGAGCAGCGCGTATTTCACCTGGCTGGTGATGGAGGCGTCGTCGATCTTCTCGCCGACGGTGCGGCCGGCGACGGGCGCCTGCACGACGAGCTCGTTGCGCACGGATTTCACCCACTTGATCTCCTTGGCGTAGACCTCGGTGAGCTCCTTCTGGGCGATGTTGTCGGCGGTGCCGGTGAGGGTGACGATCCCGTCCGCGACGGCGACCTTGGTGTCGGTGGCGCTGACGTTGGCCTTCACCAGCAGGCGGCTGCGGATTTTGAAGGCGATCCAGGCGTCGGAGTGCTCGGGGTAGGCGGATTCGATCTTGATCTCGTTCTTCACCCGGACGACGCCGGGGAGGTTTTCGACGGTGTCGGCGGCGAGGTTCTTGTCGTCGGCGTCCTGGACGGTGCCGGTCAGCGTGACGACGCCGTCGTCGGCCTTCACCTTTACGTGGTCCTCGAGGACGGTGCGGTAGTTGTAGGAGGCCTTGGCGGCGTCCTCGATCTTGCGATCGGTTTCGGAGGAGGCGAACAGCGCGAAGGGCGCGGCGTTGAGCAGAAGCAGGGCGGTCAGGTTTTGAAATTTCATGGGTCTGGACGCACAGCCTACGCCGAAGCGAAGCGGCCCGACATGGGGCCTTGCCCTACCCGGCGGTCGCGGCGGGCAGATGATCCTCTCCGACGATGGTCAACAGCACGGAGCTCTCGATCACCCCGGTGGCGATCGCGTGGCGGGTGAGGCCGGCGGTGTCGTGGATGCCGAGTTTGTCCATCAGGTGCTGGCGGTGTTTCTCGACCGTCTTGATGCTGATGCCGAGGGTGGCGGCGACCTGCTTGTTCGCGCAGCCTTCCGCGACGAGCTGGAGCACTTCGTTTTCGCGCGAGGTCAGGCGGCGGGCATCGGCTTTGACCATGCCGTCGCGGTCACGCGGCGCGGAGGCGGTGTTCGCGATTCGCCGCGCGATGGCGGGGCTGAAATAGGATCGGCCCTTCGCGACCTCGCGCAGCGCCTTGGTCAGGACCTCGGCGGAGCTCTGTTTCTCGAGGAAACCGGCGGCGCCGGCGGCGAGCATGCGTTGGATGTATTCGTCGTCGCCGTGGGCGGAGAGCACGACCACGCGCGCGGCGGGATTGGCGGCGAGGATCTGGCGGGTGGCCTCGAGGCCGTTGAGCACGGGCATGGCGATGTCCATGACGATGACATCCGGACGCATGGCGAGGGCGAGGGTGACGGCCTCGCGGCCGTCGCGGGCCTCGGCGACTATGCGGAAACCGCCGTCGGCCAGCAGCAGGGCGCAGAGGCCCTGGCGCACGATGGCGTGGTCGTCCGCGAAGAGAATGGTGATCGGGGTGGCGGAGTTCATTTGGGGGGAGCCTTCGGCGAGGAGGAAGGGCCGGCGGGTCTGAAGGGAATCTCCGCGCGCACGAGGGTGCCCTGGCCGGGGTTTGATTCGATCGCGAGGGTTCCGCCGACCATCTCGACGCGTTCCTTCATGCCGATCAACCCGAGGCGTTTCGGGTTGCGGGCGCGGAGGGTTTTTTCGACCGCGAAGGCGCGGCCGTTGTCGGCGATTTCCATGCGGATGGCACCGGGGATGGCGCTGATGGACAATTTCACCTGCGTGGCGTGGGCGTGGCGCACGACGTTGGTCAGGGCCTCCTGGGCGACACGGAAAAGCACGGTGCGCTGGGCGCCGCCGAGAGCCTCGACCCCGGCGAAGGCGGTCAGGCGGATCTTGATTTTACGCCGTTCGGCCATGCTGCGGCTGTAGGAGTGCAGCGCGGGGATGAGCCCGAGGTCGTCGAGCACGGCGGGGCGAAGCTCGCGGGCGAAGCGATGCACCGCGTTCACCGAGTTCTCCACCAGGCGCTGGGTGTGGGTGATCTTGGCGCGCAGGGAGTGGAGGCCGACGGCCGCGCCCTTGCCCAGGGCGGAAAGCTCCACGTTGATGCCGACGAGGGTCTGGACGACCTCGTCGTGAAGCTCGCGGCTGATCTCCTTTCTTTCCTCCTCCTGGGCGGAGATGATCTGGCGGGTTAGAAAGCGGAGTTTCTTCTGCATCGCGTGCGAATCCCGGAGGAGGATCCGGTATTTCTCGCGGCCGGCGCGGACCCGTTCCTCGGCAACGCGGCGCCGGGCGATCTCCCGCTCGAAACGCCGGTTGGATCGCGCTAGG